>NZ_BAIN01000015.1 GCF_000613285.1 Acetobacter papayae JCM 25143 | reverse complement strand
CGCCGCCCGGCCGCATGGTCCGCCGCCCAGCCCACCAGACGCCGTATGCCGTTATCGCGGTCATCCACCGGGCACATGGCGTAAGCCCAGCGCGTGGGCAGGTCGAGCGCATCCACCCTTCCAGTGCCGAGGCAATGGCAAAAGCCTGCTCCATGTCCGACAGGCGGTAATTGGGGTCATCCTTACGCAGAACGGCGCGGTGAATACGCGACAGCACGCCATACAGGCTCTGCGAGCCGATTTCCGTGGCCACAGCCTTTACGATATCCACATCCGGCTGCACGAAAGGCCGCAGGTCTTCAGGCTGTTCCGGGTCGGCCTCAAGCTGGCGGCGCACGAAATGCGGACTACCCGCCCCCGCCAGCACGGCCACTACACCCGTTTCATGCTTGCCAAAGCGCCCGGCCCGACCGCCGATCTGCTTGACTTCCTGCACGCTCAGGTCGCGCGTCTGGCGGCCGTCATATTTCTTGAGCGAAGCAAACACCACGCGCTTGATGGACAGGTTAAGCCCCATGCCGATGGCGTCTGTAGCCACCAGAATATCCGCCTGACCGGAGTTGAAGCGCTGCGCCTCGGCCCGGCGCACCTCGGGGCTGAGCGCACCATATACAACTGCAACCCGCTTGCCGTGCTGCATGAGCGCGGCCCGCAGGTCCAGCACCTCGCGGCGGGAAAAAGCGATGATTGCATCGCCCGAGCCCAGATCGGCCAGCCTGACCGGCTGTGACGCCGCCCGGAGCGGGCTTTTGCGTTCGAGCGAAATTTCATCCAGCGGGTCTCCACACAACTCGGCGATACGCCGCACCATGGGAATGCAGTCCGGCGCGCCCAGCACGTACAGATGTCGCGCGGGCACACCCATAATGGCGGCGGTCCATGCGGCCCCGCGGTCGGTATCGAACAGCATCTGCGCCTCGTCGATCACCGCCACATCAACCGGGCTGTAGAACGGGCACATTTCCACCGTGGCGGCCAGATGCCGGCTACCGGGTACGATCAGGCGCTCCTCGCCGGTGGAAAGCGATGCCTCCACCCCGCGCGAGGCCAGTGCTTCGCGGAATTCATGGGCCAGAAGCCGCAGAGGGGCGAGGGCCAGCCCGCTTTCAGCCTGTGCCAGCGCATTGAGCGCGGTATAGGATTTGCCGCTATTGGTGGGGCCTGTCACCAGCGTAATACGGCGCTGGAGCGCTCGGGCGGTGCGAAAATGCGCAGCATAGCGGTCAAGCGCCGCCACCCGCGCGATCACCGCATTGGCCACCTTGCGCCCCATATCCGGCGCGGGCTGGTTGGCGGGGCCTCGGCCGGGTACGCCCCCTTCTTCCGGGCGGCTGCCCCGGCGCCATTCATTCAGCTTGCCACGCAGGGCAACAAGCACCTGTGGGTCGAACTCCCAGCGCTCACGCCCACCCTGCTCACTTATCTTACGGGCAACGGGCAGCCGATTCTCGGCAATCCAGCGCAGGGCCTCACGCCCGGAGCAGTGCAGCAGACGCGGCACCTCGCTGAACGGTACAAGGCTCTCTTCCCACGCGCGGAGCTGTCCTTCTTCCTGCTCGCGCAGGCGGCGGCCCGCTTTCTCGATCTTGCTGGCCGCATCCTGCCTGCGGCTTTCCTCCTGCCGGGTGATCGTCAGGAACGGATCATCCGCCGACAGGCCAAAGGCCACCGCCACGGCCATAAGCAGCAGGTCTGTCTGGGCGGGAGAGGGCACGCGCCCGGTATCCACCAGATCAGCCTGCACGGATTCGAACGCCGCACGGGGCGTGGCCCCGTAGCTGCGCAGGCGGGCCTGCGCCACGGGGTCCAGCGCGCGTTCCAGCGTCTGGTCATCAGCCTGCGGGTCTTCCACCGTGGCGCAGGCGTCTTCTATTTCCTCACGGGTGATCCATATCCGCCCGCTGCGGCGCGTCTTGTCCAGCAGGCGCGAGACCCATTTCTTGCGCCGCACGAGGCATAGCACATGGCGGTAGGTTTCATCCTCCACGCTGCGCTGGCCCGGCTCCAGCGCGCGGGCGAGCCGGCGCAGGACTTCCGTTTCCTCCTAGGTTCGGGGGAGAGGCCGGTACGCGCCATGGCAGTGGCAAGGGCGTCGCGGGCGGGGGAGGCGGAATGATCTGATACCATGCCTACCTTGTGCGGCATCAGGCCCGCGCCGACAATGTGCTACACCCGACCGACACAAAAAATTACAGATTTACGGGCGTTCTGCCGGGCGCGAACACGTCTGATGATGATTTTGCACTGGCGTTGGCCGCCCCCGCCCCTTAAAAACGCCTCCACTGTATCCAGATGCCCCGCGCGGGCCGAACCGGGGCACAGCCCCCGACAACGGCTTCGCGCCCGGTATCCATACCCAGAACCGATCTGCTGCAAGCGGAGTACAAAGCGGCCCATGTCTGAAACCATTCTCGAAACCGGCACTCTCCCCCTCGTGTCCGCCTCTGACGTGCCCAGCAGCCTGCTGCCGGTCGAAGGCCAGGACGGCGTATGGCACCTCGCCCCGCCCACGAAAGAATATGGCCACCTGTATCCGGCCAAGGTGCTGACCGTGCACCACTGGACAGACCGCCTGTTCAGCTTCACCACCACCCGTGATCCGGGCCTGCGTTTCGAGAATGGCCAGTTCGCCATGATCGGCATCGAGGTGGACGGCAAGCCGCTGCTGCGCGCCTATTCCATTGCCTCGCCCAACTACGCCGATGAAATGGAGTTTCTCTCCATTGCCGTGCCCGATGGCCCGCTGACCTCGCGCCTGCGCCACGTCAAGGTGGGCGATACGGTGCTGATCGGCCGCAAGCCCACCGGCACGCTGCTGCTCGATAACCTGCGCCCCGGCCGTAACCTGTATTTCCTGTCCACCGGCACCGGCCTTGCGCCGTTCATGAGCCTGATCAAGGACCCGGAATGCTATGAGCGTTACGAGCACGTGATCCTGAGCCATACCGTGCGTATTTCGGGCGAGCTGGCTTATGCCAACCACATCCGCCACGAACTGCCCCAGCACGAGTTCCTGGGTGAGGATGTCTCGGGCAAGCTGCTGTATTACCCCGCCGTTACGCGCGAAAGCTTTGCCGTGACCGACCGTATCACCAAGCTGATCGAAAGCGGCAAGATCTTCGAAGATCTGGGTATCCCCGCACTCGACCCCGAGCATGACCGTGTGATGATCTGCGGTTCGCCGGAAATGCTGGCCGATACCGAAGCTCTGCTGCGCGCACGCGGCTTTGATGAGGGCAATATGTCCACCCCCGGCGCGTATGTGGTGGAAAAGGCTTTCGCTGAACGCTAAAAGCCCCACATCACACCAGAACCCCGCAAAGGAGCACATCCATGGCCCATGACTTCGACCTTCTTGTCATAGGTGCCGGCTCCGGCGGGGTTCGCTGCGCGCGAATCGCCGCCAGCCATGGCGCGCGCGTAGCCGTAGTGGAAAGCCGCCACTGGGGCGGCACCTGCGTCAACCTCGGCTGCGTACCCAAAAAGCTGATGGTGCAGGCCAGCGAGTTTGGTGACCTCGTGGACGACAGCCATGGCTTTGGCTGGAACACCCAGCGTGGCACCCATGACTGGCCCACCCTCATGGCCGCGAAAGACCGCGAAATTACGCGTCTGAACGGCATTTATGTTTCCATGCTGGAAAAAGCCGGGGTTACGCTGTTTACCGGCCATGCCAGCCTGACCGGCCCGCGCAGCGTGCGCATTACCCCCACAGCCCTCGCCCCCGATGCTCCCACGCAGGATATCACGGCAGAGCGCATTGTTATTGCCACCGGCTCCACCCCAACGCGGCCCTCTTTCCCCGGTGTAGAACTGGCCATTACCTCGGACGAGGCCTTTGCCCTGCCCCAACGCCCCGACCGGGTTGCGCTGATTGGTGCGGGTTATATCGGCATTGAGTTCGCGGGAATTTTTGCCGGACTTGGCGCTCAGGCCGAGCTGATCTACCGCCACGACCTGCCCCTGCGCGGCTTTGATGAAGACATGCGCACGGCTCTGGCCGATGCCATTACGGTGCGCGGCATCACCCAGCACCGCAACGCCAGCCCCGAAAGCCTGACGCGCGACGGCACGGACCTGCTCCTGCGCCTGAACACGGGCGAGACCCTGCGGGTGGACTGCGTGTTTCTGGCCACCGGACGCCACCCCAAGACAGCAGCGCTCGGGCTGGAACAGGCGGGTATCAAAACCGCGCAGAACGGACGGATTGTAGTGGACGGTCTGGGCGAGACCTCCTGCCCCGGCATTTACGCCATTGGCGATGTCACGGACCGGATCAACCTTACCCCCGTTGCCATTGCCGAAGGGCATACTCTGGCCGACCAGCTTTTTGGCAAGGCCCCGCCCCGCGAGTGGGATTTCGCGACCACACCCAAGGCCGTTTTCTTTTCCCCGCCACTGGCCTGCACGGGCCTGACGGAAGAAGAAGCCGCCCGCACGGGGGCAGTGGATATTTATCTGACGCGCTTTACCCCCATGCGGCATACGCTGGGCGGGCGGCGCGAGCGTAAAACGGTCATGAAACTGGTGGTGGATCAGGCCAGTCAGGTAGTGGTGGGCGCGCATATTCTGGGCGATGACGCCCCGGAAATGCTCCAGGCCGTAGCCATTGCCGTGACCGCGAAACTGACAAAAGCCGATTTTGACCGCACGATCGGCATTCACCCCACCTCAGCCGAGGAACTGGTGACGCTGCGTACCCGCACACGCGAAACACCGCATACCCCCTGATCGGGCGCGCCCGCACAAGGGCGCACCACTCCCCCAGCCTTCTCCCGCCTGCGCCCACGCGACTGCGAAAGGACACAAGCCCCATGGCCTTCACGCCTCCTCTTCCGGCCCTCATGATCTGGCGCTCAGAAACGGTTCCGTTGTTCTGCCCGATGGCACGGTCAACACCACGCTTTATGTGCGCGATGGTCTTGTCAGCGCTATCGGGGGGGAAGCCCCGGCCGCACGCACCATCGACTGCACGGGCCTGACCATTCTGCCCGGCGTGATCGACACACAGGTGCATTTCCGCGAACCGGGTGCCGAGGAAAACGAAGACCTCGCCACCGGCAGCCGCGCCGCCGTGCTGGGTGGGGTAACGGGCGTGTTTGAAATGCCCAACACCAAACCTACCACCTCCACCCCCGAGGCCGTGGCCGACAAGCTGGCCCGCGCACAAGGCCGTATGTGGTGCGAGCACGCCTTTTACGTGGGCGCCACCTCCGATAACGCAGATGAATGCGGCACGCTCGAACAACTGCCCGGCACGGCGGGTATCAAGGTGTTCATGGGCTCTTCCACCGGGAATCTTCTGGTCTCCGAGGATGCAATGCTGGAGCGGGTGCTGCGCTCGGGCCAGCGGCGCGTTGCCATCCATGCGGAAGATGAAGCCCGGCTGAAGGAACGTCTGGGTGAGCGGGTAGAAGGCGATGCGGCATCGCACCCCGTCTGGCGCGATGATGAAACCGCCCTGCGCGCCACCCGCCGCGTTCTGGCACTGGCCCGCAAAACCGGGCGGCGCGTGCATATCCTGCATGTCACCACCCCGGCGGAACTGGAGCTGATTGCCGCCAACCGCGATATCGCCAGTTGCGAGCTCACCCCCCAGCACCTGACCATGAGCGCTGAGGACGCCTACCCCCGCCTTGGCACGCTGGCCCAGATGAACCCCCCCATTCGCTCCGCCGCACACCGCGAGGGGCTCTGGCACTGGCTGCATCAGGGCCTGCCCGATGTTATTGGCTCGGACCACGCCCCCCACAGCCTTGAGGCCAAAGGCCGCGCCTACCCGGCCTCGCCCTCCGGCATGCCGGGTGTGCAAACACTGCTGCCGCTGATGCTCAACCACGTAGCCCACCACCGGCTGAGCCTGCGCCGTCTGGTGGACCTGACATCAGCCGGACCGCAAAGGCTGTTCGGGCTGGTGCGCAAGGGCCGCATTGCCGTGGGTTATGATGCGGATTTCACGGTCGTGGACCTGAAAGCCCGCTGGACGATCGAGGAAGACTGGCTGGCCTCGCGCTGCGGCTGGTCGCCCTTTACGGGCGAAGAAATCACGGGCCAGCCCATTGGCACGGTTATCCGTGGCCAGCAGGTCATGTGGGAAGGTAGTCTGGCAGACAAACCCGCAGGGCAGCCCTTCCGTTTTGATGCGACGGACCGCCCGGCCTGAAGCCTCTATAGGCTCAGGGATAACCGGAATGCTGGTAGGAAAAACCATCTACCAGCATCCGCAGCGGGGCAAATGCCTGAGCCGAAAAGCTCTCGCTGCGCACCGTGCTGCCGTCAGGCGATTCCATAAAAACGGTGTTGTTCCAGTCTGCGGCACTAATGCCGGTCCACAGGGTCAACACCAGCACTTCCTTGTTCTGGGCATCGCGCAGGTGCAGATGGGCATCGCCTGATGAGGGCGGGGTGCGATACAGCGGCCCCCAGCCACCGGAATGCGCGTGCGTCCAGTCGTTCAGCGTTGCCACTTCCTGCGTCGTCAGGGCGCGCGTATGGTGCATGGGCCCCACATCCAGCGTGCCGCTGGCGATCTGCGGAAATGAAACCGGCTTGAAATTAGGCAGCGCCACGCCCCAGATCAGCGCCGCCGTGCTGACCGTAAACGCCACAAACCCGATAATGAACGCCGTTTCCTTACGCATACCCATGTCCTTTTCCATGCGCCATCCTGACGCCCATGCCCGCACCCGGCTCCGTGTCGGGCCTGCCTGATACACAGGCTTTTCAACGGTTTTTCACGCCATGTTCAACCCACCGGGCCAGAACGGACGCGGCCCTGCGGAGTGCCCTATGGGCGGGCCTGTGCTTCCTTTACTGCACCGAGGGACTGCACGCCAGCAGGGGGTGCTGCCATGGTGTCCCGCGCGCCAGTGCGGGCCTCGCCCTCGGGGTTATGATCGAACTCCGGCACCAGCAACGCCAGAATACGCAGGGCTGCCTCTACATCATTGTGTTGCGCGTAGCGGGTAATGTCCTCCACGGCGCGGGTCACGGCCTCGCGGTCCACCACGCGGGGGGTGGCCATCAGTAGGCCGGAGGCATCGGTGGGTACCGGGGCCTCGCGCCCGTGGAACAGTTCCTCAAACAGTTTTTCGCCCGGACGCAGGCCCGTGAAACGGATAGCCACATCCTCGTCAGGCCGCAGACCGGCAAGGTAGATCATCTGCCGAGCCAGATCGACAATGCGCACCGGCTCGCCCATATCCAGCACGAAAATACCGCCATTATCGAGCAGCCTGTCCGTGCCGGACGCCACCTTGCCGCCGCCATTCCAGCCAGCCAGCCCCTGCGTGCCGCGCACGGCGGCCTGCAGCACCAGCCCCACAGCCTCAGGCACGGTCATGAAATAGCGGCACATATCGGGGTGGGTTACGGTCAGCGGACCACCGCGTTCGAGTTGCTGGCGAAACAGCGGCACAACAGACCCCGTAGACCCCAGCACATTGCCAAAACGCACCGTAATGCAGCGCATGGCCATGGGGTCGCCCGAGGCCCGGGCGCTGATATCGAGAGCCTGACAGTACATTTCCGCCGCACGCTTGGATGCACCCATCAGGCTGGAAGGATTGACTGCTTTGTCCGTGGAAATCACCACCATGGCGCGCACGCCATGCCGGGCGGCGGTATCGGCCACCACGCGGGTGCCGTGAATATTGGTCAGCAGCCCCTCGGTCGGGTTGTCCTCGACAATCGGCACATGTTTGAGTGCTGCGGCATGGAACACCAGATCGGGTCTGTGTTCCGCATGATCGTATCCAGCCGGGCCGCATCACGCACATCCGCCACCAGACTTTCGCGCACAATATCGGGGGCTGTCTGCGACAGTTCCATACTGATCTGCCACAGGGCGAATTCCCCATGATCAAGCAGCACCAGCCGGCTCGGCCGCAAACCGGCAATCTGCCGCGCCAGTTCGGAGCCGATGGTGCCACCCGCCCCTGTAACCAGCACCACCCGCCCTGCAATCATGCCTTCCATCCCTTCGCGATCCAGCCTGACCTGCGGCCGGTTCAGGAGGTCTTCAAGGGGGATGGGGCGCAGGCGCACCTGCTCGGCGGGAGTGAGGTCTGTCAGGGCCGGGGCGCGCAGCACCGCAATACCCTTGGCGCTGGCGGCATCCAGAACGGCTGTCAGTTGCGAACCACGAAAGGCCGGGTCCGTCACCACCAGTGAATCAGGACGATGCCGCCCGCTGACCAGCCGCTCGAGAATGGACTGGATATCCGCAACATTACCCAGAATGGGCACGTTATGGATACGCTGGCCGGGCCGGTGAGCGCCCACGGCCACAATGCCTGCAACGCGCGTGCCCGTGTGCAGATTGCGTTCGAACACCCGCATATACAGGTCCACGACCGAGTCATCCCCGATCAGCACAATCCTCTGGCGGGCGGCCCAGTACGGCACGCGGCCATACAGCACACGATAAGTAACGCGCGCACCACCCAGCACCACCAGCAGCACCATGCGTAAATAATGCCAAAGGTCGGGCTGGGGGGCGTCACATGAAACAGCCACAACGCAACGGAAAACAGCAGCGCACTGGCAAACGATGCCCCGATAATGCCGAGCAGGTCCGAAATGCCCGAAAAGCGCCAGTACTGCTGCGGCACACGAAATGGCAGACCACTAATGGCAAGGGAAACCGCCGCCCCGGCCAGAAACCACAACGGATGCAAAAGCCCGGCCTGTGGGGCGGCCAGCCAATGGGCGACAGGTGCCGCAACGGCCGCCAGCAGCCCGTCGAGCACGACGTTTACAGCGACCCTGTTCAGCGCCCACAACCGTGAACGCCCATACCAAGATCTGCCACTCGGGGCCGGAGAATGTTGCGATACCATGCTATTGCCCTTATAGCCCGAGGCCTGTCATCCTTGAAAGCTACCCCAGCCGGGATAATAAACGCTTCATGGCTTTCTCCCCCTCATTCTCCTTACAGACCATCATGGCTTTTTTGCCAGAACTGACAATTCTCTGTGGTGCGGCGCTGCTTTCGGCCTATGGCGTCCGGCGCATGATCCGGCTGGCCGTGCTGGATCACCCCGGCCATCGCAGTTCCCACACGAGCGCTACCCCCAAGGGGGGCGGCATTGGAATCATGGGGGCTTTTCTCGTGTGCTGGCCAGTGCTGCACTGGGTTACTGGCGGGGTGGGGCCGCATAGCCTCGGTATCCTGACAGGTGCAGCACTTGTGCTGCTCTGTGTCGTTTCCTGGCTGGATGACCTGTACCAATGGCCCCCCACCGCCAAGCTGGCCACACAATGCGCCGCCGCCGCCATGGTGGCCACAGGATTTGCCCTGACCTGCGGCCTGCCCGGTGCAACCGCGAATGATCTGGCGCAGCATGCTACGGCACCGGACGCATTTTCATGGCCCCAGCTAACAGGGCCAGCCCTGCACCCCCTGCTGCCGGACTGGCTGGTGCCGGTCGTGGGTTTTGCCGGGGCCGTCCTGTGGCTGGTCTTCGTTACCAATGCCGTCAATTTCATGGATGGTCTGAATGGTCTGGTTTCGGGCTGTGTGCTGGTAGGGGCTGTGGTGCTGGCAGCCTTGGCCCCTGCATTGGGAGCGACAGAGCTGGTCTGGCCCGCCCTGTTACTGGCCTGCTGCTTGGCAGGGTTTCTGCCCTACAACTTTCCCAATGCGCGGATTTTTATGGGGGATGTCGGCAGTCAGGGCTGCGGGCTGCTGGCGGGTACGGCCAGCCTGTATCTGATGCTCCATACCTCAAGCCGCCTTGAAGGCGGCTGGCTACTCGGCCCAGCCGTGCTCGCTCCCCTGCTGTATGATGTGCTGTTTACACTGGTGCGCCGGCAGCGCGCGGGACTGCGGCTCGCTCAGGCGCATCGGGGGCACCTGTATCAGGTTCTGCACCGGAGTGGCCTTGCCACGCCCGCCATCAGCCTTGCGGAATGGGGCATGACCCTATGGGGAGGCGCTACCATGATAGCGCTGGCCCGCCTGCTACCTGTTCTGGGAGGTTTTTACGCCACGCTGGTTTGCGGGCTGCTGGTGCTAACGCCCCAACTGCTGTGGACAGGGTTTACCCTGCGCCGCACAAGGGCGCACCCGGTGGGGGCGTGGTCGTAACCCCCCTTTAGCCGGGTGCGCGCTGTATTTTACTTGAGTGTAAGGGTTATGCCCTGCGCCGAACCGGCCAGACGCGCCCCTTCAGAAATTGTCTCGATCTTGATCCGCACGCCGTTCTTATTTTCCAGCACGGCGCCACCAAGGCCCTGCCCCAGCGTGGCTTCGCCATGCGCGGCAATATAGGTGCCGTTGAAATCCTTGAGCGCATGCAGATTATAGACCGTGCCGGTACCCTGAATGGTAGAGAACCCGACCGCCGCGATTGTCCCGCCTGAAATCTTGAAAGCATGGGTGTGGTGCTTGTAGGTCAGCTTGCCGCCACCCCAAGTATAGCCCACGCCCAGATCAGCCGATTTGGCGGAAATCGTTATCTTGGCTGTCGGATCACCCAGCGCATCTTCCGCATGCGCGGGAGACAGCAGACCAGCGGCCACAACAAGGGATGACGCCGCAAAAAAGGATGCTAACCGCATAAGGACATTCCTTTCAAAAAGCACTGATCCTCATATCCCCGAGGGCGACTGCGCCATACGGGCCATGAGGCTGTCTTATGAAAAAAACGTCTGTAAGCCCACGGGGTTCCGCAGGACTTTCCCCATCCACTTTGGGGAAGAAAAACCGCCGGGCATGAAACCCGGCGGCAGGCCAGCCTCAAACTCAGGCGGCGGCAACACGGCGCAGACGGCGCACGGTGGTGGTTTTGTCTTCCACCCGGCTCCGGCGCGAGGCATCCGGCCCCGCTTCGGACATGACCGTGCGGATTTCCTTCAGATACGCAGCACCCTTGGGTGTGCGCTGCACCAGAACGGAACGACGATCCAGCGGGTCCACCTTACGGCGGGCCAGATCCAGCTCACCCAGACGGTCCAGCGCGCGGGTGATGGCGGGCTTGGAAACATTCAGCGTCGCGGCGAGGCCACGCACCGTCTGGCCGTTTTCGTCCAGATAGCAGGTAAGAAACACGGCGAGCTGACGGGCCGACAGGTCAGGCCCGGCGCCACGCACGAGAGAAACGATGGTATCACGCAGGGTCTTGACCAGATCCTCTGACTTTTCGGCACTATGCGCCATAACCCATATCCTTGCTTGCTTGCCGCCTGTTCATAGCGGCCCTCTGTTGCCGGCCATCCGGGCCAGCGCGAATTCTTCTGCGGTTTATATAGGAACCGGAACGATAGTGTTAAGTGTCTCAACCCGTAATAGTTTCACTTCTTTTATGACTTCTTGATGGCGCTCGCATGACAGGCTGAAGACTCAAACCCGAAAACCGCCCCGACAGCCGCGAAAAAACCCCTGATTCCCGGCGAATCTCCGCCTTCCGGCCTACCTGGGCGCGAAAAATCATTCCATGCATAACTATCGATATGCACCCAGCGCTGGTCAGGCTTTACAAAACGCTCAAGAAACAATCCCGCAGTAATAGCGCCAGCCATGGGGCGCGAGGACACATTACTGATGTCCGCCACCGAACTACGCATCCAGTCCGCATAACCCGGCCACAGGGGCAGCCGCCATAGCGGGTCGGCCTGCTGGCGGCCTGCCTGCTCGAACAGGGCGGCCGTTGTATCGTCACTACAGAACAGGGCGGGCAGGTCCGGCCCCAGCGCCACACGGGCGGCCCCGGTCAGGGTGGCCACATCCAGCAACAGGTCGGGGCTGGCCTCGCCCGCCTCATGCAGCAGGTCGCACAGCACCAGACGGCCTTCAGCATCGGTATTGCCGATTTCCACTGTCAGTCCCGCCCGGCTTGTCACCACATCCAGCGGGCGCATAGCCCGGCCTGATACGCTGTTTTCCACACAGCCCAGCCGCACCTCCAGCCGAATGGGCAGGTCCCGCGCCATGACAAGGCGCGCCAGCGCCAGAACCGAGGCCGCCCCGCCCATATCCTTTTTCATCCGCAGCATGGCCGAGGACGGTTTGAGGTCATACCCACCGCTGTCAAAACACACACCCTTGCCCACGAGAGAGAGCAGGGGCGCGTTGCGGCCCGCCTTTGAGCCCTGCCAGCGCGCCACCACGACACGTGGCCCCCGTTCCGAGCCCATGCCCACATGGGCAATCAGCGGGTAGCCTTTTTCCAGCGCGGCTCCCTTGATGGTCTCCACCTGCGCGCCCAGCGGGGCCAGAACAGCCCGCGCAGCCCGCGCAAGCTCGGATGGCCCCATGAGATTGGCCGGAGCGTTGATAAGGTCGCGCGCAAGCCAGATCGAGCGCGCCATGTCCACCGCCAGCCCCTCGCGCTCGGCACGGCTCACGACCAGACGGGGCCTGTTCTTGCCCGCCTCAGCACCGCTCGCCCCTTCCTTGAGGCTGTAACGATACGCCCCAAGGCAGAACCCCAGAATAATATCATCGCGGGCGATGTCGTCCGGTGCGTTCACCGTCCAGTGGCCTGCGGGCAGGTCACGCGCCAGCAGGCCGAAGCCGAACGGGTCGCGCGCAGCCTGCCCATCCGCCGTTTTTTCAGCAATACCGAGCAGGGCCACGGGCGCATCCGTCTCGCCCGGAACCAGAACAAGCTGGCCGGGGCGGGCCACAAAGCCGCATTGCTGCGCGAACGTGGTGGCTTTTTCTCCCACCCGTGCCGCCAGCGTCACCCGTTCGGATGCCCGCACCGCGTGGACAGTCCAGACTGTCTTGCGGCTTGTCGATACACTCAGGCATTCCGGCTCACGAATGGGCATGCGTTCTCTCCTTATTGGCAGCCAAGACTGCGCCAGCCCGGGGGCATATGCAACGGCAGGCAAAATTCCGCGCCAGCACGCTTGATTTTATGCCCGCGCCGACCGAGCATAACGGCATGAAGGTTTCCGCGCGCCAGCACGCCGCCCCGCCAGAACCCAGCCCGGCCCGGCCCGCACCGGAAGGCGCGTGTATACGGGCCATTCTCGGCCCCACCAATACAGGCAAGACCCATCTCGCACTCGAGCGCATGCTTGCGCACGACTCCGGCATTATCGGCTTTCCGCTGCGGCTGCTGGCGCGGGAAAATTACGAGCGCATGGTGCAGGCCAAGGGCGTGCGCGCCGTTGCCCTCATTACCGGGGAGGAAAAAATCATTCCCCCCCATGCACGCTGGTTTTCCTGCACAGTCGAAGCCATGCCCACAACACCCCTGCCGGGTAACCAGCCGGTGGATTTTGTGGCCGTGGATGAAATCCAGCTCTGTGCCGACCCCGAGCGTGGCCATATCTTTACCGACCGCCTGCTGAACGCACGCGGTGCTGCGGAAACGCTGTTTTTAGGGGCGGACACCATCGCCCCACTGCTGAAAACGCTGATCCCGCATATTGAAATAGACACGCGCCCGCGCCTGTCCGCTCTGTCCGGGGTCGGGCATAACCGGCTGTCGCGCCTGCCCCCGCGCTCGGCCATTGTCGCGTTTTCCGTGGCCGAGGTTTATGCCATTGCCGAGCTTATCCGCCGCAAGCGGGGCGGTTGTGCGGTGGTCATGGGCCAGCTTTCGCCCCGCACCCGCAATGCGCAGGTTGCCCTCTACCAGAACCGCGAGGTCGATTACCTTGTCGCCACCGATGCCATAGGCATGGGGCTGAACATGGATATCCACCATGTGGCCTTTGCGGGGCTATCCAAGTTCGACGGACAGCGCCACCGCCTGCTAAGCGCTGCCGAAGTAGCCCAGATCGCGGGCCGGGCCGGGCGCGGTGCGCGGGATGGCACCTTTGGTACCACCGGCACCTGCCCACCGCTGAACGAGGCCATGGTGGAGGCGGTGGAGGAACACCGTTTCGCCCCCCTGCAAAGCCTGTGGTGGCGCAACAGCGCACTTGATTTTTCCTCCCTCACCGCACTGCATGCCAGCCTGTGCCGTAAGCCGCCCATGCGCTGCCTGCGCCCGGCTGAACCCGCCGCTGATATGCTGTGCCTGCACGCCTTCATGCAGGACAGCAGTATTAAAGCACTGGCGAACACCCCCAATCTGGTGCGGCTGCTCTGGGAGGTCTGCCAGATCCCCGATTTCCGCAAACTGGGAGAGGACAGCCATATCCGCCAGTGTGCGCAGATTTTCACCCTGCTGGCGCGCAGGGGCCACCTGCCATCCGACTGGCTGGGCGCACGCCTGCATGGCATGGACAGCACCGAGGGAGACCTTGATTCCCTCATGCAGAGGCTGATGGGCATACGGATCTGGTCCTATGTTGCCGCCCGGAGCGACTGGGTAGAAAACGCCGCCCACTGGCAGCGCCACACCCGCCAGCTTGAAGATACCCTGTCCGATGCCCTGCATGACCGCCTGACTGCCCGTTTTGTAGACCGCAGGGCCGCCAGTCTGGCCCGCAGGCTGGAAGAATCCGACGGCAAACCCCTGCTTTCGGCTATGAGCCGCACGGGCGAAATTATTGTGGAAGGCCACACCGTCGGCCATATGCGCGGCTTTGCCTTCGCCCCGGATGCCGAGGCCGCCCGCATGGACCAGCCATTGATCCTGCGCGCGGCGCGGCGGGCGGCCCGCACGGAAATGCCCCATCTTGTCGCCCGCTTCGCGCAGGCGGACGATACCGAACTGACGCTCGATACCGAAACCGGCATACTGAGCTGGCAGGGCGAGGCCGTTGCCTCTCTCCGCTCCGGCCTGTCCGTATTGCAGCCAGACATCGCGGTGCGGGACGCGGAGTTTCTTGATGCGGGGCAGAAAGAAAAAATCCGCGCGCGGCTGGCCCGCTTTGCCACAGCCCTGATCCGGCATGAACTGGCCCCCCTGTTCCGGGCCGAGGCCGCCGTGCAGGCGCACCCCCTGCCGCGTGGA
Organism: Acetobacter papayae JCM 25143; assembly: GCF_000613285.1. Taxonomy (GTDB): domain Bacteria; phylum Pseudomonadota; class Alphaproteobacteria; order Acetobacterales; family Acetobacteraceae; genus Acetobacter; species Acetobacter papayae. The sequence continues at coordinate 35,779 of NZ_BAIN01000015.1, read as the reverse complement.
CTGGTGCATAGCCTGATGGAACAGGGTGGCGTTACGCCCTGCCCGCTGCTGCCCCCCCTTTCCAGCGTGGAAAAGAAGCTGCTGGCCCGGCTTCATATCCTGCATACGCGCGATGTGCTGTTCTGCTCCCGCCTGCTGCGCCCCGCCCCCATGGCGCTGCGCCGCCTGCTACTGGGCATCCACCAACAAACCACCCTGCCGCCGCTCCCTCCTGCTGGCGCGGTTTGCGTGCTGTGCGCCATGCCGCCCAGCCTCTCAGATCAGGCGGCGTATCTCAGCCTTGGCTGGCTTTATGCCGCGCAGACCCTGCTCCGACTCGACCGTGTGGCAGATATCCGCGCGGATATGGAGTCGCTTGCCCGCAAAAGTGCCAAACCGGCTCCCGCTAATCTGGCATCACGTCTGGGCGTGACAAAAAAGGCGCTACCCGTCATTCTGAAAGCCTTGGGTATACGCCTGTACCCGCCCACCCCCTTGCCTGACGGGCAGCCCGGCCCCCCGGCTCCGCTGCTGATACTCCCTGCGGCAAACCCAAAGAAACCCGGCGCCAAACCCGCCCGCCCGCAGAAAAACGCTCCTCTTTCCCCCCGGATGGCCAGCGGGCCGTTTGCCGCTCTTGCAAGACTGCGAGAGCGGCTGTAAGCCTGCCCTGCTTTCGGGGCAGCGACAGGCATGCCGCTCACGGGTTGCCATCAGACAAAAACCCCCCCATATCTGCGCCTTCCTTGGTGACGCGGCCCTTATGCCGGTCATCTGACCCCAACCGGCGTGCATGGCACGACCGCCAGATATATTCGGAGATGGCGATGACCTACGTGGTCACTGAAAACTGCATCCGCTGCAAATTCATGGACTGTGTGGAAGTCTGCCCTGTTGACTGCTTCTACGCTGGTGAAAACTTCCTGGTGATCAACCCCGACGAATGCATCGATTGCGGTGTGTGCGAACCGGAATGCCCTGCTGAAGCCATCTTCCCCGATAGTGATGACCGCTCGGCCGCATGGGCCGAAATCAACACCAAATATGCCAGCCTGTGGCCGAACATCACCCGCAAGGGCACGCCCCCGGCCGATGCGGAAGAATGGAAGGACAAGCCCAACAAGGCCGACCTTCTTTCTCCCGAACCGCAGAAAGGCTGAGCCCCCGGCCCAGGGACCCCGGATCGGGACCTTGGGCAACGGATTGCCAGTGGTGCTCAGGCGCCACGACAGCCAGTAGCAGACATGAAGAATGGCGCCGGTTTTTCCCGGCGCCATTTTTTTATGCGCAAACGCCCAGTAGCCCCTGCGCCCCATAACGCGGCAAAACCACCCACAAGCCGCTCGCTGCAAGAACGGGAGCCACCTCTGTTTGGTGGCAGCAATACCCCGCCGCGTGAACGGGCCCCATAGAACCATCTGGCCAGTCAGCACGCCAGACTAACAACTTTACTGACCACCGCCCCCTCAAACGCAAAAACCCCCGGAGCCCTAAGACTCCGGGGGTTTCGCCATGTTCACATCACCCTTCGCAAAGGGTGATCAGGCTAATGCCTGATCAGCGTGACATCATGTGCATGGTGGTGTTCGTCATGATGAACACCGTGCCCACGATCAGGATGGTCACGAAAGCGACGGTAAACACGAAGCAGATGTTGTTCCAGCGCTGCTCGGACGAGCCGCCCATGTGCAGGAAGTAGTGCAGATGCACCAGAACCTGAACCAGAGCCAGCATGGACAGAGCGGCCAGCGTGCCCATGGGGGACAGGCTGTGGGTCGAAACCACAAGGAACGACAGAACCGTAAGAACAACAGCGAGAACGAAACCGATCAGGTACGATGACACGCTGCCGTGGCTTTCGCCGGAGGAGTTTGTTTGTGTGCTCATCAGATCATGCCCGCCAGGTAGACGTAGGAGAAAACGCAGATCCACACGATATCCAGGAAGTGCCAGAACAGGCTCAGGCAGGTGAGCTTGTTCATCATGCGTTCAGGGATCTCGGTCGTGCCCATCAGCTGAACCATCAGCGTCAGGATCCAGATCAGGCCGCATGAAACATGCAGACCGTGCGTGGAAACCAGCGTGAAGAAGGCAGACAGGAACGCACTGCGATCCGGGCCAGCCCCTTCGGCAATCATGTGTGCGAATTCACGCACTTCCAGACCCACAAAGCCCAGACCCAGCAGGAACGTGACACCAAGCCACAGGATAACCTGGCTGATCTGGTTTTTGTGGGCGGCAATCATGCCAAACCCGTAGGTGATGGAAGAGACGAGGAGCAGGGCTGTTTCCAGCCCAAGCCCACCGAACTCGAACAGTTCATGCGGCGTAGGACCGCCGTTGAACTGGTTCCGCAGGACTGCAAAAACGGCGAACAGAGAGCCGAAAATGATGCAGTCCGTCATCAGATAGACCCAGAACCCGAACACCACCGGAGATTCGTGATGGTGTTCGTCGTGGCCCGCGGTCTGAACAGTTGTATCGTGTGCCATTATTCAGCTGCCTGTGCCATCAGTTTACGGGTGTGCTCGTTTTCGATCCGGGCAACCTCTTCGGCGGGAATGTAGAAATCCACATCCTTGTTCGCGCTGCGGGCAATCACGGTGGCAATTACGCCAACCAGACCAACCACTGCGAGCCACCAGATATACCACACCGCGGCAAAGCCGAAGATCAGGGCGAACAGACCAGCGGCAATACCGGCCACCGTGTTCTTGGGCATATGGATCGCCTCGTACTGAGCACCAGCCTGACGCGTATCAATGCCGTTTTCCTTGTCGTGCATGAACGCATCGATCGAATGCACATGGGGGACAATGGCAAAGTTATACACAGGCGGCGGAGAAGAGGTGGACCATTCCAGCGTACGGCCGTTCCAGGGATCGCCCGAAACGTCGCGGTTTTCCGGCAGGTTGCAGTCGCGGATGGAGACGTAGAGCTGCACCAGCTGGCACACGATGCCCAGCAGGATCAGAACCGCGCCCACTTCAGCAACCAGCATCCAGGGATACCAGGCCGGGTTGTCATAGTGGTTCATACGACGGGTCATGCCTTCGAAGCCGAGGACATACAGCGGCATGAACGCGAAGTAGAAGCCAACCAGCCAGAACCAGAACGCCCGCTTGCTCCATGCTTCATTCAGCTTGAAGCCCAGAACCTTGGGAGCCCAGAAGTTCATGCCGCAGATGTAACCGAAATACACACCGCCGATAATCACGTTATGGAAGTGGGCAATCAGGAACAGGCTGTTATGCAGCACAAAGTCAGAACCCGGGATGGCCATCATAACACCGGTCATACCACCGATGGTGAAGGTGACCATAAAGCCAACCGCCCAATACATGCAGGCATGGAAGCGGATACGGCCCTTATACATGGTGAACAGCCAGTTGAAGAGCTTAACACCAGTCGGGATCGAGATGATCATGGTCGCAATGCCGAAGAAAGCATTGACGTCCGGGCCAGCGCCCATCGTGAAGAAGTGATGCGCCCACACGAGGAAGGACAGCACCATGATGGAGCAGGTCGCGTAAACCATGGTGTTGTAACCGAACAGGGGCTTGCCGGAGAAAGCAGGCACCACTTCAGAGAAGACACCAAAGGCAGGAATAACAAGAATATAAACTTCAGGATGGCCCCAAGCCCAGATCAGGTTCAGGTACATCATCTGGTTGCCGCCACCATCATTGGTGAAGAAGTGCATGCCGAAGTAACGGTCAAGACCCAGCAGGGCCACCGCAACCGTCAGCACGGGGAACGACACCATGATAAGGATGGAGGAGCAGAAAGCAGTCCAGGTGAACACGGGCACTTTCATCCAGCTCATGCCGGGAGCGCGCATCTTCACGATCGTGACGAAGAAGTTCACGCCGGTCAGCAGCGTGCCAACACCAGAGATCTGGATTGCCCAGATATAGTAGTCAACGCCAACACCGGGGCTGAACTGCGTTTCGGACAGAGGCGGATAAGCCAGCCAGCCGCACTGCGAGAACTCACCGATGAACAGCGAAACGTTCACCAGAATGAACGCAGCAGCCGTCATCCAGAAGCTCAGGTTGTTCAGGAACGGAAAGGCCACGTCACGTGCGCCGATCTGCAGCGGCACGATGAAGTTGAACAGACCGGTCATGAACGCCATGGCCAGGAAGAAGATCATGATCGTGCCGTGGGCCGAAAAGATCTGGTCATAGTGATGCGGCGGCAGGTAGCCGGGGTTACCGGCATAGGCCAGCGCAAGCTGGGTACGCATCATGATGCATCCGCGAAACCGCGGGCCAGAGCAACCAGCGCCAGTACAATGTACATGACAGCCAGACGCTTGTGGTCAACCGAAGTAAACCACTCTTTCCACAGATAGCCCCACTTACCGTAGTAGGTAATCAGCCCCAGCACCGCGATACCGATGATGCAGACGCCAATAAATGTTCCCACAACAATTGGCACATCCAGCGGAAGCGCCGAGAACGAGAGTCTCCCGAGCATAGATCCTATTCCTTCATATTCATGTCGGACATCGCGGACTGCTGCACCTGGATCATCTTGCCGGTGCTTTTGTCCATGATCATGCCGTTGTTGTATTTGGCTACGATCGTGTTGAACATGCCGGGTTCAACGTGCGCGAAATATTCGACAGGGTTCGCCTCGCTAGGCGCGGCCAGTTTCGGGTAGGTCTGTCCATCCAGCTCTTCAGAGGAAGAACGGACCTTCTCGACCCAGGCGTTGAATTCATCATTGCCCATCGCCAGAGCATGGAACCGCATATCAGAGAAGCCGCGACCGCTGTAGTTGGCGGATTCACCAGCAAAGTCACCCGGCTCGCTGGCCATCAGGTGAAGCTGGGTCTGCATGCCCGCCATTGCGTAAATCATGGAACCAAGGCGTGGGATGAAGAACGAGTTCATGACGGAGTCAGAGGTGATGTCAAAATCAACCGGGGTGTTGACCGGCATGGCCAGCTGGTTGACCGTGGCAATCCCTTGCTCCGGATAGATAAACAGCCACTTCCAGTCCAGCGCCACCACCTGCACGTGCAGAGGCTTGGTGTTGGCTTCAGCCTCAAGCGGCTTGTAGGGGTCAAGGGAGTGACAGGTCTGATAGGTGATCACTGCCAGAAACAGAATAATCAGGGACGGAACGCCCCAGATGATCACTTCAATCTTGTTGGAGTGGCTCCATTTCGGCAGGTATTCCGCGCTGGTGTTGGACTGGCGATAGTGCCAGGCAAACACGAGAGACAGAATAATCGTCGGCACCACAACAATCAGCATCGCGATCACGGAGGTGGTGATCAGGGACTTGACGCCCTCACCCACCGGGCCTTTCGGGTCGAGAACGTCCAGTTCACACCCCGCAAGCAGCAACGCTGACGATAGGCCGCCCAATCGCGCCAGTCTCGCCAGTAACTTGTTTTTCATCGCACGCCTCTTGGTTCTGACATCAACATAGCCTCATAAGACTCCTTGCCCTGCTGCCATAGAAGCCTGACAACGGCAAGAAAAACCGCGCCACGGACATATTCCGCCCTTACTCACGCCACAAACCCGCCTGCCCGCGCAAAAAGGCAGGCAAACGGGGCACACGACATGGCAGAACGAACCATGACAGCAACGCCATGGACGCACCTTATTCCCTACAGGCTGATTCTCAAACGTCAGAAAAGTTCCATCTGCCTTTCGTCACAAGTCCTTGCCACTCGTTATATCATACCGGTGCCGTTACATTGCTCGTACCCCACAGGCACGCCGATGAAGGGAGGAGGTGGCGGGAAATCAGATAATGGCAAAATTTAGCTCTGTTTTTCTGATTACCCACCACAGATACGCGCTCTCGTTTTCGTTACAACACTCCCGCCCACCATCAGGACCACTCCACTCCCCATTCTGATTGGACATATCAGCATTCATTTCAGGCATACCTTCGGGCACAAAAAAACCCGGCCTCGAAAGGCCGGGTTATCAGCATCCCCTTGCGCGGGAAGGTGATGGTATCAGGGGCGAAAATCAGTCCCCCGAATTGCGCACACCCATGAACTGCAGCATGAACTGGAAGAGGTTGATAAAGTTCAGGTAGAGGTTGAGCGCGTCATAAACACTGCGCTTGCTCATCATCTCCGGGCTTTCGTAAGCGGCAACCTGCATATAGGTCATGCGGATACGCTGCGCATCGAAAGCACAGAAGGCGGTGAAGATCAGCACCCCGGCCGCGCTATAAAGATAATAGACGGTAGCGCTGTGCAGGAACATGTTCACCAGCCCGGTAATGAGCAGGCCGAACAGGCCCATCATCATAAAGGAGCTGAAGCGCATCAGGTTGGCTTTGGTCGTGTAGCCCCACAGCGATGTAGCGGCGAACATGCAGGACGTCACCAGAAAGACGCGCATGATGGAGGTGCCGGTATACACAGCAAAAATGCTGCTCAGGCTCGCCCCCATGGCCGCTGCAAACGCCCAGAACAGCATCTGCGCGCCCTGAAGCGAAAGCCGGTTGATACCAAAGGACATGACCAGCACGAAGGCCAGCGGCGACAGCATGGCCAGATCACCAAGGAGCGTCGGCCGCAGCATCAGCGCGCCCGAAGGCACCATGACCTGCTGGAAAAACAGGCCACTGAGGCTTGTGTTGGCAATGACATACGCCACGATACCGGTCAGCAGCAGACCGGACGCCATCCAGTTATAGACGCGCAGCATATAGGATCGCAGTCCGGCATCCACGCTGGCCTGCGCGTTCCATCCGGATGCTGAGGCAGGGGAACGGTAATCCCGACTAAACGACATGATGCTCTTCTCCTTGTCCGGGCTGGCCGGTTCTGTTTCATACTTGTGGTTGCATTTCCCCCACGTCAAGGGTGGGAAGCGTGTATGGCATAACATTAAGGCGGGAATGGCTCTCCCTGCCCGACGCGGCCTCGTGCGCCGCCCCCTTTATACAAGCCCCACGGTGTTGCCATGTTCCTGATCGCAGGTCTTGCCATTCCCCCCGGAATGACCCAGTTTTTCCGCACGTTGCAGGGTTTTTTTCCTTCCAAAACATGGCGGCCTGCCCCTACGCTGGCCCTGCCACTGGTCACACTAGGTCAGGTTGTCTCTCCCACCGCCATGGAAGAGCTGGACCATGGGCTGCTGGCACTGCGTCTGAGGCAGCCTATCCGCCTGCGCCATACCGGCTTCACTCTTGTGGAAAGACAACGCCGAATCTTGCTGGCGGCTCTCGTACAGGGGTCTGAAACAGATCACCTTTCCGTGAAAATCCGTGCTACCGCACGCCGGGCGGGGCTCACTCCGCCCCCCCCATATACCCCTCTGGCCGTGCCGCTGGCGGATGTTGCAACAGCCCCCGTGGAAGAGGTTAACCACTGGCTGTCCATCCATTATGCCACCTGCCCCGATCAGGAGGAACTCTACGAATTCACTGTGTTCAGTTCAGGAAAAAACCACGATCCGCTATCCTTGGAAAAGGAAGCTGACTACCCTTTCACGAACTGTTTCAGACCTGATCCAGAATTGTTATAACAACAACATTATCGTGCGGATCGCCATCACCTCACGCCGCCGTCATGCCCCTACCGCCCTGTAAGACCTGCAAATTATCCGCCCCGGAAAGGGCAGCTATTCGCGGCGCGTGATTGACATCCCGCTCACGCCTTGGCTGATGTGTCAGAAACCGGACCACCGGCTATTATTTTTTCCTCACCTTTACACCAGTCGAGGACATGAACGCATGACCCGCCCCGCCTCCGCCAAGAGACGTTCGCTGCAAGGAATTCTCGCGGCCGGAACACTCTGCGCCGCCGCCTTGCCCTGCGTGGCCCTCCCTGCCCACGCCGATACCTTGGGCGACACGGGGGAAGCCATCATTCACGCGGATGAGCATCCCGAAAACTGGCTTACTTATGGCCGCACCTACAGCGAACAGCGCTACAGCCCGCTGGATCAGATCAACCGCGCCAATGTCGGCAACCTAAAACTGGCCTGGTATTACAATTTTGATACCAATCGCGGCCAGGAAGGCACGCCGCTGGTCGTGGACGGCATCATGTATGCCACCACCAACTGGTCCAAAATGAAAGCCCTCGACGCGGCCACCGGCAAGCTGCTGTGGGAATACGACCCGCAGGTGCCCGGCAACATTGCCGACAAAGGCTGCTGTGACACCGTAAACCGCGGTGCCGGCTACTGGAATGGCAAGGTGTTCTTCGGCACGTTCGACGGCCGTATGATCGCTCTGGACGCCAAGACCGGCAAGAAGGTCTGGGAAGTCAACACCATCCCGCCGGAAGCCTCACTGGGCAAGCAGCGCTCCTACACTGTTGACGGCGCTGTGCGCGTGGTCAAGGGTCTGGTGCTGATCGGCAATGGTGGTGCGGAATTCGGTGCGCGCGGCTTTGTTTCCGCTTTCGATGCCGAGACCGGCAAGCTGAAATGGCGCTTCTACACGGTTCCTAACAACAAGAACCAGCCTGACCATGCAGTGTCCGACAAGACGCTGATGGACAAAGCCTACAAGACCTGGGACCGAAGGGTGCATGGGTACAGCAGGGCGGTGGCGGCACCGTCTGGGACTCCATCATCTATGATCCGGTGGCCGATCTGGTCTATCTGGGCGTAGGCAACGGCTCTCCTTGGAACTACAAATACCGCTCCGGCGGCATTGGCAGCAACCTGTTCCTGGGCAGCATTGTCGCCGTTAAGCCTGAAACCGGCGAATATGTCTGGCATTTCCAGGAAACGCCGATGGATCAGTGGGACTACACCTCAGTCCAGCAGATCATGACCATCGATATGCCCGTCAACGGCGAAACCCGCCGCGTGATCGTGCATGCGCCCAAGAACGGCTTCCTGTACATTCTCGACGCCAAGACGGGTGAATTCCTCGCCGGCCGTAACTACACCTACGAGAACTGGGCCAGCGGCTTGATCCGCTGACCGGCCGTCCGATCTACAACCCCGAAGGTCTGTGGACGCTCAACGGCAACTTCTGGTACGGCATTCCCGGCCCGCTCGGTGCGCATAACTTCATGGCGATGGCCTACAGCCCCCGCACGCACCTGATCTACCTGCCCGCGCACCAGATTCCGTTCGGCTACAAGAACCAGACCGGCGGCTTCAAGGCCCACCCGGATTCCTGGAACCTGGGTCTGGACATGACCAAGACCGGCCTGCCCGACAACGCAGAAGCCCGCTCGGCCTACATGAAGGACCTGCACGGCGAAGTGCTGGCATGGGATCCGGTGAAGATGCAGACCGTGTGGCAGATCGACCACAAGGGTCCGTGGAACGGCGGCGTGCTCGCCACCGGCGGCGACCTGCTCTTCCAGGGTCTGGCCAACGGCGAATTCCACGCCTACGACGCAACCAACGGTTCCGACCTGTTCAAGTTCAACGCACAGAGCGGCATCATTGCTTCGCCCATCAGCTACAGCGTGAATGGCAAGCAGTATGTTGCGGTTGAAGTGGGCTGGGGCGGTATCTACCCCATTTCCATGGGCGGTATGGGCCGCACCTCGGGCTGGACGGTCAACCACTCCTTCGTGGCTGTATTCTCGCTCGACGGCAAGGCTTCCCTGCCTGAAATGAACAGCCTGGGCTTCCTGCCCGTCAAGCCGCCTGCTGAATACGACAGCAAGGTAGTGGATAAAGGGTACTTCCAGTACCAGACCTACTGCCAGACCTGCCATGGCGATAACGGCGAAGGTGCCGGCATGCTGCCCGACCTGCGTTGGTCCGGCTCCATCCGTCACAAGGATGCGTTCTACAATGTTGTGGGCCGCGGTGCTCTGACCGCCTATGGCATGGATCGCTTCGACACCAGCATGACGCCTGACGAAATTGAATCGATCCGTCAGTACCTGATCAAGCGTGCGAACGATACGTACCAGCGCGAAGTTGACGCTCGTAAGAACGCCAGCGGAACGCCGCAGGATCCGGTCATTGGCATTGCGCCCAAATAACCCGGCAGTCATGACGTCATTCGGCACTCAGGCAATACAGTGGTAAAAATGATGATGAACAGACTAAAAGCCGCTCTCGGAGCGGTCACTGTCGGGCTTCTGGCAGGAACGTCCCTGGCTCATGCTCAGGAGGCGGACGCGGATCTGATCAAACAGGGTGAATATGTCGCGCGTCTTGGTGACTGCGTGGCCTGTCACACGGCCCTGAACGGTCAGAAATTTGCAGGTGGGCTGTCGATCAAGACGCCCATCGGCACGATCTACTCGACCAACATCACGCCCGACCCCACCTACGGGATCGGCACCTATACGCTTCAGGAATTTGATGAAGCGGTACGTCATGGCGTACGCAAGGATGGCAGCACGCTGTATCCGGCCATGCCGTACCCCTCCTTCTCGCGCATGACGCCAGAAGACATCAAAGCCCTGTATGCATATTTCATGCACGGCGTGGCTCCGGTCTCCCAGAAGAACCAGGAAGCGGACATCACATGGCCGCTGTCCATGCGCTGGCCGCTGAGCATCTGGCGCGCCATGTTCGCTCCGGCACCCAAGGCCTTTACCCCGGCCCCCGGTACGGACCCGGATATCGCTCGTGGCGAATATCTGGTGACTGGCGCTGGCCATTGCGGCGCGTGCCATACACCGCGTGGTTTCGCCATGCAGGAAAAAGCGTTTGACGCAGCAGGTGGCCCGGACTTCCTGGCTGGCGGCGGCGTTATCGACAACTGGATCGCTCCCAGCCTGCGTAACGACCCCGTTGTGGGTGTCGGTCGCTGGTCTGAAGACGACCTGTTCACGTTCCTGAAGTCTGGCCGTACGGATCATTCCGCCGTGTTCGGTGGCATGGCCGACGTGGTGGGCTGGAGCACGCAGTACTTCACGGATTCCGATCTGCACGCCATCGCCAAATACCTGAAGTCCATGCCGCCGGTACCGCCGTCGCGTGGGGACTACACGTATGATGCCTCCACCGCTCAGGCGCTGGATTCAGGCAGCGTGACCGACAATGCCGGTGCCAAGATCTATCTGGAACAGTGCTCGGCCTGTCACCGTAACGACGGTGGTGGTGTGGCGCGTATGTTCCCGCCGCTGGCAGGTAACCCCGTTGTCGTGACCGACAACCCGACATCGGTTGCCCATGTTGTGGTGGCTGGTGGCGTGCTGCCGCCCACCAACTGGGCTCCTTCGGCTGTGGCCATGCCCGCTTACAAGACCATCCTGTCCGATCAGCAGATCGCCGATGTGGTCAACTTCATCCGCTCCGCCTGGGGCAACAAGGCTCCTGCCAACGTGACGGCGGCCGATATCCAGCACCTGCGGCTGGACAATGCGCCGATCCCGACCGAAGGCTGGGCCAATGCCACGGCGGCTACGGCAACCTGGGGCCTGTTCATGCCGCAGCCTTATGGCGCAGGCTGGACCTTCGCTCCCCAGACCCATGCAGGTGTGGACGCGGCTCAGTAAGACCCGCATCCTCTACTCCCGGCCATGGGTTCGCCCATGACCGGACGGGTTTTAAAAAACACCGCAGCGGCAACGTTGCGGTGTTTTTTTATGCCTGCTTTTTAAACCCCACCCATTGCACCGGCCGACCCACCCGCACATATCCACCCCATCATGATCTTTCAGCCACAAGCCAGTGCGCCGACAACGACAGAACTGCGGGCAGCCCCAAAAACCACGCTGGTAACCGAGACAGGCGTTGAAACCGGGCCGGAACAACTGGCCGAGCTTTTGACATCCCTGCGGGCCTGCACCGCCTGCGCCGATATTCTGCCGTTTGAACCCCGCCCCGTCGTGCATGCGGATTCACGCGCGCGACTGCTGATTGCCAGTCAGGCACCGGGTACACGGGTGCATGAAACCGGTATTTCCTTTAACGATGCCTCGGGAGATCGCCTGCGCGAATGGCTGGGCATGGAGCGGGACGTTTTTTACGACCAGACCCGTGTCGCCCTTGTGCCCATGGCTTTCTGCTATCCCGGCGTGCAGCCAAAAGGGGGCGATAAGCCACCCCCGCCCGCCTGTGCTGCCCTGTGGCGCGCGCGACTTTTGGCCCAACTGCCCAATATCCGCCTGACCCTGCTGGTTGGTGGTTTTGCCCAGAACCATGTGCTCGGCAAAGGCAGCGTTTTTGACCGCACGCTGGATTTCGAGCGCTTCCTGCCCCGCTTCTTTCCGCTGCCCCATCCTTCATGGCGCACAGGGCAGTGGGAGAGACGCACTCCGGCTTTTCGCGCGCAGGTTATCCCTGCCCTGCGGCAGGCCTTACGCGCGGCATTCGATTAGGATCGCAGCCAGAAACACTCGCTCTGGTCAGCCCGAACCATACGCCTGTGGCTTCAGGCTCCTGCGTAATGGGAACCTGAAGTATCAACCGCCACAGTTAACCCTTGAAGGCCACCGCCAACCTTCAGGAAAGCGCGCCATCCAGATACGGGTTGGACGCATCGAAAAACGCCTCGTTCTCGCGCAGTTCAGCCTCAATCACGCGCAGGCTGGCCAGTGCGCTCAGCATTTCAACCCGCACAGACAGATTGGTTTCCGAGCGCTCCAGCAAAGCCAGATGCGTGACAGCCTCGCCCGCCGCCCGGGCCGTGCGGCCATACTGCCCACCATAACGGCCTGAAAAGCGGTGCATGCGCTCCATCATCAACCGAATGGGGCGGTTGGCATCATCGGGCAGCGCGCCACGCTCCAGAATACTGCGCAGGCGCAGCAGGTTAAGCTCAATGGTCATGCTGGACAGAACACCACCCAGATAGCGCTCCAGCACAAAATCATTCCCAGCCCCCATGCTGGACAGCCGGACAAAGCCTTCAACATTCCGCCCAATAACCTCTGGCGCGGACATCGGGCGGCTGGAACCAGCCTGCCTGCGCAAACGCCGCAGAATATCCACGCGCATGTCCCATCGCAGACCATTGGGATCAACCGGCAGGAAGATCCGGTACATCCACATGCAGAACATCATGGCCAGAAACAGCGGCAGGGCCGTGTTGAAATACATGATTTCGTCCAGCCGCCCTTCATTCATGGGGCTGACCAGAATGGGCAGAAACAGGTTATACGCCACGGCCGCCAGTGCCAGTGGTGCCCATGCAAACGCCATGCCCCCGATCAGCATGGGCACGGCCAGCACCAGTGCCAGTGTTTCATAAACAGAGGGGCGCGCCATAACCCATAGGTCGAGCGCGCAGCACAGACCAATGACGCAGATTGTACCATGCAGAAAAGACTGTGTGGCCAGAGCGGGTTTTTCCAGTGTTGAAAACAGCGCGCAGACAATGGCCACGAACATCATGAAAAACAGACCATCCGGCCAGCCTGTCGCAATCCAGATCAGGCCGGAACAGAAAATCGTCACGCTGGCACGCAGGCTATTGTAAAACGCCATGCGCCAGTCACGATACGAGCGCATGGGGTAATGGAACTGGTCATGCGGCTGGGTGCTACGGCTCATTTCAAACTGTTCGATAGCAAGAGACAGTTCATCAAGCAGGGTGGCCAGCTTGTGCAGCACCTGCCCCTGCCGCGACAGCCCGACTTCCATATCCAGATCAACCGGCGGGTGAGTGGCCGCCACCATTTCGCGCTCGAGGCAGGCCGTGGCCAGTTGCCGACTATCCGCACGCAAATGCGCCAGATCAGCCAGCACAGGACCGATAGGCCCTGCACTTTCCAGCCGCGCGGGAAGATCATTGAGAAAACTGCCGGTGCGGGCTGCTAATTGCTGATAATCCGGCCCATCGCTCTGCGGCACGTTAATGAGCGTTCCAAGCTCCAGCCCGCGTGACATCAGCACCGTAATGGCCGCCAGCGCGGCGCGCGCGTGGTCACCCTCATGCTGGTGGGTGCCCATTTCAATTTCGGCAAACTCCACCTGATCGCTCATGGTGGCGATGGTGGAAAACACTCCCGGCGAGGACAGAACCGCCCGGCGGTCGCCCGCCAGCAGACTACGCAGGTGGGTACGGCCCCCCTGAGGGCCTGCACAAAATTGGTGGCCAGCCGGTTTCTGGCGCGCGAACCAAGCTGATACTGGAACAGCGAGGAAATGGTGGTTTCCACCACAATGCCAAGGGTAATATACGTCGCGCGCGCCATGGCGATCTGGAAAATCTGATCCGGGGCCGCAGCACCATCCAGCGCGATAATGGCATAGGTAAACCCCGAGGCCCGCATGCCATGAATGCGATAATTGGTCATGGTGGCCGGGCCGGGCAGCAGGGTGCCGATAAAACAGAAAAGCCCGATCCCCACCGCAACCCAGAAGATATAGAGCAGTGGCGATTGCGGCATGCACCCCACCAGCACAAAGGCGCAGAGAATCCCCACAACCATGCCGAACATGTGCCAGCGCGCCTTGGCAATGGATTTGCCACGCGTGCCCTGTGCCACCATCCATACCGTAAGGGCCGCCCATTGCGGGCTGCCCAGTTCCCACCACAGGGCAATACCAAGAGCTATCAGCGAGGAAATGGTGGTGCGCAGCGCATAGCCGAAAGCCAGCGCATCAGGCGCGTACAGCCAGCGCAGGCCATCAAGCCTGCGTGGCTCACCGCCACCCGTCAGGGCCTGGCGGACAATCAGCGCGACCGCCTGAAAGAACCGGCCCACTGAGCGGGGAAACCCGGTTCGCTGGGGGCCCGCCGGGTCGGTCGGGGTGGAAGATGCCATGCCGGTCTTTTACCTCAGAGCGGGGCAAAAGCGTATGCACGGCAGGTATGCTCCACAAGGAACAGACCTCAGATCGTTATAAAAACCCTTTCGGGCAAGACCGGCACCCTAACCGGCCTCACCCGCAATCAATCAGTCTTCGTAGGACATCAGGGTTGTGACCGGCACGCCATCCATGCGAGCGCGACCACCCAGACCGGTGAGCTCCATCAGCACCGAGGCCCCAACAACATTGGCACCCGCCTTGCGCAGCAGCGTGGCAGAGGCCGAAAGCGTGCCACCGGTTGCCAGCAGGTCATCCATGATCACCACGCGCTGGCCGGGCAGCACGGCGTCTTCCTGAATTTCCAGCGTGTCGGAACCGTATTCCAGATCATAGGTATGGGAGACGGTTTTGCCCGGCAGCTTGCCGCGCTTGCGCAGCATCAGCATACCGCAGCCCAGCCGGTCGGCCAGAGGGGCTGCCGTCAGAAACCCGCGCGATTCAACCGCCGCCAGCACATCCGGGCGCAGGGGTGCGACCTGCCGTGCCAGACGCCCCATGGCCATCTGCCAGGCATCGGGGTTACGCATCAGGGTCGAAATATCGTAAAAGAGGATACCCGGCTTGGGAAAATCCGGAATATGCCGGATAAAACTCTTAAGATCGATCTCTTCGCGTACCGTCATGGTCTCTCGCAACCCTTCATCCCTGCGGCCCACAAGAGGGCATCATGTTCATTACCGCCCGCCACCCGGCAGGGCCGCAACGCTGTATCCCGCACGGGGGTATTCTGCAAGGGTGCGGCGCAGTTCAGCCCGCCGCGCGGGCCTCCAGCGCGATGCTGACGGCCTCCATCAGCCCATCACGCCGGAAGGGTTTGGCCAGCAGGCAGGCGGTTTCAACCCCACCACGAGGCGGGGGAGAATCCGCCGTGAGTTCACCCGACATATAAACAACCGCCAGCCCCGGATAACGCTCGACCAGCACGCGCGACAGCGTCACGCCATCCAGCGGGCCGGGAAGCTGGATATCGCTCACCAGAAGGTCCAGCCCGCCTTCCACACCGGCGGCTACATCAAACGCCTGCTCGCCGTCCCCGGCTTCAAATACGCGATGCCCGGCCATGCCAAGGATTGTCACCACAATGTCACGGATAACGGCATCATCCTCTACCACCAGCACCTGAAGGCTACGGGTCGGCTCAGGGCGAGAGGCCGCAGCCTGTCCGGCGGTGCGTGTCTCGGTCGGGGTATGCTCGCCCTGTGCGGAAACGGCCCCTCCGGCCCTAGGGGCATCCGCCTGCCCGGCATTGCTCAGCTCGGCACGGGCTAGCACGGCGCGCGCTTCGCCCACGGGCAGGGCATCCACCGGTGTGACCTCTGCTACCTCGGTGCGCGTGGTTTCCGAGGCCACAATCTGTCCGCGCGGCAGCCAGAGCGAAACCTCCGTACCGATACCACGCCCCGTGGCCACCATAACGCGCCCATGCGCCTGCTGCGAAAACGCCAGAACCATGGCCAACCCCAGCCCGGTGCCAGCGCCTTCGCGCTTGGTGGTGAAAAAGGGTTCGAACAGCCGGTCCATGACATCGCGCGTCATGCCTGAGCCGCTATCGATCACATCCAGCCTGACCCAGTCGCCCGCGGGGAGGGGCATCGTTTCCGATACAACCCGCATGGCCCGCCCTTCTTCCACCGGCAGGCTCATCAGGTCCGCATTGACCGAAAACGTGACATTGCGCGCGATAATCCGCAGGCTGCCGCCCGAAGGCATGGCGTCACGCGCGTTGATGGCCAGATTGAGAATGGCGCTTTCAAGCTGTGCGGCATCCACACAGACTGGCCATACATCCATTACATGGTCGCATTCGACCACGATACGCGGCCCGATAACGCGGCCCAGCAGCCCGCCCAGCACCGCAAACAGCTTGCCCAGATACAGACAACCGGGCGAGCCCGACTGGCGGCGCATGAAGGACAGGAGTTGGCCGGTCAGCGCTTCCGAGCGGTGCCCGGCATGGGCGGCGGCGGACAGGTATTCCTGCCTCTGCTCTGCCTGATCGGGCTGGTCATATTCAGCCGCCAGCTCCAGATTACCCAGAATGACTGTCAGCAGGTTTTTGAAGTCATGCGCGATACCGGCCGTAAGCTGCCCCAGCGCGCGCAGCTTCTGCGCCTCGCCCAGAGCGCGCTCGCTGCGCAGGCGCATGGTGATATCAGCCGCCGTCAGCACAAAACCGCGCTGCTCCGCCGCCCCGTCGGGCGCAAAAAACACCGTGCGACACAGTTCCAGATCAGCCCCGTTGGTGCCCTGACACTCCACCATTACCGGCGGGTCGGGCTCGCTACGTGCCAGACTGGCCTCGACATGCTCAATGGGTTCCAGCAGGGGCACACCATCCACCACCAGCACGGAGCTAAGGGTATTGTAGGGCAGGCCAGTGCGTAGAAAATCCTTTTCCAGCCCCAGCACCACGGCAAGCTGCTCGTTCCAGTGCCACAGGCGGCCATCTGCCCCGAACACCGCAACGCCAAGGCTCAGGCTGTCCAGTGTGGCGCGCAGGCGCAACGCCAGATCGCGCGAGGAGGCCTCGGCCCGTGCTGCGGCGAGCGATGAGCGGTCCAGCACCCAGCCCGCCGAAATCATGCTGAAAACACCGGTGAGAATACCCAGCAGCGCCAGCCTGCGCTGCCAGCTTGTATTGCGGAGCATATCGGCCACGCGGTCCGCCTGATCGAGCGTGCTCGCGCGGCTCAGCACCGCCAGATTCTGATCCAGCCCGGCCAGCGCCTGCTCACCCCCTATGGGCATGCGCTCAGCCGCAGGGGCCCATGTGCTGATATCCGAAAGCTGGGCCTGCACGGCATCCAGCGGCTCGTTACGCCCGGCCTGCTCGCGCTGCTGCACGGCCCGGAATGCCGCGAATCCACCCAAACTATCCGTCAGTTGCCCAATGGCTGAGCATAACAGGCCGCATCTTCCTGCTGGTGATGGGCCTCCCACGCGTAATGGCAGATCCGTGCATCGCTGGTGGCGTGGTGCAGGCCGCGCAGATAGCTACCCGCCGCCGTGCTTTCACGATCCAGCACGCCGTGCCGCGCCATTTCATTTCCGAGTTCAATACCCATCGCGCCAAAGGTCACGATCAGCAGCCCCGCACCAATCAGCGCCAGCGCGTGGGCCCGTCTTGCCGGATGCTTGGCATGTTCAGGCATGCTCCCTGTCTGTCTTAACACCGACTTTGCGCCGGTGTGTCATTCCGTCAAGCCCCGCGAACGCATGGGCGTATTTCCTCCAGCCCGAAAACGCCGGACAGGCGGGGTTAAACCATGTTCAGGGCGCTGCCACGCGGCTGTTACGCCACAGCCATACCCCCAGCGCCCCGGACAGCACGAACAGTGCTGCCGCAGCAGCATATTGCCACACGGCCCCCACACCAGCCCCAGCGCCCAGCAGGGCCGCCATGGCGTTCTGTGGCAGACCACCCAGCACCGTAGCCAGCATGAACGGCCCCACGGCCATACCTGAAAGCCCGCAGAGCAGATTGAGCAGCAGGGCAGAGCCCACAGGCAGCAGGCGCAGGGTCAGAACACTTAGAAAGGGCCGCGCCGTCAGCACGCCATCAAGCCGGGCGAGCGACTCTCCCAACCGGCCCGAGCCTGCGCGCAGCACCCGGCCCTGTCCGGCCCAGCGTGCCCAGTAAAAGCCGCACACACTACCCAGAGCCGAGGCCACGGTTATCAGCGCCAGCCCTTCCAGCGCGCCATAGGCCAGCCCTGCCGCAAAAGCCGCCACCTGCCGGGGCAGGCCAAACGCGCACCACACCCCCGCCCCCACAACAAAAACCAGCCGCCCCCGCACGCCTTCGCGGATCAGGCCGGCACCGTGCAGCATCTGGTCAAGCCAAGGGGCGTGGCGCAGCCACACCGCCCCTGCCGCCAGTACAACCAGCATGAGCAAAGGCCGCGCAAAGGGCCGAACCAGCGGCCACAGAGCGCCTGCCACGGGGGGGATGGAGCGGGGCGGGATATCTTCCATACCCCCGTGCCGCTACCATCTTCTTGCAGCCCCCCGCAAGCAGGCTGTAAACCCGGCACAGCAAACACGGCAGCCCCTGCACCAGCCACGGAACCAGACACCATGCCCGCACAGCAGACCCCACCGGCGAACACAGCCCCAACCACCCCGCGCGGTGTCATGACCGATGCCAGCCGCCGTCTGGTTTCGGGCTGGCTGTTCGTGCTGTGCTTCATGCTGCTGGGCATGATCGCCATTGGCGGTGTTACCCGGCTGACGGGTTCGGGCCTGTCCATCATGGACTGGCAGCCTGTCAGCGGCATGATCCCCCCGCTGTCCCATGCCGAATGGGAGAGGCTGTTCGCGCTGTACCAGACCATTCCGCAATACCACCTCCAGCATGAAGGGTTCGGGCTGGCCGGGTTCCAGAAAATTTTCTGGGCGGAATGGATTCACCGTTTCTGGGGCCGCCTGATGGGGCTGACCCTGCTGCTGCCGCTGCTATGGTTTACGCTGCGCGGCATGATCACGCGGGCGCTGGCGGTACGCCTGTTCGTGTTCTTCATACTCGGCGGGCTTCAGGGGGCTATCGGCTGGTTCATGGTGGCATCGGGTTTTCGCCCCGACAGCACGGCGGTTGAGCCTGTCCGGCTGGTGCTGCATCTGAGCGCCGCACTAATCCTGTATGCCGCCATATTGTGGACGGCCTTTTCCATTCGCTGGCCCACGCCCGAAACCACACGGCAAACCCCCGATACCCGCATTGTGCGCGCGCTGGCTTTCTGCGCGACAGGGCTTTTGTGTGTCACCATACTTGCGGGCGGCTTTACGGCTGGCACGCATGCGGGCTTTCTGTTCAACAGCTTCCCGCTGATGGACGGCCACCTGATCCCGACCGATTACGCCCAGCTTTCGCCCTTCTGGCTCAACTGGTTTGTAAACAAGGCGGCGGTGCAGTTCGACCACCGGCTGCTGGCCACGCTCACCGCCCTGACCATCGGCGCTGTGCTGCTGGTGGGGCTGCGCACACGCGGGCTGGGCCGCCGGGCGCAGAACAGCCTGATCCTGCTGGGCTGGGCGGTGCTGATCCAGTATGCGCTGGGCGTTACCACTCTGCTGCTGGTGGTGCCTGTCTGGGCGGGTGCGGTGCATCAGACCTTTGCCGCCGTGCTGCTGGGTGTGATGCTGTTCGTGCTGCACAGCTTGCGCAGGGCCTGAGGCTGCACAGGCACGGGGTGGCATGAAACCCTGCCAGCAATGCGAAAGTATCAATACAGGGCCGGGACAGAGCCGGGCGTTTTATGGTTGCGTTTGCAGGGCGGCCCTGTATTGTGACCACATGATTCGCCACCGCTCCTTCTCCGAAGTCTGGAATGACCGCGCCTGCGCGGGCCGGAGCCGTGTGCCCTTCCGTCTGGATCTGCTCCTTCGACTTACCAGCCCCTGAGCGATCCGGGTGGCTGCGCGCCGCCGCGCCCAGGGGTAAAACCGCAAGAGTGCCCGTACGCGGGCTAAGCAGCGCAGGATTATACAAACCTGCACGCCAGATACGATAAATCAGGAACACATCATGTCTGCTGATCAGACCAGCTTCACGCATCCTTCCTTCGGTCGCATGACCGCCGATCGCGTCATTATTTTCGACACCACCCTGCGCGATGGTGAGCAGTCTCCCGGCTTTTCCATGAATCTGGCGGAAAAGCTCCGCATGGCCGAAGCGCTGGCCACTCTGGGCGTGGATGTGATCGAGGCCGGTTTTCCCGTGGCATCGAAAGGGGATTTCGAATCCGTCAACGAAATCGCGCGCAACACCAAGGGCGCGGTTATCTGCGCACTGGCGCGCAGTGGCGGTGCGCGTGACATTGCTGCTGCGGGCGAGGCACTGGCCCCGGCCGAGCGCAAGCGTATTCACAACTTTATCTCCACTTCGCCGCTGCACATGAAATACAAGCTGCGCATGGAGCCCGAAACGGTTCTGGACCTGATTACCTCGGGCAACCGCGCGGCCCGTAACCTGACGGATGACGTGGAATGGTCCGCCGAAGACGGCTCGCGCACCGAGCCGGACTTCCTGTGCCGCTGTGTAGAGGCCGCCATCAAGGCCGGTGCCACCACCATCAACATTCCCGATACCGTGGGCTACGCTACTCCCGAAGACATGGAAAAAATCTTTTCCATGCTGCGTGAACGCGTGCCCGGCGCGCATGAGGTCATTTTCTCGGCGCATAACCATAACGATCTGGGTCTGGCCGTGGCCAACACGCTGGCCTCGATCCGGGGTGGGGCGCGGCAGGTGGAATGCACCATCAACGGTATTGGCGAACGCGCGGGCAATGCGGCTCTGGAAGAAATCGTGATGGCGCTGCGCACCCGCAACGACCAGTACCCCTTCACCACCGGCATCAACACGACCGGGCTGCTGAAGGTGTCGCGCATGCTGGCCACCATCACCAGCTTTGACGTGCAGCCCAACAAGGCCATTGTCGGGCGCAACGCCTTTGCCCATGAAAGCGGTATCCATCAGGATGGCGTGCTGAAAAACGCTGCCACCTACGAAATCATGACCCCCGAAAGCGTGGGCTGGACCCGTTCTGCACTGGTCATGGGCAAGCATTCCGGCCGGGCCGCCTTCCGCGACAAGCTGCGGGCGCTGGGCTATGACAACATGGATGACGAGCGCCTGAACGACGCCTTTGCGCGCTTCAAGGATCTGGCCGACCGCAAGAAGGTTGTTTACGACGACGACATCGTTGCCCTGGTGGATGACGAAGCGCGCGACCATGATCACATCCGCTTTGTCAGCCTGAGCCTGCGCTCCATTTCCGGCCAGCCTTCCGAAGTGGAACTGGACCTGACGGTGGACGGCAAGCCCGCCCATGCCAGCGCCACGGGCAACGGCCCGGTGGATGCCGCCTTTAACGCCCTGCGCGCGGCTTTTGCCCATGATGCGCGTCTGGCGCTGTTCTCGGTTGCCGCCGTAACCGAAGGCACGGATGCACAGGCCCGCACCACCGTAAGGCTGGAAGAAGCCGGCAAGCTGGTGGACGGTCAGGGTGCGGATGCCGATACGGTTGTTTCTGCCGTGCGGGCCTATGTGCATGCGCTCAACAAGCTGCTGGTCAAACGCGCACGCACAGCCCCCGAAGCCCTGAGCGTCTGACCTTTACACATATCTGTCCCGACCGGGTACCTGAGCCTTCAGGCCCCTGACTCGCACGGCCCAAAAAGCCTGCCCGGATGGAGTAAGAAGGCGTTTCTGTCAAAAAACCGGTACAGGCTACACGCCGTGCCGGTTTTTTCGCATGCGCCCTGCCCTGCGCCCTTGTCTGCGCCGCCTCGCACCGGTAATCGGAACAGAACTATTCCCGCGCAACCGTAAACGGCCTGATACGCTCGTGGTTGCGCCCCACACCCTGCGCCCGAACCTGGAGTCCTGGATGTTTTCTCGTCTGCTCGGTCTTATGTCCGCCGACATGGCTATTGATCTGGGTACCGCCAACACCCTTGTTTACGTCAAAGGGCGCGGCATTGTCCTGAACGAACCGTCCGTCGTGGCCATTGCCGAGTCCCGAGGCAAGAAACAGCTTCTGGCCGTGGGTGAGGAAGCCAAGCTGATGGTGGGGCGTACGCCGGGCAATATTTCGGCTATCCGCCCCATGCGCGATGGCGTGATCGCGGATTTTGATGTCGCGGGCGAGATGATCAAGCACTTCATCCGCAAGGTGCATAACCGCCGGGCTTTCGCCAGCCCGCAGATTATTGTCTGCGTGCCCTCCGGCTCCACCGCCGTCGAGCGCCGCGCCATTCAGGAAAGTGCGGAAAGTGCGGGCGCACGCCGCGTGTTCCTGATCGAGGAACCCATGGCCGCCGCCATTGGCGCGGGCCTGCCCGTTACCGAGCCTTCAGGCAGCATGATTGTCGATATCGGCGGCGGCACCACGGAAGTGGCCGTCATCTCGCTGGGCGGGATCGTGTATGCGCGCTCGGTTCGTGTGGGTGGCGACAAGATGGATGAAGCCATCATCTCCTACATCCGCCGGGCCCATAACCTGCTGATTGGCGAAAGCTCGGCTGAGCGGATCAAGATCAGCATCGGTTCGGCCATGATCCCTGAGGAAAACGAAGGTCAGGGCCCGTGGCAGGATGTCAAAGGCCGCGACCTCATCAACGGTGTCCCGCGTGAAGTGCCGGTTTCGCAGGCGCAGATCGCGGAAAGCCTGATGGAGCCCATCAGCCAGATTATTGATGCGGTTACCGTCACGCTTGAAAACACCCCGCCCGAACTCGCGGCTGATATTGTGGACAAGGGCATTGTTCTGACCGGCGGCGGCGCGCTACTGTACCGCTTGGCCGATGTGCTACGCCTGACCACGGGCCTGCCCGTAACCGTGGCGGAAGATGCGCTGTCCTGCGTAGCCATGGGCACCGGCCGCGCGCTGGAAGAAATGAAGCGCCTGCGCGACGTGCTGACCACCATGTACTGACCTCACCCCGTAACGGCGCGGCAGCGTTATGCCGCGTCAGGGTGAAAGGCCACAGCCACAAGACAGGGATCCCCGTTTTCCATGCTCCCGGTTTCCATTCAGGTCAGGCAGGCTCTGGGCAAGCTGGTATTACCGGCGTTGCTGCTTCTGTCCGTGGGGGTCATGATTGCGGGGCAGGTTGAAAAACGCACGACCGAAAAAGTCCGCATGGCCGTTGCGGGCACGCTGGCCCCGTTGTGGAACATGGTCTCGCACGCACGGGCGGGTGTGGCCGATATCAGCAACGGTATTCGTCAGGCCCGCCATCTGAGCGAAGAAAACAGCCGGCTTGAGGCGGAAAACGCCACCTTGCGCCGTTGGTACGACGTCGCAGTTTCCCTCGCACGCGAAAACGATTCCCTTAAAACCGAACTCCACTGGGTGCCCGAACCCTCGCCCTCTTTTGTCACGGGCCGTGTGGTGGCCGATAGCGGGGGCATTTACGCCCGTGCCGTGCTGCTGGTGGCCGGGCTGCAAAGCGGTATCCAGACCGGCAACGTGGCCCTGGCCGCCAACGGCCTTGCCGGGCGTGTAACGGAAGTCGGCCCCCATGCGGCCCGCGTGCTGCTGATTACCGATATTTCCAGCAGGCTGCCTGTCATGCTCGAATCCAGCCATGCCCCGGCCATTATGATGGGTGACAACAGCGACACGCCACGCCTACTCTACTACCCGCAGGATACCCGCCCGCTTGAGGGCGAGCGTGTGGTTACGGGCGATCAGGCCGGGGCGTTCCCCGCTGGTATTCCGGTTGGCACCGTACATTACACCCACCCCGGCACGCCAGTGGTGCAGCCTTTCGCCCGGCTGAACCAGCTCACCATGCTACGCGTGTTCGACTTCCGTCAGGCTGAAATCGAACCACCGGGCGCGCCGGGCCATGTGCCGCTCTCGCACCCCTCGCACCGGCCGCTGGCCCTGCCGTTCAAAACCCTCCTGTCGCCCGGTCAGGAAGGATAAGCGCCATGCCCCCCATGCAGTGGGACCCTTCACCCGAACCACAGGACACACTCGGGCAGCGACTCGACAGTGCGGCCCGGCACCTTCTGCCCAGCTTTATTGCCGTGCTGGCCATTATCGTGCTTTCGGCCCCGCTGGGGCTGCCGGGAGCGGCGGAACTGCTGCCACCCATCATGATCGGGTCGGTTTTTTTCTGGTCGCTGTGGCGGCCATCGGGCATGCCCGCGCTCAATGTCTTTATTCTGGGCATTTTCATGGACCTGATCGGCTTTACGCCGCTGGGTGTGAGCGCCTTTATCCTGCTTCTGGTGCATGGCTTGGCCAGCTACACCCGCTTTGGTCTCATGCGTCTTAATTTTTTATTGGTCTGGGGCGTATTCGGCTGATAGGAGCAGCAGCATCTGTATTACAATGGGCGCTGGCCTGTGTGTTCAGACTGCATGCCCTCGATCCCGCACCCGCCTTTTTTGAAGCTTTGCTGTGCATAGGAATCTACCCGTTGCTGTCCGCCGTGAGTTCATGGTTCCTCCATATTCTGGACGGAAAGCCCACATCCTGATGGCTGGGGGGCAGGGCCATGCGTCTGACGCGGCGCAAGCGCGAAAGCCGCAGGCTCATGCCCATGCGTGAGCAGAAGGACCCCGCCCGCGGTGTGTTCACCCGCCGTGCGCTTCTGTTCATGGCCGTGCAGGTTGGAGCCATGGGAGAACTGGCGCACCGGCTCTATAATTTACAGATCAACGATGGTGACCATTACGCCCGCATGGCCGCCAGCAACCGGGTAAGCAAGCGCCTGCTTGCCCCGCCGCGCGGGCGCATTGTCGATCGTTTTGGCCTGCCTCTGGCCAACAACAAGGAAAACTGGCGCGCGCTGCTCATGCCCGAGGAAACAACGGATGTTGCAGGCACCATAGAGCGTTTTTCCGCCATTATCCCGCTTGATGAGCGCGACCGCAGCCGCATTGCGCGCGAAATGCGCCACCAGCGGCGCTTCGTGCCTGTCATGCTGCGCGACTTCCTCTCATGGGATGAAATGGCGCGGATCGAACTCAACGCCCCTTCCCTACCCGGCGTGCTGATTGATGTCGGCACACGGCGTGTCTACCCCGATGGGGAGCTGATGGCCCATATCGTGGGCTATGTCGCCCCGCCGAACGAGCAGGATGTGGCGCATTCCACCCTGCTGGCCCTGCCGGGCATGCGGGTAGGCCGCGCGGGTATCGAGCAGAATCAGGACGAGCAGCTACGCGGCACCGCCGGTTCGGTGGAGATGGAAGTCAACGCCGTCGGCCGTGTGATGTCCGAACTCAACCGCGTGGAAGGCATGCCGGGCGATGAAGTCTGCCTGACGCTGGACCGCGGCCTGCAACAGAAAGTGCTCAACCATATCGGCGACCAGACGGCCTCCGCCGTGGTGCTGGACTGCCATAATGGCGAGGTGCTGGCCATGGTCAGCACGCCCTCCTTCGACCCGTCGCTGTTCGATAGCGGGGTCAGCCACGCGCAGTGGATCGAGTGGACCAACAACCAGCACACCCCCCTGATCAACAAGGCGGTGGCCGGGGTTTACCCGCCCGGCTCCACCTTCAAGCCCGCCGTGGCCATGGCGGCCTTGCAGGCACGCTCGGTCTCGCCCACTGACCGGGTGTTCTGCCCCGGCTATCTGGACGTAGGCGGCACGCGCTTTCACTGCTGGTCGCGCTGGGGGCATGGCTCGGTGGACATGCACGATGCGCTTAAATATTCGTGCGATGTCTATTTCTATGAAATCGCCCGCCGCGTGGGCATGGACCATATTGCCCAGACCGCCAACCAGCTCGGGCTGGGTGTGCCGCTGGATATCGAACTGCCCCATACCCGTGACGGGCTTATTCCCACCCCTGCATGGCGCAAGGCCCACCACCACCACTGGAACGGGGGCGATACTATCGTCAGCGGGATCGGTCAGGGGTTTGTGCAGGTAACGCCGCTCCAGCTTGCCACCTACACGGCGCGCATTGCCACGGGCCGGGCCGTATCCCCGCATCTGATCCGCGCCGTCAACGGCACTCTTGGCGAGCAGGCCAACCCCGAACACTGGCCCGCTCTGGACATGCCCGATTCCTACTTCAAGGCGGTTCGAGAAGGCATGTTCGCCGTTGTAAACGAACCGCACGGCACGGCCCCCAAGGCCCAGCTTGATCTTCCGGGCATGTTGATGGCGGGCAAGACGGGTTCGGCACAGGTGCGCCATGTCTCGCGCGCGCTGCGCGAGAGCGGGCATTTCAATTCTGCCGACCTGCCGTGGGAATACCGGCCGCACGCGCTGTTTATCTGCTTTGCGCCATACGATGCACCACGCTACGCCACAGCTGTTGTGATTGAACACGGCAATACCGGGGCCGATGCCGCTGCCCCGCTGGCGCGCGACATCATGCGTGACACCCTGCTGCGCGACCCTGCCAACCGCACCACGCCACCCCCCGAAAACGTGGCCGACGCGGGATCGACCATTGAATAAGCACGCGCGCTTTCACAAACGCCTACTCCGGGCCGAGCCCAGTTTCCGGATTCTTGCCAAGCTGTGGCGCATAAGCTGGCTTTATGTGCTGCTGATCGGCACGTTGGCGGGTGTAGGCTATATCACGCTGTATTCCGCAGGGGGGGCATGCCCTACCCCTTTGCCATGCCGCAGGCATCCGCTTTGCCCTTGGTCTGGCACTCATGATCTGCGTGGCTTTGCTGCCGCCGCGTATTCTTGTCATGGCGGCGGCCCCTGTTTACGCGCTGTCGCTGGTGCTTCTGGCAGCGGTGCTGCACATGGGGCATGTGGGCAAGGGGGCGGAACGCTGGCTGATGATTGGCGGCATGCAGGTGCAGCCCTCCGAATTCGCCAAGATCGCGCTCGTGCTGGCACTGGCCGCTTGGTTTTCGCGCATCAGTTACGCACGCATGGCCAATCCGCTCTGGCTGGTGCCGCCTGCGCTGATGGTGCTGGTGCCTGTCGCTCTGGTGCTCAAGGAGCCCAATCTGGGCACTGCCGTCATTATCGGCGGGGTGGGGGCGAGCCTGTTTTTTGCTGCGGGCATGCGGCTATGGCTGATAGGGCTGCTGGCACTGCCCGTGCCCTACGCCCTCAAACTAGCCTACAGCCACCTGCACGACTACCAGCGCGCGCGCATTACCACCTTTATGAACCCCGAAAGCGATCCGCTGGGGGCGGGGTACAACATCATCCAGTCCAAAATCGCGCTGGGTTCGGGTGGCATGTGGGGGCAGGGCTACCTGCACGGCTCGCAGGGGCAGCTCAACTTCCTGCCTGAAAAACAGACCGATTTCATCTTTACCATGATCGCGGAAGAATGGGGTTTTGCGGGGGCGGCGGTTGTTCTGGGCCTGCTGCTGCTGCTGATCCTTGGCGGCATGACCATGGCCATATGCAGCCGCAACCGCTTTGGGCGGCTGGTCGGGCTGGGCATCAGCATGAATTTTTTCTTCTACTGTCTGGTTAACCTGTCCATGGTCATGGGGGCCATTCCGGTGGGTGGGGTGCCGCTGCCGCTGGTCTCCTATGGTGGGTCGGCCATGCTCAATGTCATGCTGGGTTTTGGCTTACTGCTTTCGACATGGGTACATCGCAACAGCCATTTTGGCGAAAACCTGACCCGCCCCGAAGCGTAATGGTAGGGCCCTCCGGCACCAGACTGCACCGCCGGGGCCTCATGAGCTTTCACTTGACAGGGATAAGGGTGACTTTTACGTTGCTCTCTAAAGGTAATATTTAGTACCATTTCCCTTATGCGGTCCTTTCCGCCTCCCATCTGCCTGTTCCCCGGCGCCAGCCGGTTGTTTCCCCTGCGCGGGATCAGGCCATGCGAGCGCGCAAAAGACTACTCTGACAAAACTAAAGCCCAGCCCGGTCAGGCCTCCCTGAGCGGGCCGGGCCTGTATCGCATGAACAATAACCCGGTACAGAACGCGACAGGGCCACGCCCTCCGCCGACCGCCGGAAACACAGGGCCATAACCACGGTGATTACCCGCACTCTTCCCACCCGCACGACCCTGCTTGCGGCCACCGCCCTACTGGCGTTGAGCGCCTGCAAACGCGAAAACTCAAACGCGGGCCAGATGCCGCCTCAGGCTGTGGATGTCATAACAATCCACCCCAGTGCCGTTGATATCCACACCAGCCTGCCCGGCCGTACCAACGCCTTTGAAATTGCAGAGGTGCGCCCGCAGGTAACCGGCGTAATCGAAAAACGCATGTTTGTGGAAGGTGCGGACATCCCCTTGGGCCAGCAGCTCTATCAGGTCGATGCCTCACGCTACAAAGCCACGTATGTCAGCGCGCAGGGCCAGCTTGAACAGGCACAGGCCCGCGCCGTCACGGCCTCGGCCAAGGCCCGCCGCTACCGTGATCTGGTGCGCGCCCACGCCGTGAGTAGCCAGGATTATGACGACGCCGTTGCTGCTGAAAAAGAAGCGCTGGGTCAGGTCATGACCGCACGCGGGCAGGTGGACAGCGCTCAGGTCGATCTGCTATACCAAGATGTATGCGCCAATCGCCGGGCGGATCGGCCGTACGCTCACCACCGTGGGTGCGCTGGTTACGGCCAACCAGACCCAGAATCTGGCGGTGATCACCCGCCTTGACCCGATTTATGTTGACGTGAACCTGCCCGCCATCACCCTGCTGCGCCTGCGCCGCGAGCTGGCCGATGGCCGCATCAAGCCGCAGGCCGATGGCAAGGTGCCAGTTACCGTTACCATGGAAGATGGCTCGACTTTCAATCAAACCGGCCGCATGGCGCTGGCGGAAGTCAACGTCAACACCTCGACCTCCACCGTGATCGTGCGTGCATCATGCCCAACCCCGACAAGATGCTGCTGCCGGGCATGTATGTGCACGCCCAGCTTGACGAAGGCACAGACCCCAACGCCCTGCTGGTGCCGCAGGCAGCCGTCAGCCGCAACACCCATGGTGATCCGCAGGTGTGGATTGTAGCGGCGGATAACACCGTCTCGCTGCGCCAGATTTCTCTGGGGCAGGCCATGGGCGGCTCATGGGTCGTTCTGTCCGGCCTTACCAGCGGGGACCGGGTAGTAACCAGCGGTCTGCAGAAAATCCGCCCCGGCATGAAAGTGGCTCCCCACGACACGCCCACCGAACAGACCGGCGCCGGCACAACGCCCGCCTCCCCCGCCGCGGATAAGAACGGGCAATAAAACCCATGTCTCTTTCAAGATTTTTCATCGACAGGCCCATTTTCGCATGGGTTATCAGCCTTATCATCATGCTGGTGGGCGGGCTGTCCATTTTCAAGCTGCCGATCGCGCAATATCCCTCCATTGCGCCGCCGCAGATTGCCATTACCGTCACCTATCCCGGCGCTTCAGCTGATACGGTGAACGATACCGTTGTGCGCCCGATCCTTCAGCAGATGTTCGGGCTTGACCATCTGGAATATATTTCCTCGCAGTCCTACGCCTCGGGGCAGATGGAAATCGACCTGACCTTCGCGCAGGGGACAGACCCCGACATCGCGCAGGTGCAGGTGCAGAACAAGCTGCAGCTCGCCCAGCCCAAGCTCCCGCAGGAAGTGACGGCGCAGGGTCTGAGCATTACCAAAGCAGTGAAGAACTTCATGCTGGTGGTGGGCTTTATTTCCACCGATGGCAGCATGACGGGCGATGATATTGCCGATTACGTAGCCTCGAACATTTCCGATCCACTCAGCCGCGTCACCGGCGTGGGCGACCATACGCTGTTCGGTTCCGAATACGCGATGCGTATCTGGCTCAACCCGGACAAGATGTTCAATTACGGCCTGACCATGTCGGATGTCGTCTCGGCCATTCAGACACAGAACATCCAGGTTTCCTCGGGTGAACTGGGCGGCCTGCCCGCCAAGAAGAATGTCCACCTCGATGCCACCATCATCGGCCCGACCCGTCTGACCAAGGCCGAAGAATTCGCGAAAATCCTGCTCAAGGTGCAGCCGGATGGCTCACAGGTGGTGATCAGCGATATCGGTAGCGTGGAACTGGGTCCGCAGACCTACAACATCGCCTCGTACTATAATAACAAACCTGCCACCGCCATGGCGCTCAAGCTCGCGCCGGGAGCCAACCAGCTCTCGACCGAAGCCGCCGTGCGTGCGCAGATTCATGAACTGGAAAAATTCTATCCGCCGGGCCTGAAAACCGTTTACCCGCTGGATACGGAACCCTTCATCACCCTGTCCATCGAAGACGTGGTCGTGACCCTGCTTGAGGCTATCGCCCTCGTGTTTCTGGTCATGCTGGTGTTCCTGCAGAACTTCCGGGCAACCCTTATCCCCACTATTGCGGTGCCGGTGGTGCTGCTGGGCACCTTCGGTCTGCTGAACATCATGGGCTACTCCATCAACACCCTGACCATGCTGGCCATGGTGCTGGCGGTGGGCCTGCTGGTGGATGACGCCATCGTGGTGGTGGAAAACGTCGAACGCATCATGACCACGCAGAAACTCTCGCCCGCGGAGGCCGCGCGTGTCTCCATGGACGAGATTTCGGGCGCGCTGGTTGGCATTGTGCTGGTGCTGACCGCCGTGTTCCTGCCCATGGCCGCTTTTGCCGGGTCTGTCGGGGTTATCTACCGCCAGTTCTCCATCACGATCGTTGCAGCCATGTGGCTGTCGGTGCTGGTGGCCATGGTGCTGACTCCAGCCCTGTGCGCAACCATGCTCAAACCCGGTAGCCATGAAAAGACCACCGGCCTGCCCGGCTGGTTCAACCGTAACTTCGAACGCATGACGCAGAGCTACCTGCGGGGTGTGCGTTTCATGATCCGGCGCGAACTGCTCTCGCTTCTGGCGTTTGCCTGATTTCGGCCGGTGCTGTCTATCTGTTCTCACGCCTGCCCAGCGGGTTCCTACCTGATGAGGATCAGGGCCTGATCTTCGGTCAGGTCACAATGCCGCCCAACACCCCGCGCGGCGAAACAGAAAAGCTGAACCGCGAAATCACGGACTATATTCTCAAAACCGAAGGGAATCTGGTTGAGTCCGTGCTGGCCGTGAACGGCTTCAACTTTGCCGGACAGGGCCAGAGTGCCGGTGCATTCTTTATCCGCCTCAAGGACTGGAAGGATCGCCCCAAGGCATCGCAGACCTCATCGGCTATTGCCATGCGGATCATGATGCATTTCTGGTTCGACCCGCGTGCGCAGATTTTCGCCATCAACCCCCCGGCCGTGCTGGAACTGGGCAATGCCACCGGCTTTGACCTTGAACTGGAAGACCGTGGTCACCTTGGCCATGCCAAGCTGCTTGAAGCCCGTAACATGGTGCTGGGCCTTGCCAGTCAGGACCCTCGCCTGATGGCAGTACGCCCCAACGGCATGGAAGATGCTGGCCAGTACATGCTGGATATCGACCGTGAAAAGGCTAATGCGCTGGGTATTACCATCAGCGATATCAACACCACCATCGAAGGGGCTCTGGGCTCGATTTACATCAACCAGTTCACCCGTAATGACCGCGTTAAACAGGTCTATATTCAGGGCACCGCGGACGCCCGCATGCTGCCGCAGGACCTGAACAAATGGTACATCCGTACCAACACCAACACCATGGCGCCGCTTAATGCCTTTATCAGCGGTCACTGGATCAGCGGCCCGCAGAAGGTGGAAAACTATGACGGCTACAACGCCTATGAAATTCTGGGGCAGCCTTCGGCGGGCCACAGTTCGGGCGACGCCATGGACGCCATCAAGGGCATTCTGGCCAAACTGCCTACGGGCATAAGCTATGAATGGACCGGTCTCTCGTTTGAAGAAGCCGCATCTGGCTCCTCCACCGGTCCGCTTTATGCTCTGGCAGGTATCGTCATCCTGCTGTGCCTTGCGGCACTGTATGAAAGCTGGGCCATTCCGCTTTCGGTCATGATGGTGATCCCGCTCGGGGTTCTGGGGGCCATTGCCGCCACCCTCGGGCGTTCCATGAACAACGATGTGTATTTTCAGGTCGGGCTGCTCACAACAGTGGGTCTGGCCGTCAAGAACGCCATTCTGATCGTGGAATTCGCCAAGGCTGGCTTTGAAAAAGGCAACTCGTTGGAAGAGAGCGTGCTGATAGCGGCACAGGAGCGCCTGCGCCCGATCCTTATGACCTCCATCGCGTTTGTGGTGGGCGTGTTCCCGCTGGCCATCGCCAGCGGGGCCGGATCGTCCTCGCGGCAGGCCATCGGCACGGCGGTCGTGGGGGGTATGGCCACGGCAACACTTCTGGCCGTTTACTTCGTGCCCGTGTTCTTCGTGACCATCCTGCGTCTGTTCAAGGTCAAGCGCATGAACGAACACACCGAACCCACACCGCCCGCAACCGGACATGACTAAAACCATGGCATTTTTTGCATCTTTCCGTCGCTCTGCCCGGCTGCGTTCCGTATTGCTGGGTATGGCTGCAACGCAGGCCCTGACGGCCTGCACCATGATCCCGAACTACAAGCGGCCTCAGCCGCCGCTTGCCAAGACATGGCCTGCCTACCAGACCACCGGAGACAGGCAGCTTGAACAGACCGCCACCGATATCGGCTGGCGGGACTTCTTTACCGATCCGCGCCTTCAGGGGCTTATCGCCATTGCCCTGCGCGAAAACCGTGACCTGCGCTCGGCTGCGGCAAGCATTACCGAGGCTCAGGGACAGTACGACGTACAGCACGCCGGGCTGTTTCCTGCCATTTCCGCATCGGGCGGGCCTATCTATCAGGCTCCGTCCAGCGCGGCAGGTCTGAGCTTCGCACCGGGCCTTGATCAGGGAAAAGGTGGTGAAAGCTATGGCGGCGGCCATGTTTTCAAATACTATCAGGGCGGTATCGGTTTCTCGTCTTACGAAATCGATCTGTTCGGGCGTATCCGCTCCCTCTCGCGGGAAGCGGCGGAACACGCGCTCTATGAACAGGAAAACCTGCGCGGCATGCTGATCAGCATCGTTGCTCAGGTGGCTATGGCCTATATCACCTGGCTGGGCGACCACGACACGCTGGCTGTATCCGAACAGACACTGGCTACCCAGCAGCAGACACTGGCGCTGATCCGGGCCGAATACCAGCATGGCGAAGCCGACCTGCTGACAGTCCGGCAGGCTGAAACGCAGGTGCAGGAAAGTGCAGCCCTGCGGGCTGATTCCCAGCGCCGGGTCGAGCAGGACGAAAACCTGATCACCCTGCTCATTGGCGCGCCCATTCCCGCCGACCTGCCGCCGCCCCGGCCTCTGGGGCAGCAGACACTGGTGGCGGATATTCCCGCGGGCCTGCCATCCGATCTTCTGGCCCGCAGGCCCGATGTTGTCGGGGCCGAGCATGATCTGCTCTCCGCACAGGCTGATATCGGGGCGGCACGGGCTGCCTTTTTCCCGCGTATCACCCTGACGGCTACCGATGGCGTGTCCAGCCTTCAGTTCCATCGTCTGTTTACCGGGGCTGCCACGACATGGGGGCTGAACCCCTCGTTGCAGATCCCTCTGTGGACTTGGGGACAGAACAGCGGCAACCTGAAACAGGCCAAGTCGCGGCGTGATCAGAAGATCGCCTCCTACGAGAAAACCGTGCAGAGCGCTTTCCGCGAAGTGGCGGATGCTCTGGCGGCCCGCAAGGCCTATCTGGATGAAGCCGAACAGGCCGATGCGCTGGTGGTCTCATCGGGCGATGCCTACCGTCTGGCAAAAATGCGCTTTGACGCTGGCTCGGATTCCTATCTGACCACGCTGGACTCGCAGCGCTCCTACCTGCAGGCGCAGAGCATGCAGATCATGGTCGCGGTTTCGAAATACCAGAACCTTGTAACCATCTATCGCTCACTGGGTGGTGGCTGGCGCGAACATTCCGCCCCCCAGCCCGGCCAGCAGGCAACGCAGGCAACGCAGGCAACGCAGGCAACGCAGGCAACGCAGGCAACGCAGGCAACGCAGGCAACGCAGGCAACGGCATCAGCCACACGCTGAGAGCCGGAGCAAGCCCGCATCAACAAAAAAGGCCGCTGAATAATTCAGCGGCCTTTTTTAATACTCTGTGTCTCCGGGCAGATCAGCCAGGAGCCTGTCCCTGTGCCAACCGGAGCAGCCAGAGCTGGGCAATGTCATACACCGGCCCTTTGCCTGTAATATGCCCCAATGTTACGGCGGCTTCTTTGGGTTGATTAGCCTGCAACTGGGCCAGCCCCAGATGCAGTGACGCTACCGCCGGGTCGCTCACACCCTTGGTAATAGCCTGCTGCATCAGCGCCAGACCGTGTGCCGCCTGACCGGACAGAACCGCATTATACCCGACAAGGAACAGGGCATCGCCCCCGCTCTGGGCCAGAGCCGCCTGCTCATCAGCCGCGCTGGTCGCCTTACGATCCGCCGCCGCTTTTTCCGCCATGGCCCGCAGTCGGGCCTGACGCGGCGCTTCCGCCCCGGTTCCCAGAACGCCCGCGGTATAACCCTGCGCCATCAGGTCGCAGGCCAGTTGTGGTAGATGCTGTTGGAGGGCGATTTCCGCCATGTCCATGTAATCGCGCGCCTGCAGGCTGTCGCCCGCAGCCAGACGGATACGGTACACATCAAGCTGCAAGCTGTCGGGTATGGTGCTGCGGGTTACCAGTTCATGCAGCAGCAGCGCCCAGTATTCTTTCTTGCCATAGTAGCGCGCCAGCATGGCATAGGCCTGCGAGGCGGTGTCCGCATCCTTCAGCGCTACGGCGCTGGCGGCCTGCATCTGCAACACGGACTCACCCGGCTTGCGACCCGCCGCAATATCGGCATTCACCATCGGCCCGACCGTACGCAGAACACCGGCGTAATCACGCTGGAGATACAGCGACTGCACCAGCAGAAGCTGCATTTGCGGGTTGGGGCCTGCCACCTTGAGATAACGGCTGATCGCGCTGCTAGCCGCCGCGTAATTCTTGGCCGTATACGCCATGGTGGCTTCGGACATCAGCATCTGATTACGCGCGGAGGCCGGCGTGCGGGACGACGCCATGAGCTTTTCATATGCGGCAATGGCGGTGGCCGTATCCCCCGCCTGCGTTGCCACGGCGGCACGCATCTGGGTGATGACATAATCATCATACGCACTCAGCCACTGACAGCAGCCGCCTGATCAACCGCCTGTCTGGCCTTGTCATACGCATGGGATGCGAGTGCTGTCTGGGCATCGTGCAGGGCAGTCGCCACCGCAGGCGTGAGCGTGTCCGCTGCCTGCAGGGACGGAACGGATGCCAAAGCAACAACGCCCGCCGAAACGACCCCGGCTGGTGCTGCCATAACCAGAGCCGCCCGTGCGAGCAGACCACAACGTGCAAAACGGAAAGCCATGAATCCTACCCGGCCTTTCAAGGTGCTAGAAACTGTTCGTGTCCGAGGATAGCCATTTTGGAGACACCGAGGCGCTGTGCGTCTGCCATGACATGGATAACGGTTTTGTAGTCGGCCAGCCTGTTGGGCACGACATGGAATTCCGCGCGCATGTCTTCCGGCCCCGTGGCAATCTCTGCCAGCCGTGACTGCAGTTCCGCCTCCGAGCCCACGGGCTCCCCGTTCCATGTAATCGCATTGTCAAAATCGATCGCCAGCGTCACCACAGGCACTTCATGCGTCGCGGGCGGCGGGTTGCCCTGCGGCAGATCGATCGAGACGGACTGGGTCTGAAGCGGGATCGTGATGATCAGCATGATCAGCAA
>NZ_BAIN01000016.1 GCF_000613285.1 Acetobacter papayae JCM 25143 | reverse complement strand
CCATGACCGAACTGCCATGAACGACACAGCCGCCCTGCCCCCCAACGCAGTCATTGGTATTGTCGGCGGTGGGCAGCTTGGCCGCATGTCGGCCATTGCCGCAGCCCAACTAGGCTACCGCACCCATATTCTGACACAGGATGCCAGCGGCCCCGCGGCTCAGGTGGCCGACGCCATAACCCTCGGCGCCTATGATGACCCTGCGGCACTGGAGGCCTTCGCCCGCGCGGTGGATGTTGTCACTTTCGAGTTCGAAAACATCAGTGCAGATGCGCTGGACCATCTCTCCCGCCATTGCCCGGTGCGTCCCTCGGGACATATCCTGCGTATCAGTCAGGATCGGCTGGCAGAAAAAACCTTCCTGTCCGAGGCGGGTATTCCCCTCGCCCCGTGGCATGCCGTGCTCAGCCGGGCAGACCTGCATGACGCGGCTAAAAGCCTCGGCCTGCCGCTCATTCTCAAAACCACCCGTAATGGCTATGACGGCAAGGGCCAGATTCGCGTGCATGACGCGGCGGAACTGGACAACGCCTTCGATACGCTGGCCCCGCACCCGCTGGTGGCCGAAGGCATGGTGGATTTCGCCAGCGAACTCAGCGTAATGGTCGCACGCGGCACGGATGGCACCATCCGCTGTTTCGATACGGTGCAGAACAAGCACTGGCAGGGTATTCTGGACCTGACGCTGGCTCCGGCCCCGGTAATGGATGCCATCGCTCAGGATGCCCAGACTCTGGCGACAAATATCGCCCAAGCCCTCGACCTAGTCGGGATCATGGGTGTGGAGATGTTTCTCTCACGCTCTGGCACATTGCTGGTCAATGAAATCGCGCCCCGCCCGCATAATTCGGGCCACTGGACGATGGATGCCTGCCCGCAGGACCAGTTTGACCTGCATATCCGCGCTGTGGCGGGCCTGCCCCTACCCCCGGCCGTGCGCCATTCCGATGCGGTGATGAAAAACCTCGTCGGGCCGGAAGACATGGCTCTGTGGCCTGATATCGTGGCGACACCGGGCCATATCCCCCATCTGTACGGTAAGGAACAGGCCCTACCCGGCCGCAAGATGGGCCATGTGAACCTGCTCTTTCCGTTCGGTAGCCTGCCCGGTGAATTCGGAATCCGTGCGGCGCTTGGGTCTCTGGCCACACGCTGCGCTGCTCCCGATCTGGCCGAGCAGGATAGCTGAGCGCTACAGCAACCCCTCCGCCTTGAGGCTGAATATCCGCCCGCCGCCAACAATCACATGGTCAATGACAGCCATGTCGAATACGGCGGCGGCGGCGATCACACGGCCCGTCATGATAATATCGGAATCGGACGGAGCCGGGTTGCCGCTGGGGTGGTTGTGCACAAGAATCAGTCCTGCAGCCTCCAGCTCCAGCCCGCGCCGCACGACCTCGCGCGGGTAAACCGGCGCATGATCACCGTGCCCTGCCCCATTAGAACATCTTCGAGCAGATAGTGCTCCTTATCCACATACAGCACGCGAATCTGCTCCACACGCTCATGCGCCATGACCGTGTGCAGATAGGCATGAAGCTGCGGCCCGCTGGTTAACAGCCGCTGGGCGCGCAAGGAGGCCTCCTGCACCCTGCGGCGCGCCTCATGCACAACCAGCAGCATGACCCTGAGCGCATCTGCCATTGCTGCCACGCCTCCCCCGCACTACCCGCCGCCGCGAACACGCCTGCCAGTGAGCCATGTGCGGCCAGCAGCCGCTGGGCCACGGCTTCGGGGCCAGCAAGCCGGGGCACTGCGAGGCTAACAAGGCGTGCGAGCAGATCCACTTCATCCGCGCCAACTGCCAGCAGCGGCTCTCTTGGCGGGAAAATTTCCGTCCCCTGCGGCCCTCCGTGCCCGAAACGGAAGAACGCGGCATCATCCAGTTCGCCTGAGGGGTTTCGCCGTGCAGGATCGGCCGATTTACGCCGGTTCACGCTTCATCCCCGTCGTAGCTGAAGCTCAGCCACTGCCCGCGCCCGACTGCCAGATGCCCATGCGCACTTAAAGCCAGCCGGGGAGCCGCCTGTCCTATGGCAACCGCCAGCGGTCTGGCCTGCGCCAGTGCCTGATCGAGCAGGGTATCGTCACGCACGAGATGCACCGTCAGCACCGCGCAGGCATGCAGCGCCACGGCCCGGCGCATAAGGGTGGCCACAGCCTCCGCAGCATCCTGAAACGGCTGCCCCGGCAAAGCTTCATCGGCCAGAAGGTTGTTATGGCTATCCAGAAACAGGGCCCGAACCTGCCCCGGCGGACTGAGTGCCAGACAGGAATTGGCGTATAAAAAAATACTGCCCCAGCTATCGAGCATCAGCCGCTCGGCTTCGGCCGCACGCGGCGTTGTAGCCGCAAGCTGCGCAACACAGCCGAACACCCCGGCACTCCGCTCAGGCGCGCCGGCTGCCCGCAAAGCTTCCGGTGGAGCCCCCAGCACAGCGGATAACGAGCCAAACTGGTTTATAAGCGCTTTGGCCAGTGGCTTGGTGTCGCGCCGTGGCACACCTGAAAACAGCAGCATTTCAATAATTTCGTAGTCAGCCAGACCGGCGGGACCATGCCGCAGTACGCGTTCGCGCATGCGCTGCCTGTGCCCCTGTGGGCCAGTGCTGTCAAAAACGCTCCCGCTCCGCCCCTGCCCCGTAAGCCTGCCACTCCGCCGTCTTTCAGCCTGTTCATCCGGCGGCCCGTTATCCATGATCCTGCTCCGATTGGCCTAATGCCCGACATCATTATATAAGGGTCTGGTGACGACATCCGAACCCCCTTCCTCACCGCTTTTTGCGTCCCTGCCCTCTGAGGGCGAGTCCTATCTTGCACGGCTCAACCCCGAGCAGCGCGCAGCCATTGAAACAACGGATGGCCCGCTGCTGGTGCTGGCCGGGGCTGGCACGGGCAAAACCCGTGTCCTGACAACCCGCTTCGCCCATATCCTGCTGACAGGCCGGGCAAAGCCGTGGCAGATTCTGGCGGTAACCTTTACCAACAAGGCCGCGCGGGAAATGCGCGAGCGCGTGGGCACCCTGCTGGGCAGCCCGGCGGAAGGGCTGTGGCTGGGCACCTTCCACGCCCTGTGCGCACGCATGCTGCGCCGCCACGCGGAAACGGCGGGCCTGACATCCAGCTTCACCATTCTGGACACGGATGACCAGTTGCGCCTGCTCAAGCAGGTCATGGAGCCATGGCGGATCGATACCAAACGCTGGCCGGCACCGGGGCTACTGGGCGTAATCCAGCGCTGGAAGGACCGGGGCCTGACACCCGCGCGCGTAACCCCGGCGGAAGACACAGATTTTGCCAACGGCCATGCCCGCGCCATTTACACGACCTATCAACAGCGCCTGATACAGCTCAACGCCTGCGATTTTGGCGATCTGATGCTGCATGTAACGGAAATCCTGCGCACCCACCCTGATATTCTGGCCCAGTATCACCGCCTGTTCCGCTATATTCTGGTGGACGAATACCAAGATACCAACACCGTCCAGTATCTGTGGCTGCGCCTGCTGGCCAAGCAGCCTGACGGTTCGGCCAATATCTGCTGCGTGGGAGATGACGACCAGTCGATCTACTCATGGCGCGGGGCCGAGGTTGAAAACATCCTGCGGTTTGAAAAGGATTTTCCCGGCGCGCAGGTAGTCAGGCTGGAGCGCAACTACCGCTCCACCCGACATATTCTGGGAACCGCCGCCGGGCTGATTGCCCATAATGCGAACGCTTGGGCAAGACCCTGCGCTCTGGCCGTGAGGATTCCGAAGGCGAGAAGGTGCGTGTCATCGGCGTATGGGATTCGGATGCCGAGGCCCGGAGCGTATGCGAACGCGCCGAATCCCTGCGCAGGCAGGGGCACTCACTGGCGGAAATGGCCATTCTGGTGCGCGCCGGTTTCCAGACCCGCGCTTTTGAAGAACGTCTGGTACAGACCGGCCTGCCCTACCGTATTGTTGGCGGTGTGCGTTTTTATGAGCGGGCCGAAATACGCGATACCCTCGCCTATCTGCGCGTGCTCAATCAGCCTGCGGATGATCTGGCGTTTGAGAGAATCGTCAACACGCCCAAACGGGGTGTAGGCCCTGCGGCGTTGCAGAAACTGCATGCCAGCGCACGCGAGCACAACCAACCCCTGACCGCCGCCGCACGTATTCTAACCGAAAACGGCACGCTCAAAGGCAAGCTGGGAGAGCAGGTCAGCACCCTGCTGGCCACGCTGGAAGCCACGCGCGAGCTGCTTGCGCGTGAAGGCCATGTTGTCGCCACCGAACACCTGCTGGAAGAAAGCGGCTATCTGGACATGTGGCGGCAGGACCGCTCGCCCGAGGCACCCGGCCGCCTGGAAAACCTCAAGGAACTGGTGCGCGCACTAGCCGATTTCCCGACACTGGGGGATTTTCTCGAACATGTAGCCCTTGTCATGGAACAGGATGAAAACGCGCAGGAAGCGCGCCTGTCCATCATGACCCTGCACGGCGCCAAAGGCTGGAATTCGATATCGTGTTCCTGCCCGGCTGGGAGGAAGGCGTGTTTCCCTCGCAGCGCACGCTGGATGAAGGCGGGCTGAAAGGGCTGGAAGAAGAACGCCGCCTTGCCTATGTCGGCATTACGCGCGCGCGCAAGCTGGCCCTTATCTACCACGCAGGCAGCCGCCGGATCTACGCGAACTGGCAGCCTTCCATGCCCAGCCGCTTTCTGGATGAACTGCCCGATGAGCACATTACCCGCAAGAACGAGGGCGGCACGCGCCAGCACGGCCTGCGCAGCACCGAATCCCTTTTTGCCGCCGGGCCGCTCAACGCCACACCCGGCCTGTCCTCGCCACGCAGAACACCCGCCCCCCGGCCTGCAGCCACGGCCCCCGCCTTCTCGCTGGGCCAGCAGGTGCGCCACCCCCGCTTTGGGGAAGGCACCGTCATTGCCGTTGACCGACACCATGTTGAGGTCGTGTTCGAAGGCGTTGGCACCAAACGACTTCTTTCCTCCTTTATCGAGAAACTCTAATGGCCCCCACCACCCGCCGCCACGCCACCAGTCTGGAAACGATTGCTGTCACCGTACCCGAAGCCGCTGTGCCGTTTTTTGAAAACGCCATTGGCAGTGTGTGCACCACGGTCGGTATTTTCGAGGCCAACCCGGAAGGCACGCTCTGGCGGGTTGAAGGCGTGCGCGACCATGGCCACCGCGATGATGAACTGACCACCGCCCTGCTTCTGGCGCAGCTCGCCAGCGGCGAAAATGCTGAGCTTGAGCGTAGCCCCACCGAGGCAGAAGGCTGGCTAGCCCGCACGTATGAAGCTTTTCCCGAGCAGGCAGTCGGTCGCCGTTTCGTCATTCGTGGCACGCACCTGCCGGAACAGGCCGATAGCACACGCATTGCCCTGACCCTGGATGCCGGAGTGGCGTTCGGTTCGGGCGAGCACGGCTCCACCCGTGGGTGCCTGCGTGCGCTGGAACGGATCGCCCACCGTGCGCCCCGGCGCATTCTTGATCTGGGCTGCGGCACCGGCATTCTGGCCATGGCAGCCGCAGCCCTGCTGCACAGGCCGGTTCTGGCTGTGGATATCGAGCCGTGGTCGGTGCGGGTTTCAGCCCATAACGCCCAGCGTAATCAGCTCAGCCGCCTGCTCACCTGCCGACTGGGCAATGGCTGGAACACGCCTGCCATCCGCCGTGCGGCTCCGTATGATCTGGTGTTTGCCAATATTCTGGCCCGCCCGCTCTGCCTTATGGCCAAAGACCTTGCGCGCAACCTGAGCCCCGGCGGCACTGTCATTCTGGCAGGACTTTTGCGCACGCAAATCCGCATGGTGCTGTCTGCCCACAGGCGGCAGGGGCTGGTGCTTGAACAGGTTCTGACCGAAGGCGACTGGGCAACGCTCGTGCTCCGCAAGCCCAACCGCCCGACACTTCGCGCCAAAGGACAATAAGCATGGCTCCTGCCCATCCTTTTCCCCACCGCCTTGCCGCCCTGCGCGCAGCGCTGACAGAAAACGGACTGGATGGGCTTCTGGTCCCCCATAGCGATGAATATCTGGGGGAATACACCCCGGCCTGCGCCGAGCGTCTGGCCTGGCTGACCGGCTTTACCGGCAGTGCGGGAAGCGCGGTGGTGCTGGCCACCAAAGCCGCTGTTTTTTCCGATGGCCGCTACACAACCCAGATGGCGCAGGAGGTTGATTCAGCACTCTGGACATGCCTGCACAGCCTGAACACGCCGCCTGCCACATGGCTGGCCACCACCGCAACGCCGGGCAGCCGGATCGGTTATGACCCACGGGTGATGAGCCAGTCGGCCCTCAGGCCGTTCCTGTCCATACCGGACATCACGCTGGTACCAACCGACCACAACCTTATCGACAGCCTGTGGGCCGACCGCCCCACCCTGCCCACGGCCCCAGCCTTTATCCACCCGCTAGACTATGCGGGCGAGGCATCCGCCACCAAGCGGGCCAACATTGCAACTGAACTGAAAACGCTCGGGCAGAGCGCCGCCATCCTGAGCGACAGCGCCTCCATTGCGTGGCTGCTCAACATCCGTGGTGCGGATATTCCCTGTACCCCGGTCGTGCTGGCCTTTGCCATGGTCCATGCCGATGCCACGGTCGATCTGTTTGTCTCTCAAGCCAAAATACCCGCAGATGTAAAAACATGGCTCGGGCCGGATATCCGCCTGCATGAGCCAGAACACATGCAGGCAGTACTGAGCCGCATGAGCGGTGCGCGCATCGGCGTGGACCCGGCCTCTAATGCAGTCTGGTTCACGCAGGTTCTTGAAAATGCCGGGGCCACCGTGTGCCCCACGCCAGACCCGTGCCTGCTGCCAAAAGCCCGCAAGAACGCTACCGAGCAGGCTGGTATGCGCGCGGCCCATCTGCGCGACGGCGTGGCCGTATGCCGCTTCTTGCACTGGCTCGACACGCAGGGACAGGGCTGCACGGAGCTTGAAGCCGCCGACCGACTGGAGGCCTTCCGGGCTGAGCATGCGCTTTACCGGGGCGCATCTTTTCCCACCATTTCCGGCTCCGGCCCTAACGGAGCCATTATCCACTACCGGGTAACCACGCAGAGTGATCGCAGGCTGGGCGAAAACGAAGTCTATCTGTGCGATAGCGGCGGCCAGTATCCTGATGGCACTACCGACATTACCCGCACAATCTGGACCGGGCCGGGCACACCGCCCGATGCCCTGCGCGCCACGTTTACCCGTGTGCTCAAAGGCAACCTGACACTGGGCCATGCGCGTTTTCCCGCTGGCACCACCGGCACGGCGCTGGATGCGCTGGCCCGCTACGCTCTGTGGCAGGACGGGCTGGAATACGACCACGGCACTGGGCATGGAGTCGGCTCTTTCCTGTCCGTGCATGAAGGGCCTGCGCGGATTGCCAAGCGCCTTCCGCCATTGCGCTGGAAGCGGGCATGGTTCTGTCGAACGAGCCGGGCTTTTACCTGCCGGGTGCGTATGGAATCCGTCTTGAAACACTGGTTCTGGTACACCCCG
The DNA here is from genome assembly GCF_000613285.1 of Acetobacter papayae JCM 25143. Lineage (GTDB taxonomy): Bacteria > Pseudomonadota > Alphaproteobacteria > Acetobacterales > Acetobacteraceae > Acetobacter > Acetobacter papayae. The sequence goes on along the minus strand of NZ_BAIN01000016.1, from coordinate 42,237 downwards.
CACAACGGGTACAGACCGAACGTGTCTTTTTGGAATTTGAAACACTGACGCTGGCGCCCTTTGACACGCGCCTGATCGACCCTGCCTGCTGGGTGCGGAAGATACGTCACGACTGAATGCCTATCATGCGCAAATTCTGGGGCAGATCGCACCATTTCTGCCTCAGGACGCGCAAAACTGGCTGGAAAACGCCTGTGCGCCTCTCAACTGCCCGTGAAGACGAAACCCGGCGCGGATTGTCACGCAAATGGGAATCGCCTGACCGGCGAAAGAGGCGCAGAACAGGCAGCGAAGTGAAAGGGAGCTTCTCAGAATGACAGCAGACAGCAAGACCATTCCCGCCACTCTTATCGCTGGCGATGGAATTGGCCCTGAAATTGTTGAATCGGTAATCGAGATTCTGGATGCGGTTAACGCCCCATTCGCATGGGATCCCCAACTGGCCGGCATGGCTGGCGTTGACGCCGTAAACGATCCTCTGCCCAAGCAGACAATCGAAAGCATCCGCCGCACCGGCCTCGCCCTGAAAGGCCCGCTGACCACGCCGGTCGGGGGTGGTTTCAAGTCCATCAACGTGACGCTGCGTCAGGAATTCGGGCTATTTGCCAACCTGCGCCCCACCAAGACCATCGTGCCCGGCGGCAAGTTCGAAGATATCGATCTTGTGCTCTTCCGCGAGAACCTTGAAGGGTACTACGCGGCGATGGAACACTACATTCCGGTGGGTGAAGACCCCAAGGGCATCGCCCTCAGCTCGGGCTTTACCTCCCGCGCGGAATGCCGCCGTATCGTCAAATATGCTTTTGAATACGCCGTGCAGAACAACCGCAAGACGGTTACCATCGTGCACAAGGCAAACATCCTCAAGCTGCTGACCGGGCTGTTCCTTGAAGAAGGCCGCAAGGTGGCCGAAGAATACAAGGGCCGCATCGAGTTCAACGAACGGATTGTCGATGCCTGCGCCATGCAGCTTGTCATCAACCCGTGGCAGTTTGACGTGATCGTCACCACCAACCTGTTCGGCGATATCCTGTCCGACCTCACGGCGGGTCTGGTCGGCGGTCTGGGTATGGCACCGGGTGCGAATATCGGTGAAAAGGCTGCTGTCTTTGAAGCCGTGCACGGCTCTGCCCCCGATATCGCAGGCAAGGGCGTTGCCAACCCGCTGGCCCTGCTGCTGGCCGCCGTGATGATGCTGCGCCATGTCGCCGCGGCGATCTGGCAGACCGGATCGACAGTGCCATTGCCAATGTCATCACCAAAGGTTCCGTGCGCACGCGTGATCTGGGTGGCAAGGCTGGCACCAAGGAACTGACGGCTGCTCTCAAGCAAGCGCTGGTCTGATAGCACTTTTGCTTTCCCGCCGTGGCAACAGGGCAGGAAACAGAAAAGGGAGCCTTTCGGCTCCCTTTTTTTATGCCCAAACGGCCATGGGCCTTAGCCCACGCCAATACCAATCTGCTTGATGTCATGAAAGCGGATATCGGGGTTCTGTTCTTCCGTACGCCGCATCATGAACGAAGACGTGGCAAGAAACACCGGATCGTCATCCAGATCATCCGCCATGGCAGCACGGTTGGCCCCGGCAAAGGCTTCGATTTTATCGCGCGGGCCGGTAATCCAGCGCGCGAGCGAATAAGGCGTTGAGTCAAAGCCAATACCAACGCCGTATTCCGCCTTCAGCCGCGCCTGTAGCACGTCAAGCTGGAGGGTACCCACCACCCCCACAATCGGCGGCGCGCCATCCTGCGGTCGGAAAAGCTGTACCACGCCTTCTTCCGCAAGCTGCACCAGAGCCTGCTTGAGCTTCTTGGCCTTCATTGCGTCATCAAGCGAACGCGACGCAGGATTTCAGGCGCAAAATGCGGCACGCCGGTAAACTGGATGTCTTCACCCTCGGTCAGCGTATCGCCAATGCGCAGCGTGCCGTGGTTGGGAATACCCACCACATCGCCCGCAAAAGCTTCTTCTGCCAGATGCCGGTCCTGGGCGAAAAAGAACTGCGGCGTATGCACAGCAAAGCTCTTGCCCGTACGGGTATGCTTGAGCTTCATGCCCCGCGTCAGACGGCCCGAGCAGACACGCGCAAAGGCAATACGGTCGCGGTGGTTGGGGTCCATATTCGCCTGAATTTTGAACACCAACGCCGTCATGCCGGTTTCATCCGCCGTAACGGTACGGCTTTCGGCTGCCTGCGCACGAGGGGAAGGCCCAAAGGCCACCAGCGCATCCAGCAGGTCCGTGACCCCTATTTCCTTGATCGCACTCCCAAAGAACACAGGGGTAAGGTGCCCCGCATCAAAGGATTCGCGCTCGAAAGGCGGCAGGGCGGCACGGGCCAGTTCCAGTTCCTCTTCCAGTTGTGTCAGGCGCGGGTCGTCCTGCGGCAGAGGCGTTGGGGTGTGCAATGTATCGTTCAGCAGATCATACGTGCCTGCGAAATTTGCCGCACGGCCAACCGGCCATGTCGCGGGCGATGTATCGAGCGCCAGTGACGAGGCAATTTCATCAAGCAGCGCAAAGGGATCCTGCGCTTCACGGTCCATCTTGTTGATGAATGTGACAATGGGAATATCGCGCAGGCGGCAGATTTCGAACAGCTTGCGTGTCCGATCCTCGATCCCCTTGGCGGCGTCGATCACCATCACGGCGGAATCCACGGCTGTCAGGGTGCGGTAGGTATCTTCCGAGAAGTCTTCGTGTCCGGGCGTATCGAGCAGATTGAACACGCAGCCGCCGTAATCGAACGTCATGACCGAGCTGACAACCGAAATGCCGCGATCCCGCTCGATTGCCATCCAGTCAGACCGTGTCCGGCGGCGCTCGCCCTTGGCGCGCACATTACCCGCAAGCTGAATGGCCCCACCTGCACGCAGGATACGCTCGGTCAGCGTCGTTTTACCGGCGTCAGGATGGGAGATAATGGCAAAGGTGCGCCGACGGGCAATTTCCCTGCCCAGTTCGGCCATGGCGGGATCAGACATGCGAAAACCAGTTCCAAGACGGTGCGCGCAATAAAGGCTGGCACCGGTAAAAACGGCAAACGCCGGGTGGAGAGCAGGCCCTCCACCCGGCGTAGCACAAACCGAATCTGTACGCCCGGATTAGCGGGAGTAGAATTCGACCACCAGATTGGGTTCCATCTGCACCGGGTACGGCACATCGGAAAGCTGCGGGCCACGCAGGAACGTGCCCTTCATCTGGCGATGATCGACTTCCATGTATTCCGGCACGTCGCGCTCGGCGGACTGAGCGGCATCCAGAACGATGGCAAGCTGCTTGGACTTTTCACGCACTTCGATCACATCACCATCCTGCACGAGGTAGGAGGGGATGTTCATCTTGCGGCCGTTGACCGTAACATGGCCATGGCTGACGAACTGACGTGCTGCGAACGGCGTGATCGCGAACTTCATACGGTAGATCACCGCATCCAGACGGCGTTCCAGCAGATTGATCAGGTTTTCAGACGTATCGCCCTTGCGACGCACGGCTTCCTGATAATAGCGGCGGAACTGCTTTTCCGTGATGTTGCCGTAGTAGCCCTTGAGCTTCTGCTTGGCCATCAGCTGCACGGAGAAGTCGGAGGGCTTGCCCTTGCGGCGCTGGCCATGCTGGCCGGGGCCGTATTCACGACGGTTAACCGGGGACTTTGCACGGCCCCACAGGTTGACGCCGAGGCGACGATTGATTTTGTACTTGCTCTCGAGGCGCTTGCTCATAGTGCGCTCTTACTCTCAACAGGCGGGCGGCGGCCTTGCGGTTGCCTGTCCCGTCATTACACCGGTAGTCTCCGTCCACCGCGGACTGGAGCGGGCGCGAAACGCATTACCAGCCGTAGCGTGCTGGCCGTTTCGTCCTCATTCCCGGCAATGGTCGCAGCCTTTACGGAAACTGCCGCGTTCTGTCAAGAAACCGACACACTCCCGATGGAGAGGCATGCAGGAACAGGGCTGTGCATTTTTCCCTTTCTCCTTACCCCAACACCATATTATGCCCAAAGGGGCATGGCCGGATACCGCATGCCGCTGCCATCATTCCGGCCAAGATCAGGCCACCGACCGTATTCAAGGAAAATATTTCATGCCGTTTGCACGCAAATGGGGCCTGTTCGTAGGTATAGGCGCCCTGCTGATCGCTCTGGGCTTTGTCTCCTGTGTGGAGCTGTCGCCGTAACGCTGGCCAGCACTATCTTTATTGGCGCCCTGCTGATTTTCGCAGGGATCATGCAAGGCGCGCACGCTGTGGCCGTGCGGGACTGGGGCGGCTTTCTGCTGGCTCTGCTCTGCGGTGCGCTTTACGTTATCGCCGGGGGTATCCTGATTGCCGAGCCCGTTTCCGGCTCTGCGGCCATAACCCTGTTTGCGGCGGCCTGCTTTATGGTGGTGGGCATCAGCCGCGCTATCATCGCCCTCCGGCACCGTGCGCTGCCGGGCTGGGGCGTGATCCTGTTCAGCGGGCTTATCAGCTTTGTTGTGGGGCTGTGCCTGTATCTGACCCTGCCCTGGTCGGGCCTGTGGCTGATCGGCACGTTCGTGGCCGTGGAACTGATTGTCAGTGGCGTAAGCTGGGTGCAGTTTGGCCTCGCCCTGCGCGCCACACAGTCATAACGCCTCTCTAAGCCACAACATGGCAGCCGGAAGCAGCCCTGTGCTTACAGGGCCTCGCCTCCGGTTGCCGGTGCGTCCAGCAGGGGCGGTGTAGGGTTACCCTCGATAGCCAATGGCGCGGGGTCTTCCTTCGGCTCAGACGGCGTACCATTCAGGCCCGGCTTGCGGCGTGGCAGCAGGCTGAGGGGGCGCTCCCCCGTTTCGCGCTTGCGCAGGTTGGCCTGAATATTCTCCAGCACCACCGGATAATCCTCCACCAGCCGCCGAAAGCGTGAGGCACGGATTGCCATAAGGTGGCCGAACTGCACGGCCCTGACGGTGCCTGCACAGCGCCAGCGCTTGAGCGCCTCCTGTGCGCCAATCAGATCGCCCGCACCAAAATGCATGTCTTCACCCACCACATGCGCTTCCGCCAGACCGGCACTGATGAAATAGACATATTTCACCTTGCGGCCCTTACGGCAGATCACTTCCTGCGGGGTAACAAAGCGCAGGGAGGTGGTGGTTGCCAGATCATGCAGCTCTGCCCCTGACAGCCCCTTGAAGATGGTGGCGTTTTTGATGCGCTCCTCAATCCCGCTACGCAGGTCGAAGCTCAGGCGCTTGTCCAGCCGGTGGCGACGGCGTTCGACTTCCTTGATCAGTTCCCGGCTGAGTTCTTCGCTCACCAGAGATTCCGACAAGAGGGCATCATATTCCTCGCCCTCAAGGCGTAGGACAATCTGGCGGAAAATGCGGTTTTCCAGCGCTTCGGCATAGCCATGGTAATGCAGGCGCATGGTTTCCAGCGCCTCATCCAGCAACTTGCGCTGGCGCGACAGCACCTCGGCCACGATCTCGCCAATACGGCTGCCCAGCGTGGGCTCCAGCCGCACACGCATGAAGCGAGTGAGCGAGATGGAAACAAAATGCGCAACCATGAGCATTTCAAACCGTTCGGCCATGCTCAGCATCAGCGGCCGGTCGAGTTTGAGATAGTTATGGATCGCCTGCGCCATTTTGAAACGCAGCGTGGGGCTAAGCCTGCGGCGGATAGCCCGCACGTAACCCAGACGCCCTTCCAACCGCGCACCATCAACCGCTGCCTCGGCCGAGCGCAGCAGGTTTTCCATCACCCGGCGCGAAAGCCCTTTCATGCGGAACAGATCGAGCAGCAAGGAGCGCTCCTGACTGGCGATGGTAATCAGCGCCAGATTGATGCGCTGCGTATCAGACAGGGCGTTGTCGAACTCGTTAACCGCCTGCTCCTCTTCCGAGCGGCGGGCCACCTGTTCCAACACGGAGCGAGTGGCATCGGCGGAAAAGCCAAGCTCATCGCCCAGCGCTTTAGCCCGTCTCTGCACATTGCCAAGCCCGATCCCCAGAACCTGATGGCGCATGGCCTCATCAATGGGAGAAAGCTGGTCGAGCTTGAGAAACAGCACGAGCGAGCGCAGCGTGGTGCCGTTGACCAGCAGCGTAATCAGCACGAAGCCAGTGGCGATAATCCCTATAAAATGAGCCGTAGGTGTGGCTACGTGGTCGTTTTCCGTCACGGCCAGCGCCAGTGCCAGCGTAATGGCGCCGCGCAGCCCGCCCCACACCATGGTAACCTTGAAAGGTGTGGGAACGGGGGGCGACAGGCGGCTCCAGGCCAGAAGCGGCAACATACCAAACACCACAGCGGCACGCGCGGCCATGCCCGCCACACTGGCAATAAGGATCAGCACCCAGTCCCAGCGGTTCATGCCCACCAGCAGATGCGGCACCAGCATGGAGGCCAGCACGAACACCAACGACCCCGCCCAGAACACAAGCTGTTGCCAGAGCTGGTTAAGGAATAGCCATGTCTGTGGCCGGATGGTCGAAGGCCCGTAAACCGAAACCGTCAGCCCGGCGGCAGCTGTCGCCACCACACCGGATACGGACAGGAATTCGTCCGAAACGATATAGGCTACGTAAGGCAGCGCCACCGTAAGCGTAATTTCGGCGGCGGAACTGCCGATAGCCGACATCATGGCCAGTGTCAGCCGCCCCAGTACCATCCCGACAATGACCGCACCGCCAAAGGAGATGAAGAACGAGATCACCGCCTCACCGGGGTGGATGGCCTTATGCAGCGTGACCGAGGGCAGCAGGATGGAAAAGATCGAAATAGCCGCTGCATCGTTCAGCAGCGCCTCGCCCTCCACCAGCCGGGTCAGGCGCGTGGCGGCCCCGATATCACGGAAGATCCCTGCCACGGCTGAAGGGTCTGTCGTAGCCACGATGGAACCAAGCAGCAGACACACCACAAGCGGCATCTGCGCAAACGGGTGCAGGGCAAAACCGATCATGCGGTGGACAGCACCACCGCCACCACGGCCAGCAGCAGAACCGTGGCCGCTTCATGCGCAAGACGCCGCACGTCAATGGCCAACGCCCCCTGAAACACCAGAACGGGCAGGAAGATCAGCAGAAACGCTTCGCTGTTAATGGGAAAATCAAGCAGGGTTTCGGCAATGCCACTCAGGGCCGAGGCATGGGAGGAACGCAGCGCAAAATCTGCCACAGAACCGATAATGATCCCGACAATGGCGAGCAGAACGGTTTCGGACAGCTCCAGCTTGCGGGCCAGAGGCTGCACCGCGCTCACGACAACCAGCAACAGTGCAATAACCAGCAGCGCTGCTGCCAGACCCGTTAACGCCATACCCGTCCACTCCCCCGTTCCAGACACGCCCGCCAGTCGATTTTACTTAATAGACAGAACGGTAAGGCAAAGACATGGCAACTCACGCAGCCAGTGACCGTGTGGTCTTCTAGCAGACGGCTTGCTGCCACACCATCGAAGAACACGCACACGAGGCAGACTGGCGGGGCAGCCCCTCTCGGCAACGTGACTACAAACAGACCTGCCGGGGCTGCATCGCGCGCCCTGCTGTTCCCATGTTCATACAGGAACGCTTACGCATCCGCCACCGCACGCGCCCTGTTATGGACGCCCGGCACCACGCGCCCGGAGAGACACGCAGATGACCGACACCGCAGCCCAGCCCCCCGTGCCAGACACCACCCTGCCCGTAGGCATTGCCGCACAGGGCACCCGCACGGAACAGGATTCCATGGGGTCGATCGCCGTTCCCGCCGACCGCTACTGGGGTGCGCAGACACAGCGCAGCCTTGTCCATTTTTCCATTGGCACGGACCGCATGCCCCTGCCGCTTTATCATGCCTATGGCATTGTCAAGAAAGCGGCGGCTCTGGTCAATGCCGCCGAAGGCGCATGCCACAGTGGAAAGCCGAGCTGATTGCCCGTGTAGCAGACGAAGTCAGCGCAGGCGCGCTGGATGCGCATTTTCCGCTCTCGGTCTGGCAGACCGGTTCAGGCACCCAGACCAACATGAATGTCAATGAAGTCATAGCCAACCGGGCCATCCAGCTTGCGGGGGGAGATATTGGTAGCAAAACCCCGGTTCACCCGAATGATGACGTGAACATGGGGCAGTCGAGCAATGATTCCTTTCCCACCGCGATGCATGTCGTAACCCTGCTGGAAATAGAAGACCGCCTGCTCCCCCGGCTGGAAGAACTGGCCGACGCGCTGGACGCCAAGGCGGCGGAATGGAAAGGCGTGGTCAAGATTGGCCGCACCCACCTGCAGGATGCGGTGCCCCTTACTGTCGGGCAGGAATGGTCGGGCTGGGTGCAGATGCTGCGCGATGCGCTGGACGTGCTGAAAAACGCCCGTTTGGGCCTGTTTGAACTCGCTGCCGGTGGCACAGCCGTTGGCACGGGGCTGAACGCGCCCCCCGGCTTTAGTCAGGCTATTGCAGAGCGCATTGCCTCGCTAACCGGCAGGCCGTTTGTAACGGCCCCCAACAAGTTCGCGGCCCTTGCCGGGCTGGACGCCATGGCCCGAGCCTCTGCCGGGTTGCGGGCCGTGGCCATTGTCTTGCTCAAGATCGCCAACGACATGCGCTGGCTGGCCTCTGGCCCCCGCTGCGGTCTGGGCGAACTGCTACTGCCTGAAAACGAGCCCGGCTCCTCCATCATGCCTGGCAAGGTCAACCCGACCCAGTGCGAGGCACTGGTCATGATTGCAACGCAGGTGCTTGGGCATGACAACACCATCGCCTTTGCCGCCAGTCAGGGCCAACTGGACCTGAACGTCATGCGCCCGGTCATTCTGGCCAACTGTCTGCACAGCATCCGCATTCTGGCGGATGGCTGCCATAATTTCCGTATTTTTTCAGTAGAGGGAACGCGCCTCAACCACGCGCGGATCGAGCGCTACGTGGCGGGCTCCATCATGCTGGTAACCGCACTCAGCCCCGCCATAGGCTACGACAAGGCTGCGGAAATTGCCCATATCGCACTACAGAACGACCTGAGCCTGAAAGAAGCGGCGCTAAAATCCGGCTATGTTGACGCCCCCACCTTCGAGCGGCTGGTCAACCCGCTGGATATGGTCGGCCACGGCACCGCTGGTGCCTGAGCCCCGCAGGGCCGAAAAGCCCACAGCCTCTTGCGCCCGGCAGGATTAGGGGTAGAAGAAAACAAAGGCTCCGTGGCCCGGTTTCCGGCCCGCATAACCAGCAGATGGCAGGTTTTTTCCGATGAATGAGAATGCAACCCGTATCGGTATCATCATGGGCGCGATCATGGTCGGCATTATTGTCTTTTGCACCATGTTCCAGAATTTCCGTGCACTTCTGCTGAACAAGCCCGAGCCCACCGCCATCAGCCGGAACGCGGGTGAATAACGGCACAACCGGATTATCTGCCCTCCCTCTTGGCGGGCGCTGCGTCAGGCTGTGGGCATTACTGGCGGGGTTGTCGCTCGCACTGGCGGGCCAGCCTTCCCCCTCCATGGCGCAGACTGTCGCTCAGAAAGAACCGGAGCAGGTCGCAGCCTCGGATAACCCTGCCGACGACACCCATAAAGGGGGCACACTCCGCCTTGTGGCCTCGGCCTCCGGTGGCACGCTGGACCCGCAGATCAATTACGGGGCCCGCTTCGTCAACCTATTTGCCAATGTGTATGACGGGCTGACGGCCTTCCGCAAAGCAGCCGGGCCAGAGGGTGCCCAACTCGTGCCGGATCTGGCGGAAAGCCTGCCAACCCCAAGCAATGGCGGGCTGACCTACAGCTTCACCCTGCGGCCGGGGCTACGTTTCTCCAACGGCCAACCCGTGACCGTGCAAGATGTGCGCGCCTCTTTTCAACGGCTATTCAAGGTGGCCTCCCCCACGGCTGGTGCGTTTTACGGCACCATTGCCGGGGCCGATGCCTGCCTGAATGCCCCCGCCACCTGCACGCTGGAAAAAGGGCTGGAAATCGACCCCGCACAACGGCGCATTACCTTCCACCTGACGGAACCCGACACCGAATTCCTGCACAAGCTCGCCTTTATTCATGCCGTGATCCTGCCAGCCTCAAGCCCCCCGCACGATACCGGCAATACGCCCCTGCCCGGCACCGGCCCCTACCAGCTTGAAACCTATGACCCCGCCACCCGTCTTGAACTGGGCCGCAACCCGTATTTTGCCCCATGGAACCCGCAGGCCCAGCCCCAAGGCTTTCCCGACAGGATAACCTATACTTTCGGTATTCCTGACGAGACCGCCGTAACGGCCGTAGAAAACAACCAGTATGACTGGATGGCTGACCCCATCCCCCTCGACAGGCTGGGCGAAATTGGCAGTCGCTTTACCAGCCGCACCCATGTCATGCCGCACCCGTCCATCTATTTCCTGTCCATGAACATGCAGGAGCCACCCTTTACGGAACTGGCGGCCCGGCAGGCGGTCAATTACGCGCTCAACCGCAAGGCGCTGGTTATCCTGTATGGGGGGCCGGGTATTGCTCGCCCGCTCTGCGGTATGGTGCCAACCTCCCTGCCCGCCTCCGATATCGGGTGCGACTACACGGTTGGTGCCTCGCCCGAAAACCCCGCCCCCCAATGGCGTGGGCCAGACCTTGAGCGCGCCCGTGCGCTTGTACGTGCCAGCGGTACCGCCGGGCAGAAAGTAACCCTCATTACCGCCAACACCAGCACCGATATCGCCATGGGAACATGGCTGCGCGACATGCTCGAAAGCATTGGCTACAAGGCCACCGTGCGACCATTGAACGGCAATATCGCCTTTCCCTACATGCAGAACACCGACAACCATGCACAGATCGGGCTGACGGGCTGGTCGGCGGATTATCCCTCCCCCTCCAATTTTTTAGATGCACTGTTAGGCTGTGAGAATTTTCACCCTCACTCAGACAGTTCGATCAACCTGCCCGGTTTCTGCGATGGGCCAACGCAGGCCCTGATGGATCGCGCCCGCTCCGATACAAGCCTGAGCGACGAAGCACGCAACGCCATCTGGCGTCAGGTCAATGAGCGTGTCATGGCGCTTGCCCCCATGGCTCCGGCGTTTGAAACCGAAAGCGTGGTGCTGACCTCCGAGCGGGTAAAACACTTCATTTACACCACCATCAATCAGGTTCTGTTCTCACAGGTCTGGCTGCACTAGCCCTTCAGCCAAGCCCCCTGCACCGGGGACAGAATGGCTGTCATGCCTGATCTCTCTACCCACAGCCCCATCCACGCCGTAAAACGCGGCCTGATACACTGGGAGGATAAGCCGGAATGGCCGTGACATGGGGTGATTTTCAGGCTGTGGTGCAGCTTTCAGCCGGGCTTAACGTCGCCATTCTGAGCTTTGTGGATATCAGCCTGCCCGCCATCAAGGAGCGTCGGCGTGTTTTTGCCAAGGCCCGGCAGGAACTCGAAATTCACCGAAAAAACCCGCACAAACGCACTGCCGAGGAAAAAGAGGCCCACGCCGAGGCCGTGGGCGATGTGGACCGCAAACTATTCGACCTTTGGCAGGAAACATCGGCCTTCGAAAACATCGAAGATTCCCTGATGAAATCCACCGGCGTGTTCGGTTTTTTTGGCGCGGTGCTGAGCGTCACCCTGCTGTGGTATTCAGCCCTGTACTATAACGACACCATTCGCCTGACGGGCGAGATGCTGATTATCGTTTCCTTCTGCTCGCTCATAGGTGCGTTTCTGATCAATTTCTTTACCGCCTCCAAGGCATCGCATTATGCCAAGCGGTGTAACGACCTGCGCGAGCATATGCGCAAACACCTATAACGTGGCATTTTCCAGCGCCTTACCAACGCTGGGAAATGGTAACGAACATGGCGCGGCCCGGCGCGTAGGCACAGGCGACCGAACGCGTACAGACAGACACGTATTTCTGGTCCGTTATATTGGTGCCATTAAACTGCACGCGCGTTTTCCGGTAATCGAGATGCGCTACCAGATCCCCCACCAGTTGCGATGGCACGGTAAAGGTTTCAGGCAGCGCGCCGGCCGTATTGCCGGTATAGCGAAGCCCCCCGCCCACACCGGCTGACCAGTTCTGCCCGAACCGGAAATCCCGCTTGAGAAATAGCGATGCCATGTGCGACGGCACGGCCACAGGCCGCTGCCCAAGCTGTGCTACTTCCGTTGTCCGGGTAATGCGCGGGTCCTGATACGTGTAGGACGCAATAAAATCGATCCGCCCCGGCAGCCGCCCTATCCCTTCAAACTCGAAACCGCGGGTTCTCTGCTGCCCGGTCTGGATATCAAAGGCTGTATGATTGGGATCGGAGGTGAGCACATTATTTTCAACAAGATTGAAAAAATCTGCCGTGAGCATGAAATTTTCCAACCCCGGCATCTCTTTCACTGGCCGGTATTTAACCCCTGCCTCGATCTGCTTGCCCGTGGTTGGCACATAGGGGGTGTTATCATACGTCTGCCCCACCTGCGGCTGGAAGGATGTTGCATAGGCAACATACGGGTTAAGCCCGATGGAAGACGCGTAAAGCAGCCCCACGCGCCCGGTAAAAGCGTTATTGTTCTGCGGTGTGCTACCTCGGGTCAGGTTATTAACCGTAAGGCTCTGCGTAAAATCACCACGGCCGGACAGGGTCAGATAGATATGTTTCCACTCTGCCTGTTCCTGCAAATACAGGCCTGTATCTGTCTCGGTTTCGTTGGTGTTGCTGTAGGTGCCTGCCTTTGGCCAGATAATGGCGGTGTAGACCGGGTTATAAAGATCAAGCGTAGAGGCTTTGGTCTGCCCACGCCGGTTGGCCATGAAATCACTTCTGAAATCAACGCCAAACAGCAGTTCGTGGTGCACCGGCCCGGTTGTGAGCTTGAGGTTTGAGCGGGTATCGAGCGTTACGTTGTTATAATTTGCTGTCTGCAACAGGGCTGTACGGGAAATCGTGCGCTGGTTGGCCGCCAGTGCAGAGGTGGTGACGAACCGGTAATCCAGATCAAGATGCGCGTAACGCATGTTTTGCGTAATGGTCCAGTTAGGAGCAAGCTGGCGGGTAAAGCTATAGCCAATCGCTACCTGACGCTTTGAATACACATCGAAATTCGCATCGCTGCTCAGGAAATTACGGGCAATATACCCATAGGGCGATGCGTAAACGGTTCCATCCGCTGGCAGGAACTGGGCTGTTGATCCGGCATCAAGCTGTTCGTAACTTGCCAGAATGGTAAAGTCGGTTTTGCTATCGGGCCGCCAGCGCAGAGACGGGGCCACATAAATTTCGTTATTCTTGATATTGATGGCGTAAGTATCAGACTTGCGTAGCAGACCGTTAAAACGCCAGAGCAGCGTCTTGTCCCTGTTCAGTGCTCCGCCAACATCCGCGGCCCCCTGTATGCGTGAGTAGGAACCGGTTTGGATATTGACCTCGTTCTGCTGTTGCAGGGTCGGGCGTTTGCTGACCGCATTGATAATACCCCCCAACTGCCCTGACCCATACAGTGCCGAAGAAGCCCCGCGCAGCACATCCATGGCCTCTAGCCCCATGGTTCAATGCTGAAAGACTGAGAGGACGAGGCATCAGGCGTGCGGGTACCATCAAGATAGATATCCGGGCTGAACCCGCGAATTGTCCCGAAATAACCACGCGGATCATCCTTGGAGCCATAATCGGACACACCGGCAGAATAACGAATGGCCTCGGACACGCTCCGCGCGTTGAGGATTTTCATTCTTTCCTGCGTAATGACCGTAATATTCTGGGGGGTGAGTTCCAGCGGCGTTTGCGTTTTTGTAGCGGATTGCGATGCATGCGGCAGAAAACCCGAGCGCAGCCCTGCCACCGTGATGTCTTCATGCTCCGTCGCGGGCTTGCCCTGTGCCGCAGGTGCCGGGCTTGCTCCGTGGGGCTTTACTCCAGCCTCGGCTTTTCCGTGAACAGGCCCCTGCGCCTGTGGCGGCACGGTATCTGGCTGGGTCTTGGCATGGGCAGCCGTAACATGCAGCCCCCCTTCAAGAACCAGAAGCATGGCACACGGTACAGAAGTAAGACGACGGGTCATAAGGACAGACAGGCTCCTGAGCGGTTTTTTGCGCAACCCTGCAATTGCGAGTTATTATCAATTTCTGCTCATAGCCAATGCGTAAACCTTTTGTAAAGAAATTCGGCACATTCCCGTTGAAATAAGTAAAAAACGCTGCGGCCCGGCGTGCCTGTCAGGCCTCAGCCCGTGGTTTGCGGGCACGAACCGAAGCCACCGTCAGCACGCCTCCGGCCAACAGCCCACCCAGCGAGAACATGCCCAGCCAGATCATCAGCCCCAGAGGCTGTGTCAGCCGCATGCACAGGACCAGTGCCGCAAGCGGCAGCACAAGCCTTACCACCCGCAGCGCAGTCGCATGCGTGTTCCCGATCAGCAGCAAGCGTTGGATTTTAGACTGCAACAGCCCGTGGCTCAGCAAAGCAAGCGTCCAGCACACCAGTGCCATAAAAGCGATCATCGGCTCCGCGCAATCATGGACTGCCCCCAGACTGCCAGCAGGCCGAACCCAAGGGCGCAGGCATCCACCACCCCATAAACATCCAACCGGGGCGCAAAAGCTGTGCCACTGCGCGATACAACGTCAAGCACCGGCAAACCGCAGCCAAGCACCGCAATACCCCATGCCTGCTCGCGCCAGCCTGCGCGCACATGCCCCGTACAACTGCGCACCGCCGCATGCACCAACGTGCACAGCCACAGCAGGAAAAAGACTTTGGCCTCCAGCAGATCACGCTGCGCCAATGACGGCGCTATCAGCCGGTTGCTCCACAAAAAACCCAGAGCTGCAAAGGGCAGACCAAAAGTGACCGTGAGCGTAAAGGCCTCCGCTACAGCCAGCCGTACCGTGCCACCATGGTTGCGCCGGTGCTTGATTACAAACAGCACAAGCCCGGCCGACATCATGGCGCTGCCGACTGCACCGCAGATAAAATACAGCCAGCGCAGCCCCGATGTACCCCAGCGGGCATAATGCAGTCCGCGCATAACACCCCCAAGGCTCTGCACGCCTCGCTCCCCCGGTTTGACGGCAATCTGCTGTCCATCACGCGGAGAGAAATCGACATGATCGCGCGTGATCACAAAATTCGCCGCATCCGACCGGTAGAAAGAAACCGCGCGGGGCTCGAACCGGATAAAGCCGATATTGCCTTCTCCATAAACCGCCTCGGCCTGTTTCCACATCGGCCCCAACGGTGCGGACGGAGCTATGCCATGCGCTCTGTCATGGCCGGGGCGGTTGGCGGCCTTTCCGCCATACCCGTTGCTGATCATGGGAAACAGCCGGGGGGCATGAATAACAGCCCCGGTATAGGTAATCATGATGATAAACGGCAGCATCAGCACGCCCGCCATCAGATGCGCATCAAGCCATGCTCGTCCGGGGGCTGCAAAGGGCCGGAACAGCAGCAAGTCTGGCACCAGATTGCGAAAATGGATGACAATACCGGAAAAAACAGCAACCAGCAGGCCAATCGCCACCAGTTCCGTTACCATATTACCCCATACCGGCCCGCGATAGAGCGACTGATGCAGGTCAAAAAATAGCTGCCCACCCTGTGTCTGCCGCACATTCAGGTCTGAGCCGTCACGCGGGTTGAGTGCGGGGCCTACAAATGCGTGGCCGTCATAATGGAGGATACGCAGCACCGGGTCGCGGGCTGAGGGCATGTTCAGAAAAACCGTCTGCCCCGCATCGCGCAGGGCCTGCACCTGTTCGCCCGCGCGGTTCAGCCCCTCTTCCGTTAGGGTTAGCTGCGACAGCCCTGACAGTTCCGGCTGCATCCAGCGCGTAATTTCCGTATCGAACATAGCCAGCGAGCCACCGGTGAACACAACCACCAGAATGACACCGCAGACAAACCCCACCCAGGCATGCAGCCAGCCCATGCGGTTACGCAGGATATCGCGCATTAGAGCACGCCCGCCTGTAACAGCGGCACCGCCAGCACAACCAGCCCGGCCCCACCTCTAGGGAGCGCAAACAGCACCACAATCAGCAATGGCATGACAGCCAGTCCAATGCTCTGGAACACCATGGCATCTGGCCGCCCTGCCGCCAGAAAGAAAAGGCCGAGCGTGCAGAAATAGGCAAAGCCCACGATCCAGGCCCCACGAACAAGCCATCGTTTCCACAAGGCCCCCTTGGCGGCGGCTTTTCGGGGTCCACGGGTCATGCGCAGGTGACTTTCAGGCTTTCATCCGCTCGCCGTGTGTCTGGGAGAACAATCGGCATGGCTTTATGTGTTGAGAGAGATTCTCATCTTCACACATGTATCCGCATCCCGGCCCGTTTTGTCAATTGAGCCCGCGCGCCTGAGGCTGAAAGAACATGAACAAGACGGGCGGATAATCCGCTCCAAATAGCTGCCTGTGCGGTGCCCTGCTTATCCCGGCTCTGGTTTATCCACAGAATCTGTGGATGAAACACAGGACAACTTCATAACAAGTGCCGGATAACATTGTACAACTTTGTGCCTAATGGCGTTCAAGCCGCTCTATGACGGCACTCGCAACCTGAGGCGGCAGGGGCACATAATCCAATGAGCGGCCAATAGTGCCGCCATCCTTCACCGCCCAGCGGAAAAAGCGGCGCACCGCCTCCCCCTTGTTATCTTCCGTGGCATGAGCGGGCAGCAGCACATAGGTGGTGGTAACAATCGGCCAGCTTTCCGCACCCGGTGCATCGCACAGGGTTGCGGTCATGTCCTCGGCATCCCAATGGGCGGATTCCGCAGCGTGGCTGAAAGTCTCAACCGTCGGCCGCACAAAGCTGCCTGCCTGATTACGAATCTGCAGACCTGTCAGGTTATTATGCGCGGCATAAGCGTATTCCACATAGCCTATGCTGCCCTCCGTATTGCGGACATAAGCCGCAATGCCGTCATTACCCCGAGCCCCCGCCCCGGTTGGCCAGTCCACCGACATGCCCCGGCCCACGCCATTATGCCATGAGGAGGAAACCCGGCTCAGATAATCCGTAAAAACATAAGTCGTGCCCGAGCCATCGGCCGGTGCAACGGGGCTATGGCCAAGTCAGGCAGGGTCACGTCAGGGTTAAGTGCCACCAGTTGCGCATCGTCCCACTGGGTAATGCGCCCGGCATAGATATCGGCCAGAACCGGCCCGGTAAGGCGCAGCGCGCCAGCGGGAACCCCCGGCACATTGGCCGTTACGACAATGCCGCCAATGGCGGTCGGAACCTGCAACAGCCCCGCGCTGACCAGCCGCTCATGCACCATAGGTGCATCGGACGCCCCAAAATCCACCGTGCCGACACTGACAAGGTTCTGCCCTGCCCCCGAGCCGATCGCCTGATAATTGACCCTTACACCAACAGCCTTCTGCGCTGCTGTTGACCAGCCACCATACAGGGGGGCCGCAAAACTCGACCCGGCTCCGGTAATAATGACATCATCAACCGGGTCAGCCGCCGTATCCGCATACGCGGCAGAAACAGGGAGTGCGGCCATAAGCAGTGCGGCCAGACCGCAGGCCACCCCGACACGCTGAAAGCCATAAGCGGCCCTACCGAAAGATTGCCCGTAGCCCATGGTCTTTCCCTCTTCCGTCACACAGCGGATACGCATCCTGCGCGCCTAGCGCAGGACTGCACCCGTAGCCTTGACAACTGCGGCAACGATCTTGTCCGAGACGGCTTCCAGTTCCGCATCCGTCAGGCTGCGCTCATCGGGCTGCAAGGTCACTTCCACCCCGATAGAGCGATGTCCTTCAGGCACATGCGGCCCGGCATAGACATCAAACAGGCTAACACCCGCGACAAGCTGGCGTTCCGCACCACGCACCGCACGCAGGACATTTTCGCCCGCCACGTCGTCCGACACCACAAACGCAAAGTCACGCCGCACGGGCTGGAACGCGGAAAGCTGCGGCGGTGTCTTTTTACGGCGCTTGGGTTCAGGCACCGTATCGAGCAGCACCTCAAACGCGACCACCGGCACGTCTATGCCCTCGGCCCGCAGCACGGAGGGATGGAGTTCACCAAAGCGGGCCAGAACCAGCTTTGGCCCCTGCCGCAGCACACCGGAACGACCGGGATGATACCAGCTCGGCGCATCCGCCGTAGTGGTCACGGCATCAGGGTTCACGCCAAGCTGGCGCAGGATTTCAAGTGCATCGGCCTTGGCCGCCCAGAGCGAGACCGGCTCCGCAGCCACGCCGGGGGCCCGCGCCGTATGGCCCGCGCGCATACCCGCCGCAATGCTCTGCTGCGTCTGCTCAGCAAAAGCCGGGCCGATTTCAAACAGGCCGATATCCGACCAACCCCGCGCGCTATTGGCGCGAATGGCCGCCGCAAGGCTGACAAGCGGCGTGGGGCGCATCTGATCCAGATCAGAGGCAATCGGGTTCAGCAGCCGCAGGCTTTCGGGCGCGCCGCCAAACCGGGCAGCGGCATCGCTCGACACGAAAGAAAAGCCGACCGTTTCCGTCAGCCCGCGTGCGGCCAGCACACGCCGCGCCAGAGCATGGCGGGCAAGGCGCGGTTCCATCGCCGCCCCCGGCACTGCACCCAAGCGCGGCAGCGAGACAGGTGGCACGGCATCCAGCCCCTTGAGGCGCAGCACTTCCTCGACCAGATCTCTCTCGGCCTCGATTTCGGCAACACCCTGTGCCGCCTCGCGGGCAATATCGGCAGGCAGCATGTCGCCCTGCGCCAGAACCGGGGTCTGGGCTACATCATTACGCCATGCGGGCACGGCCACATCCACCTTCTCGGCGGTGCGGTCACGCACTTCAAAGCCCAGTTTCTCAAGTAGCCCCACGCTCTCATCTGCCGGAACAGGCAGGCCGCCAAGGGTTGCGAGGCTTTCAAAACGCAGGCTGGCAGTGCGCTGCCAGTGCGGCGGCTCACCAGCGGACACAACCTCGCTCGCCTCGCCACCACACAGATCGATAATCATGCGTGTAGCCGCTTCCAAGGCTGCAACCGGCAGAGCCTGATCCACCCCGCGTTCGAAACGGTAGCTGGAATCGGATGACAGGCCGAGCCTGCGCGCGCTGAGCGAAATCCTCACGGGGTCGAACAGGGCGCATTCAACAAACACATCGGTTGTCGTGTCATCCGCGCCCGAGCTTCGCCCCCCATGATACCGGCCAAAGACTGCACGCCCGCCTGATCGGCAATCACGCATTCTTCCGCCGTTACGGTGTAATCTCGCCCATCCAGCGCGCGGAATGTCTCACCCGAGCCCCGGCAGACCGTCAGCCGCCCGCCTGCAATCCGTGCCGCATCGAACACATGCAAAGGCCGCCCCAGATCGAAGCAGAAATAATTGGTGATATCCACCAGAGCCGAAATAGGCCGCAGACCAATGCTTTCCAGCCTGTTGCGCAGCCATTCCGGGCTGGGGCCATTTTTGACACCACGGATCGTGCGCCCCAGCACCCACGGGCAGGCCTCGGGGAAGGTGTTGGCCCATTCCACCGGCGAGGGGAAATGCCCCTCCACTGCCTCAGCCAGCCATGGCCGCAGCGTGCCAAGCCCGGCCGCGGCAAGGTCACGCGCAATCCCGCGCACACCCAGCGCATCGCCCCGGTTGGGCGTGATGGCGATATCGATCACCACCTCGTCCAGCCCGGCGTAGTCCGCATAGGATTGCCCCGGCAACGTGTCTTCGGGCAGCTCGGCAATGCCGTCGCTTTCAGCACCCAGCCCCAGTTCACGCAGCGAGCAAAGCATACCGCCGCTGGCCTCGCCCCGGATCGCGCCCTTTTTAATGGTGATATCGAGCCCAGGCACATAGGTACCCGGCTGCGCGAAAATAACCGCAAGCCCGGTACGCGCATTCGGCGCGCCGCAGACAACCTGCACGTTTTCAAAACCCGGTCCCGCATCCACGCGGCATACCCGCAGGCGGTCGGCATTGGGGTGCGGCACCGCCTCGACAATGCGCGCGGTCAGAAACGGCTCAAGCGCCGCACCACGGTTTTCAACACTTTCGACCTCAAGGCCGATACGGTTCAGGGTTGTGCAGATTTCGGCCAGTGTCGCCTGGGTTTCCAGGTGCTCATACAGCCATGACAGCGTGAATTTCATTGTCTACACCCCCTCGTGCAGCATGGCGGGCGCGAGCGGATCAGAACCGTAATGCCGCAGCCAGCGGATATCACTTTCATAGAACGACCGCAGATCAGGAATGCCGTTCTTGAGCATGGTCAGACGCTCCACCCCCATACCGAAGGCAAAGCCTTGCCACGTGCGCGGGTCCAGTCCACAATTGGCCAGCACGCGCGCATGCACCATGCCGGCACCCAGCACTTCCAGCCAGTCTTCTCCCGCACCGATTTCACCCGTCTTACGCGACCAACCGATATCCACTTCCAGCGACGGCTCGGTAAAGGGGAAATAAGAGGAGCGAAAACGCACAGGCATATCCGGCTTGGCAAAAAAGGCGCGCAGGAAGTCGATCAGGCAGCCCTTGAGGTGCCCCAGCGTAATATCCTGCCCGACAACGAGCCCTTCGCACTGGTGGAACATGGGCGAGTGTGTCGCGTCATGGTCAGCACGGTACGTGCGGCCGGGAGCGATGATACGGATAGGCGGCTTTTGCGCCAGCATGGTGCGGATCTGCACACCAGAAGTCTGGGTACGCAGCACACGCGCCACATCCAGCCCCGGCACGGGCGGCAGGTAAAACGTGTCATGGTCCGTACGGGCCGGGTGGTGAGCAGGCGTGTTGAGTGCTGAGAAATTATGCCAGTCGGTTTCGATATCCGGCCCTTCCGCCACCTGAAAGTCCATGGCGCCGAAAATGGCGGTCATTTCCTCGATCGCGCGGCTGATAGGGTGAATATAACCCTGCTGGACAGGCGCAGGCGGCAGGCTGACATCGACCCGCTCGGCTACAAGTCGCGCCTCAAGGGCTGCGGCTTCCAGCGCACGGCCGCGTTCTTCCACGGCCTGTGTCAGTTCATCACGCAGGCGGTTAAGGGCAACGCCACGCTGCTTGCGTTCCTCCGGCGCCATTTTGCCCAAAGCCTTGAGCAGCCCGGTCAGGCGACCGGACTTACCAAGCGTGGCGACACGCACGGCATCCCAGGCTTTCAGGTCAGACACGGCTGCCAGTTCAGACAGAACTTCGTGCCGAAGAGTATCAAGATCGTCGCTCATGGAACCCCACACGAGGAGAAAACGCTACCCGGCGGATACAATTTCCTGCCCGCCGAGGAAAGCCCCGATACCCAAAAACCCTCCATTCCCTTCGATTAAGCATGAACCCGCCCCCCTGCGCCCCCCAGATGGTGCACAGGTTTTACGCTCAGAACGCAAAAAAGGCCGCCCGGAAAACCGGGCGGCCTTTCTCGTTAAAGCCGTAAAAGCCTATCAGGCGCCTGAAATCAGGCTTCCAGAGCGGCCTGGGCCTTCTTCACGATTTCGGCGAAGGTCGCGGCGTCATCGAAAGCGATGGCGGCCAGAACCTTACGGTCGATTTCGATCCCTGCCTTGTCCAGACCGTTGATGAAACGGCTGTAGGTCAGGCCATGCTCACGCACGGCAGCGTTGATACGCTGAATCCACAGAGCGCGGAATTCGCGCTTTTTGTTGCGACGGTCGCGATAGGCGTAACGCAGCGCCTTTTCAACACGCTCGAGCGCAATACGATAGTTGGTGGATGACCGGCCGCGATAGCCTTTAGCCAGATCCAGAACTTTTTTATGACGGGCGTGGGTGGTTACACCGCGTTTTACACGTGCCATTTCTCAGATGCTCCTTACGACAGCCCGTAGGGGGCCCACTGCTTCACAGTGAGGCCGTCCTGGTGAGCCAGAACCTGCGTACCGCGTGCAGTGCGCTTCATTTTCTGCGTGCGTTTGATCAGGCCGTGGCGCTTGCCTGCCGGGCCGGAGAGCACCTTACCGGTCGCGGTGATCTTGAACCGCTTCTTGACCGATGACTTGGTCTTCATCTTGGGCATTTGACTACTCCTGCTAAACACAAAGGATCAGGCTGAACAGCGCCACAAGGACGCAGCGTTCAACCGTACACGGCCGGGCATGCCCCACAGGCCCGGACGCGTGCATGAGTGCGCTCCCTTAAAAGAAAGCGCTGCACCATGCAAGCCCCGCATGACAAGTAGGTGACATATTAAAGCCTTGCCGCCGCGCGAACCGTTCCTCGAGCGGCATAAAAGCAAGCAAAGACAGGCATACCTCATGTAAAGCGGGCAGGGAAATTGGCACCTGTCTATATACGGACAAATATAGATGCCCGTGACAGCACTCCATAGTCAGTAAACTCACACACCATCAGCCTCGGACAAATAAATCTTATTCACTTTTGCGCGTCTTTATCCGTCATCCATACGTTGTATTGATACCCAAAAGGCGGATAAGACTTGATCCAAGTCAAAACAGTATCAGCCTCAGATGCGTAAGCCGCGACGAAAGCGCCCCACTGGTCTTTCGTAAGCAAAGGTATCCGGCATGGGAGTGGGGGTTGGAGTGATCAAACGTTTTCTAGCAGGGGCAGCCGCAGTCGGAACTGTGGCCGGGCTCGGTTTCCTTTATTATGCTTGGTATCCGGCGCTGGCGCCTGTCACGCCGCCGGCTGCAGGCACGTTCACGCCTGAACAGATCGAACGCGGGCGCATTGTCGCGGCAGAAGCTATTGCGCCGAATGCCACACCCGTACCGATGGCACGCCGGGCCCCGAGCTCGCAGGCGATTACAGGATGGAAACCCCCTTTGGGGCCATCCACTCCTCGAACATCACGCCTGATGTCGAGACCGGTATCGGCACATGGTCCGAGGCCGCGTTCAAGCGCGCCATGCGGCTGGGTGTATCGCGGGAAGGTGAACACCTGATCCCGGCTTTCCCTTACGATCATTTTACCAAAATGACCGATCAGGATCTGTCCGACCTTTATGCCTTCCTGATGACACGCCCTGCCGTGCATCTGGCTCCCCGGCCCAATGAGCTGCCCTTCCCGCTCAGCCTGCGCATCATGCAGGCAGGGTGGAAGCTGATGTTCTTCAGCCCCGGCGCATACAAGCCCGACCCCAGCCATGATGCGCTGTGGAACCGCGGCGCGTATCTGGCTGAAGGCAACGCGCATTGCGGTGCGTGCCATACGCCGCGCAACTTCATGGGCGCTGAAAAGAAGGGCTCGCAATACGATGGGGCCGTGGTGGATAACTGGATCGCCCCGCCGCTGAACGAGCACAACCCCACCCCCACCACATGGACGGAAGATGAACTCTTCCAGTACCTGCGTTTTGGGGTAGCGCCACTGCATGGCCCGGCTGGCGGCCCCATGTCGCCCGTGCCGCACCGCTTCCTGTCCACCGTGCCGGAAGAAGATGTGCACGCCATCGCGCATTATTATGCCGATGTCGATCACGCTGCCGAACGCTCCAAGCATGATGCAGCCGCTCTGGCACTTGCCATGGAACAGTCACGGGCAGGCCTGATTGGCCCCAACCCGGACCCGGACGCCAAGCTGTATCAGGGCGCATGCGCGGCATGCCATTACAATGCTGCCCCTGCCCCCGTTCTCGGCCGCCCCGATCTGGCGCTGAACAACGCCCTGTGGCTGGATGAGCCGACCAACCTCTTCCAAGTCATGCTGCACGGGCTGACTGCGGAAGAAGGCCAGTCTGGCGTAGCCATGCCGAGTTTCTACAACGCCCTGTCCGATGCGGACATGGCCCGGATCGCTGCCTATCTGCGCCGGACACGTACGACCCTGCCACCATGGACCGACCTTGAGAAAAAGGCCGCCGCCATACGCAGCACCGTGCAGTCCAGTCCTGTCAATTCATCCCACTAAGGCGCGGCAGCGGAGCAAGACATGATAACGTTCAAACTCAACGGCCGTGATGTCAGCATCGATGTGCCTGAAGATACCCCCCTGCTGTGGGCCCTGCGTGACGATCTGGACCTGACCGGCACAAAATTTGGCTGCGGTGTTGGCCAGTGCGGTGCCTGCACCGTGCTGGTCGGCGGGCGGGCTACCCGTTCGTGCATCACCCCCATGAGTTCCATTGAGGGGGCGGATATCACCACCATCGAGGGGCTGGACCCACAGGGCCAGCACCCCGTGCAGGAAGCCTGGAAGGACATTCAGGTTCCGCAGTGCGGATACTGCCAGTCCGGCCAGATCATGCAGGCTGTCAGCCTGCTCAAGGACTACCCGGACCCGACCGACGAGGAAATCGACGGTGTCATGGGTGGTAGCCTGTGCCGGTGCATGACCTATGTGCGAATCCGCAAGGCCATCAAAAAGGCAGCGGCAGCCCTTCGTGCCCAGACATCCGGCAAGGAGACCTCTCATGGGTAAGCTCGAACGCATTGCCGCCCGTCAGGATCGCGCGGCGGGGCTTGGCCCCACCCGGCGCGGCTTTCTGCTGACCGCAGCGGGCTCTGCCTTTCTCTTCGGTTTCGCACGCTCGGCCAAGGCGGCTCCTGTTTTCCCACAGGCAGCGGCTAACCTGCCTGAAGCCGGAGCCTTCGAACCCACGCTGTGGTGTTCCATCGCCCCCGATGGCTGGGTGAACATCAACATCATCCGCGCGGAAATGGGCCAGCATATCGGCACAGCACTGGCCCGGATCATTGCTGATGAAATGGAAGCCGACTGGGACAAGGTGCGTATCACCTATGTCGATACCGATCCCAAATGGGGCCTGATGGTTACCGGCGGGTCGTGGTCGGTCTGGATGACATGGGACCAGTTCCGTCAGGCCGGGGCTGCGGCGCGCACCGTCATGGTGGCCGAAGGGGCCAAGCTGCTGGGCGTGGACCCTGCCGCCTGTGTTGCCCGTAATGGTCAGGTGATCGCGGGCAAGCGCTCCATTGCCTATGGCGATATCGTCAGCCGCGCGCATCCGACCCGCAGCTTCACCCCCGAAGAAATGGCCAAGCTGCCGCTCAAGCCCGCCTCCGAACGCAGGCTGATCGGCAAGCAGGTGCGGGCACTCGACATCCCCGCCAAGACCGACGGTACCGCCGTATATGGGATAGACGCCAAGCTGGAAGGCATGGTGTATGCCCGCCCCAAGCTGCCGCCCACCCGCTACGGTGCCAAGGTCGTTTCGGTGGATGAAACCGAAGCGCGCAAGGTCAAAGGCTATATCCGCCATATCGTGCTGGAAGATCCGTCCGGCACGGTGCCGGGCTGGGTGGCCGTTCTGGCCTCCTCCTACCCCGCAGCCATCCGCGCTACCGATGCGCTCAAGGTGACATGGGAAGCCGGGCCTACCGCGCATGTGAGCGAGCATGACATTATCGAGCATGGTCGCGCGCAGATCGCCAACAAGGAAGGCGGCTCTTGCGTCTTCAACGATCCCGGGGTGGATGAAGCCTTCGCCCATGCCGACAAGATTGTGGAGCACACCTATACCTGCTCCTCTGTCCTGCACTACCAGCTTGAACCGCTGAACGCGCTCGCCCGCCTGCATGAAGGCAAGTGGGAAGTGCATTGCGGCAACCAGTGGCAGTCTTTGTTCCTGCCCGTTATCGCCAAGGCTCTGGGCGTGCCCGAGACCGATGTGGTGATGCGCAGCTACATGCTGGGTGGTGGTTTCGGCCGACGCCTGAACGGCGATTACGCCGTACCGGCAGCCTGATTTCCAAGGCGCTGAACGGCCGCCCGGTCAAGCTGATCTTCACCCGTTCGGATGATGTGCAGTACGATTCCATCCGCTCGCCCTCCATCCAGACCGTGCGGGCCGCCCTGACAAAAGACGGCGCGTTTCAGGGCTGGCAGCACCATGCCGCCGCTGGCTGGCCGACCCGCGTTATGGCAGCCGCGTTCATGGAAAAAGGGCTGATGGCAAGCCTTACGACCAGTTCGCTATTGCCGGGGCCGACCATTGGTACACCGTCGGCCCGATGCGCGTGCGCGCGCTCGACAACGATCTGGCCGATGCGACTTTCCGCCCCGGCTGGCTGCGTTCGGTCAGCTCCGGCTGGACACCATGGGCGCATGAAACCTTTCTGGACGAAGTGGCCCACTCACTCGGCAAGGACCCGGTGGCCCTGCGGCTGAGCCTACTGATCAGCGAAGGGCGCAATGCGGGGTCTGCTCCGGATTCCGTTGGCGGTGCTAGCCGTCAGGCGGCGGTACTCAAGCGTCTGGCGGAAAAATGCGGCTATGGCCGCACGGACCTGCCCGCCGATACCGGTATTGGCATTGCCACCACCTTCGGTCAGGAACGCGGCATGCGACATGGACTGCCGGTGCCGCCCGCGTGCGGGTTGACCGCAGAACCGGCGTGGTAACCTGCGAGAAAATCTGGCTGGTGCTGGATGCAGGCACCGTGATCGACCCCGATGGCGCAACCGCCCAGACCGAAGGCGGCGCGCTGTGGGGCCTGAGCATGGCGCTGTTTGAAGGCACGGAAATCGAGAACGGCAACGTGCGTGACCGTAACCTTGATACCTACACCCCGCTGCGTATCGCGGATGTGCCGGATATGGAAATCGAGTTCCTGCCCAGCACCGAAAAGCCCATGGGCTTGGGTGAACCGGGTGTGACCACCATTGCCCCGGCTATTGGCAATGCGATTTTCAATGCCGTGGGCGTGCGCCTGCGCCACCTGCCCATTCGCCCGGCGGATGTGCTGGCAGGCCTGAACAAGGCTGGCTGATCGTCAGGCCATATGACAGAAAAAGGGGCGGAGGCCGATATGGCCCCCGCCCCTTTTTTATGGGCCGTTTTCTGGCCCGGTGTTTTTCCAATGATATGGGCCTGTTCAGGCTGGCATGGCCGCCGCCGAGCGGATAGCCCGCGCCATGGCCTCTACCCCGTTACCCCGGTTGGTGGAGAGTGCCTGCACCAGCCCGAGGTCGCGCAGGAAGGAAGGGTCAGTCGCTGCAATCTCTGCCCGTGTGCGCCCCGAATAGACACGCAGCAGCAGGGCCACCAGCCGCTGACAATCGCCGCATCGGACTGGCCCGCAAAATACAGCCGATCGCCTTCGGCTTTTTCCTCCAGCCAGACCTGACTCTGGCAGCCGGGCACCCTATGGGCGTCATCCTGCCAGACCGAAGGAAAAGGTGGCAGCTTGCGCCCCATTTCTATGATGTACTGGTAGCGTTCCATCCAGTCATCAAACAGTTCAAGCTCGTCGCGAATGGCTTCGATGGCTTCCGCCGCGCTTTCTTCAGGCGGGACGACAAAAGGCGCGTCCATTACAGGATAAACCGGCTCAGGTCGCCGCGCTGCGCTAGGGGCGTAACCTTGTCATTAACCATGTCAGCACTGACAACCATTTTTTCTCCCTGCCGTTCCGGCGCAGTAAACGAGATATCTTCAAGCAGTTTTTCCAGAACGGTAGCAAGCCTGCGCGCGCCGATATTCTCTACCCGTTCATTGATATCCGCGGCCAGTTCGGCCAGCGCATCTACCGCATCATCCGTAAACTCCAGTTCCACACCTTCGGTATGCAGCAAAGCCACGTACTGCTTGAGCAGCGAATGTTCGGGAGCCGTCAGGATTTGGCGCAGATCAGCCCGCGAGAGCGGCTGCAACTCCACACGGATTGGCAGACGCCCCTGCAATTCCGGCAGCAGGTCAGCCGGTTTGGCCAGATGGAACGCACCCGAGGCGATAAACAGAATATGGTCAGTGCGAACCGGGCCGTATTTGGTGGAAACGGTGGTGCCTTCGATCAGCGGCAGCAGGTCACGCTGCACGCCTTCACGCGAGACATCACCCCCTTTCATGCCGCTTTCGGAAGAACGGGCACAGACCTTGTCAATTTCATCGAGGAAAACAATGCCATTTTCCTGCGCGATGGTCACCGCCTCACGCGTCAGGGCCTCACTGTCGAGCAGCTTTTCGGCCTCTTCGTTTCTGAGCTGCTCACGCGCAGCGGCTACGGTCATTTTCCGTGGCCGTGGGGTGCGGTTCATAAACGACTTCATCATATCGCCAAAGTTGACGACCTGACCGGGCACCAGCCCCGGCATTTCGCCAGCCCCCGCAGGCCCCGCATCGGCCACGGAGATTTCGATTTCCTTGTCTTCCAACTGGCCGCTCCGCAGCATGCTGCGAAAACGGCTTTTGGTATCGGCAGAGGACCCTTCGCCCACCAGCGCGTTGACAATCCGCTCTTCCGCTGCCTGCGCTGCCTGTGTTTCCACATCTTTGCGCCGGGCGTTCTTGAGCATGACAATGGCGGCATCCACCAAATCCCGCACGATGCTGTCCACATCGCGGCCTACGTAACCCACCTCGGTAAACTTGGTGGCCTCAACCTTGAGAAACGGTGCCTGCGCCAGCCGAGCCAGACGGCGGGCAATTTCGGTTTTGCCGCAGCCAGTCGGCCCGATCATGAGAATATTCTTGGGCACAACCTCTTCACGCATGCCATCGGGCAGTTGCGCCCGCCGCCAGCGGTTGCGCAGGGCAATAGCAACGGCACGCTTGGCATCGGTCTGCCCGACAATAAAGCGGTCAAGCTCGGCAACAATGCCGCGCGGCGACAGGTCAGGCGCTTGCATCAGGCATCTCCCGTAGTGGTGCGGGTTTCAAGCGTTTCAACCCTGACTGCATGATTGGTATAAACACAGATATCACCGGCAATTTTCATGCTGCGCCGCACGATTTCCTCGGCCCCCATCCCATCCACGCCCAGCAGCGCTCGGGCAGCGGACAGGCATAATTGCCGCCTGAGCCAATGGCGATCACCCCGTCCTCGGGTTCCAGCACATCGCCATTACCAGTCAGAGTATAGGAATGTTCGGCATCGGCCACGGCCATCATCGCTTCCAGCCGGCGCAGATAGCGGTCTGTGCGCCAGTCCTTGGCGAGTTCCACGCAAGCACGTTCAAGCTGGTTGGGATAGCGCTCAAGCTTGGCTTCAAGCCGTTCGAGCAGGGTAAAGGCATCGGCCGTGGCTCCGGCAAAGCCTGCGAGAATGGAGCCAGATGGCCCGATCCGCCGCACCTTGCGGGCATTGCCCTTGATAACGGTGCTGCCCAGCGTCACCTGGCCATCGCCCGCCATGGCCACACATGGCCCGCGCCTTACACACAGGATGGTCGTGCCATGCCAGCCGACCGGATCATAGGGAGAGGAAGCAATGAATGAGTTCTGCATGATCTCAAAGAAATAGGGCTTTACTCCGCCAACACAAGGGGTAAGCGCTTGAACACCGCCCTGCACACACCGCACGACCAGCCCGTGCCTGCGCTTTGTTCCTTACGTTATCCGCACAACCCCGCGCAGTTTCAGCCTCGCTCGCCTTCAACCCTGTGATGTAAATTCTCCACTCCATGGCCCTTATTCCTACCCTGAACACCCAGCACTTGCGGCTGCGCCCCATGAATTTGAACGACTGGCCTGCTTATGCGGCGTTCATGGCGTCTGACCGCTGCCGCCACATGGGCGGGCCGTTCGCGCCAGACCGGGCGTGGGGCCTGTTCTGCGCCGACCATGCACAATGGGATTTTTTCGGCGTAGGGGCGTTGATGATAGAAGACCACGACAACGGATGCTGTCTGGGTCAGGTCGGGATCAACACCGGGCCACTTTTTCCCGAACATGAAATAGGCTGGCTGGTTTTTCTACAAGCCGAGGGGCTGGGTTACGCGTTTGAAGCGGCGTCCGCCCTGCGGGACTGGGCACGCGATGTCCGGCACCTGCCCTCGCTGGTCAGCTACGTCCATCAAGACAATACGCGCTCATGCAGGCTGGCGGAGCGGTTGGGCGCGATACCAGACGCAGCCACCGGCCACGCACCGGGTGATGTGGTGTACCGCCATTTCGGCCCACAGGCAGGCTGAAACAACCGAGCCTGCGGGCCGTCAGCCTGGTATTATGCCGCGAGCATCGCCCGGACATCGCCCAGCAGGGCATCTCGCGTATAGGGCTTGTGCAATACGGGAACACCTTCGGGCAGCAGTCCGAAATCGGCATAGCCGGTTACAAACAGCACCGGCAGTTCCGGCCTGCGTGTATGGATATGCCGTGCGGCCTCACCGCCGTTCATGCCCGGCATTTTCACATCCATGACAACAAGCGCTATGTCCGCATGCTGCTGCACGGCTTCAAGCGCATCCATGCCGCTGGAGGATTCCAGCACAGCATAACCCGCACGGCGCAGAAAACCTGCCGTAACCGCCCGCACCCCCGGCTCGTCATCCACGACGAGGATAATCCGCCCCTCCGCCGCATCAGGCAGCACGCGCGCCATATCCTGTGTAACAGGCGTGGACAGCGCAAAAGCCGGAACAGCCCCTTCGTTCTGGCTGGTATCCCCGTCTTTCAGCGCCTCGTCCGGCATACTGTCATCCTGCACGGATACAACCTTGCGCACGGCTGCGGGTGGCTGGGCCGGTTCTGCCTGAACCTTGCCGCGCGCCATGGCGGGGAACCATAGCTCCACCACTGTACCGCCGCCGGGAATGCCCTCTACGCGTACCTCGCCCCCACAATGGCTGATGAAGCTGTACGTCATAGACAGGCCGAGCCCGTTGCCCTGCCCGACATCCCGCGTGGTAAAGAACGGTTCGAAAATGCGGGCGCGCTGTTCTTCCGTCATGCCCGCACCATAATCGCGGATCTGCACCACTACCCATGCGCTGGCATGTTCACCACCCAGATGGCGGCCAAGGAGCTTATCCGCCAGGCGCACGCTAACAACGCAGGCACTGTCCCCCTGCGGCTGGGCCTCCAGCGCATTCAGGCACTGGTTGAGCACCGCAAGCTGAAGCTGCGTTGCGTCAGTCCACACAGGCGGCAAGGGCCTGTCGGGCAGTTCGAAACTGACACGCTCCCACCCGCTGCCGGGCTTGAAGCGGTCTGTATCCAGCTCGCCCCGAATGTCATCCGGCACCTTGCCGCGCATCAGGAAGTCGCTCAGGGTTTCGAGCATTTCCCCTACATCCACCTGCTGGCACACAAGATGGCGCGGGCGGCTGAAGTCGAGCAGGCGGCGGGTCAGCACAGCCCCCCGCCGCGCCGCCTGCATGGCGTTCTGATACAGTCGTGTGGCAGCAGCTTCCTTCGGGGGGTCGAGGTCCTGCACCAGTTCCAGCGAACCCAGAATAGCCGTCAGCAGGTTGTTGAAGTCATGCGCGATGCCACCGGCCAATGTGCCGATCGCCTGCATTTTCTGTGCCTGCTGCAAGCGCTGCTCCAGACTGAGCAACTCCGTAACATCGCGATCGATCAGGATGGAATAGGCCGAAAGCCTGTCAGCCCGCACCGGCTCGTTGCGCAGGCTGTCCAGCCTTACGCGGGTGAGATCGTGCCAGCGGGTCTGGCCATCGGGGCCGGGCAGTTGCAGCACCTGCTGGTCACGACCGGAAGCCGCCAGATCACCCTGTGCCTGCCGCAGGCTTTCAAGACGGGTGCCATCGACCAGTTCATCTTCCTGATGGCCGATGCAATCGGCAACACTGCGGTTGAATTCACGCGCCATCTGCTGGTTAAGGCGGATGAAGCTGCCATTCTGATCCTTGAACGCCAGCCCGAAAGGCAGGTTTTCAAGCAGGCCGCGCAGCAGCAGACGCTCGCGCGCCAGTTCGTTTTCCAGCCGGTAACGATCCGCCGCCTGCCCCACCATGGACAGCAGGGTTTCATCATCCCACGGCTTGTACGCAAAAAAGGAAATCTGCCCCCGGTTGAGTGCGGCTTCCACAGCCGAAATATCGGCATAGCCAGTCAGCAGAATGGCACCGGCTCCGCTCAGTTCGCGGGCATGGGCAAAAAACACGTCGCCCGTCATGCACGGCATGCGCTGGTCAGAAATAATGAC
This sequence comes from Acetobacter papayae JCM 25143, assembly GCF_000613285.1. Classification (GTDB taxonomy): domain Bacteria; phylum Pseudomonadota; class Alphaproteobacteria; order Acetobacterales; family Acetobacteraceae; genus Acetobacter; species Acetobacter papayae. Next base: position 10,556 of record NZ_BAIN01000016.1, on the reverse strand, counting down.
CGCCACATCAGGGTGCTGGCGCAATAGGGCCAGCCCCTCCTCGCCAGAAGAAGCTGCCAGCACATGGTAGGTCTGATCGAGCAGGTCGGTCAGTGCTACCAGAATTTCAGGCTCGTCATCCACAACCAGAACGACAGGCCGCTCCGCTGTGTCAGGCAACGTTTTCACCGCGCCGCTCCTCTGCTGCTCTATATGGCACCCGGATTGTAAAACAGGCCCCACCGAGGCTTTCCGATCTTGTTATAACAATACTCCCGCCGTGCGCCTGCACAACACCATAGGCTGTAGCCAGCCCCAGCCCCGTGCCCGAGCCAACGGGCTTGGTCGTAAAAAACGGCTCAAATACGCGCTCCTGTAACGCATCAGGCACGCCGGGGCCGGTATCACAAATGCGCAGGACATAATCATTGCCCTCGCGCCCCTCGCGCGGTTGCAGGCTGGACTGGAGCAGAATCCGGTCCTTGCCCGACTGTGCGCCGCCCTCTGCCCGGCGGGTACCCTCACGTTTTTCCAGAATGGCATCCGCTGCGTTGCTGACAATGTTCATGACAACCTGATTGACCAGCGCCGCCTGACAGACAAGCTCCGGCGGGGCCTCAAGCTGGCATTCCACCTCTATTTCCTCCCCCAGTTTGGGGGCAAGCAGCGTCAACACCATGCCTATGGCCTCCGGCACGTCCAGCCGCCTGAACTCGCCTTCCTCCAGCCGGGAAAAGCGCCGTAAGCTCACCACAAGGTCACGCAGGCGCGAAAGCCCGACAAAGGACGAGGCCAGACGCTCTCCCCCTTTGGCCAGCGCGGCTTCTGCCTGCTGCGTATCGCCCAGCCGAATGGCCTGCAACGCCTGCGCCACACTGCGCTTGGCCGTGCTTTCATGTGCAAGAACAAACGCCAGCGGGTTGTTGAACTCATGCGCGATACCAGCAGCCAGCTCACCAAGAGAGGCCATTTTGGCGGACTGCACCAGCTTGGCCTGTGCGTCGATCAACTTGCGGTTGGCCGCCGCCAGATCCGCATTCACGCGCCGCAGTGCATCCGCCAGTGCGGCGCGGGCACGGGCACTTTCCATATGCGCTTCTTCCCGCTGCACCTCGTCCTGCAGGCTCTTGCGCCGTACAAGAGCTGCAACACGGGCCAGAAACAGATCGGGGCGGATATCGGTATCGACCAGATCATCCACACCCGCCTCAAACGCGATACGGATTTTTTCAGCCGAATCCGCGCTTTTTTCCATCACGCCCATCACGCGCACACATTGGCGCGTCCGCCGCCGGAAGGCCGCCACCGTGCGGGCCAGAGCCAGCCCCTCAAACGCCGGGCAGGTCAAGTCCACCACCACGCAATCGGGCGGTGTGCCACCACCAGACCCATTACCGGCCAGATCAAGCCTGTCCGGGTCATCCACAAGCTGGGCTTTCTGCCCGTTGCGCCGGAACATATCCACCAGCGCGCCATCCGCCGATACGGCCTGCTGCCCCCGCGCTCTGGCTGGCAGGTCGCGCAGACCGGGCCATGACCACAGCGCGCCACCCGGAGCCGTCACCACGCTGATTGTCGGCTGCCGAAAGCTGACCCCTTCGCGCTCGGCGGCATCGGCACCGTATTCACGCAGCAGCGCGCAAATACGAAACAGCAGGATAACCGGGTCATCCTCCATGCAAAAACAGGCATCCGCCCCACGATCGAGCAGTTCATGCTCACGCGCAGGATCGCGGGCGGAAAGCAGCACCACAACCGGCATGCCACGGGTTGCTGCATTAAGCCGCAGGTGCTGGCACAGCCGCGTGGCTGCCATATCCGGCAGGATTTCAGGCACCACCACCAGATCGGGCAGAACCTCATCAAAGCTCGAAAACACCGCCGCCGCATCGGGCACGCTGCGCAGGTCCAGCCCACGCATGCTCAGCACATCACGCAGGCAGGCCATAGCCTGTGCGTTCACCCCGGCGAACATCACGGTACACGAAAGAAACTGCATGAACGACCGTAACGCTCCCTTACAAAACCCAAAATACCCGCAAAACCCCGCAAGGCCGGGCCGCGTTCCTGACCTAACCCCATGCTCCTACCTTAAACGCCGGAACAAAGCGCCGTCTGCTCTCGAATGCGTGAACAGCCCCTGTTACGCCCCCCAGCCACACCCGGCACGCCTTCCATGACGTGACACAACCGCCCACCCCCCTGTATAACAGGCTCCACAATCGCACCCCCCAAAGGAAAAACGGTTCATGGATCAGCGCACTCCCCTTGCACCGCAGCCTCCCGCTCCCGCCCTGCATGAAGGCGGCTCGACAATCCTGCACCTCATCTGCACGGCCCTTTGGGTTATCTGCCATTTTGTGGCGGGTTTCATCCAGCAGGTGGCAGAACTGCTGGCCCCGTTCCTGCTGATTGCAGGCGTGGTGTGGGCCGCCGTGCCAACCCTGACCGGCGCACTGACACGCTCCACCGCCGCAGCCGACCCGCAGGCGCGTGACGCCATCAGCAACGCCGCGGCCGCCATTCCGCACGAAATTGTACTGGGCGGGCACATGCTCAGCGCCACCAGCCTGATCTATGACGGGATTGGCCTTATGGCCGTAGCCGCTGCCGCCTCCACCCTTACGGCCCTTGCCGCACGGAACATGTAAGTCCCTGCCGGGTCTGACACGCCCATGGGCCGTACCACCACCCCCAGCCCCGCACAGTATCAGGGCCAGCCTGCATGATCCATCTGGACACCGTTTCCTGGCGTCGGGCCAGAAAAGACCCAGCCCCCGTTCTCTCGCGGCTGTCTTTTTCCGTGCCGCAGGGCGGGTTCCGCTGGCTCCTTGGCCCTTCAGGGGCGGGCAAGAGCAGCCTGCTCAGCCTGCTGCATGTTGAAACCCTGCCCAGCTCGGGGCGGATGGTCGTTCTTGGCCAGCCGGTGGACGATACACAAAAGCGCGGCACCTTTGTCATGCTACGCCGCCGCATAGGCATGATCCATCAGGATTTCCGCCTGATGCCCGGCCTGTCGGTTGCAGATAACATCGCCCTGCCCCTGCGGCTGCAAAAACGCCCGGAAGACGAAATCCGCGATGAAATCCGCTCCATTCTCAAATGGGTGGGCCTTGGCGAATACCACGATGTACCCGCCGAGCGCCTTTCGGGGGGGGAGCAACAGCGCACCGCCATAGCGCGCGCCATTATCCACCGCCCCGGCCTGATTCTGGCGGATGAACCCACAAACGCGCTGGAAGAAAGTCAGGCCCACCGCCTGCTCGACATGTTTGCCGAACTCAGCGCCATGGGCTCCACGGTGATTGTCGCCACCCATAACGAGGCTCTGGTGCGCCGCCTGCCCCGCCCCGCTCTTTTTCTCGAACGTGGCCACCTTGTGAGCGAGGACACCCCGTTACCATGAGCCGCCGTTCCACCCGCAGGCGCGATGGCCTGTCTCTGGCTGAAGCCATGCCCGATCGCGGGCTGTTTGCGCTGGTAGCATGGTGGGGTTTCTGGCCGCCCTGACACTGGCTGGCGCGTGCGGCGCACGGGCATTATCCGCCCGCTGGGCCGGGGGGGCTGCGCAGCTTGTCATTATTCAGGTGCCACAGCCTGACCAGCCAGCCCGGCAGGGCCAGAGCGACGGGACCAAACCGCTGATGCCGTGCTGGCCGCACTGGTCAGCCTACCTGCGGGCAGCACCGTGCACCGGCTTTCCGCGCAGGACTGGACACTCTGCTCCAGCCGTGGTTGGGCAGCGGCCTGAACAACGGACAGGCCCCCGCAGGCAGCGCGGCCATGCCCCTGCCCGCCGTCCTGCGTGTTGACCTGCCCGATGGCACCGTCCCACCAGCCACACTGGAGCAGGATCTATCGGCTCTGGCTCCGGGTGTCATTGTCGAGCGTAACAGTCTGTGGAGCACGCGCCTGCATGCTCTGGCCAACAGCCTGCTAGCCTGCGCGGGACTGGCGTTGCTGAGTGTCTGCGGTGTCGCCACCCTGATTACGGGCCTGACCACCCGTGCCGGACTGGCCTCGCGCCGCGATACCATCACCACCCTGCACGGGCTTGGTGCATCGGATGGTTATATTGCCGGACGCTTTGCCCGCAGAACGGCCTCACTTGCCTTTGGTGGCGGGCTGAGCGGCACGGTGCTGGCCTGCCTGCCACTCTTTGCGCTGCTCCAGATCACGGCCCCTTTTACCGCTGATGCGGACATGGCGCAGGCCACTGCCAGCCAGACCGGCCTGATGGATGAAGCCTCTATTCTTAATGCCGTGCCCTCCGACCTGCTTATCGGGCTGGGGTGCCTGCCTGTTGCGGCAGCCCTGATCTGCTGGCTGACAACCCAGCTTATCGTACGCCTGTGGCTCCGCCGTCTGCCCTGATGCGCCGCCTTGTCAAACGTGCCCCGGCCTTTGTGCTTCTGGGGCTGCCACTCCTGTTCTTGTGTGGCTTTGGCTGGTTTGTGCACGATGCCCTGCGCCCTGCCGGTCCTTTACCGCACACAGCGGGTATTGTGGCCCTTACGGGCGGGGCGGGACGAGTGGAAACCTCGCTGCGCCTTCTGGAACGGGGGCAAGCCGAGTGGCTGCTGATTTCAGGCGTGGCACCACAGGCCTCGCAACAGGCCTTGCTACTACCAGAGCAGGAAAAAGCGCTGGGGCCGCGCATTACGCTGGGCTATCAGGCCCGCTCGACCATTGGTAATGCCGAGGAAACCGCCGCATGGGTAGCTGACAACCATATCGGCAGCCTTGTTGTGGTAACGGCTGGCTACCACATGCGCCGGGCCATGCTGGAACTGGGGCGCACCCTGCCGGATGTGGCTCTATATGCCTGCCCGGTAACCCCCCCAGCCATGCACCACCTGACCCAGCTTTCCACCCTGCGACTGCTGATGACGGAATATCTCAAATGGCTGGGGGCACTGGCAGGCATGGCGCACAAGCCCATTGCCTGACCAGCGCCCCCGGTTTTCAGGAGCGCAGGTGCCGGTTACAGCGCGCCCAGAATAGCCGCATGGTGGCGCAGGTGCTCGCACGCGAAGCTCTGCACGAACCAGTAGGAATGATCATACACGGCATGGCGGCGCAGGGTCAGCTTCTGCCCGACGGCAAGAGCCGCCTTTTCCAGATGCCAAGGCTGAAGTTCGCGCTCAAGGAACTGATCGGCATCCCCCTGATCAACCAGAATGGTGGTGGGGTGGCTCAGGCCGTCTTCGAGCATGCACACGGCGTCATAAGCACGCCATGCCGTGCGGTCTGTGCCCAGATAGGTGGTAAACGCCTTTTCACCCCAAGGCACGGCGGACGGATGCACGATGGGGCAAAGGCCGAAACCGATTTCCAAAATTCAGGGTTGCGCAGCGCATGCACAAGGGCACCATGCCCACCCATAGAATGGCCTGTAATGCCACGCCGCGTGCCATCCAGCGGCAATGCCGCCTCAACCAGCGCGGGCAGTTCGCGGCTGATATAGCTGTCCATGCGGTAATGGCGGCTCCACGGCTCCTGTGTGGCATCCAGATAGAAGCCGGCCCCCGTGCCCATATCCCAGTCCGTATCTTCGCCCGGCACCCCCGCCCCTCTGGGCGAGGTATCAGGGGCGACAATGGCCAGCCCAAGCCGTGCGGCCTCGGCCAGCGCGGCCGACTTGATCAGGAAGGTTTCATCCGTGCAGGTCAGGCCTGCCAGCACATACAGAATCGGTACGCGCTTACCTTCAAGCGCTGCGGGGGGCAGAAACACGCCAAACCGTGCAGGCAGTCCCAGCACTTCGGACTGATGTTCGTAAAACTGTACGCTGCCCCCATGACAGCGATGCTCTTCCCGCAGGGTCAACCCGGCACTGGCTTGCATGAGCTTAATCTTCCTTCAGCATTTCACCGCATATTTTCAACAACATAGCCCGGATGGCAGCACAAACATAAAGCTGCCATATCGGGAAACCACTCTCATTGTGTCATGTTAAAGCACGGACGGGCAATACAGCCCCGACAAGAAAGGAGACAGTCTGGATGATCGTTGACCCGCGCATGGGATTACGCATTATATCCCGCGAGGTTCGCACCGTTCTCCTGCTCATGGCAGCCTGGGATTTCGTGGTGGTGGTGCTGTTTCAGGTCTTCCATCAGGAATGGATGGAACAGCCGAGCCTGCCTGTCCCGCTGATCGGTTCCGCTCTGGCCCTGTTCATGGGATTTCGCAGCACCAGCGCCTATGCCCGCTGGTGGGAAGGCCGCACCCTGTGGGGGAGCATCACCAACAACTGCCGTTCCTTTGGCCGACAGGCCGGCACCCTGCTGGGCGACCGGCACGACCTGATGTACGCCATAGCCGCCTACCCGCACGCCCTGCGCATGGCGTTGGGCAAGCTGGATGCCAGCGAGGACATCAACCGCCTGCTGCCCGCCTCCATGCGTGAAGCCATTGTCGGCTACCGCAACCAGCCTAACGCCATTCTCTACCAGATCGGGCTGGGAGTGGCTGAGGAAGTCCGCAAGAAAAACATCGATGGTGCGGTGCACGGCAGATCGACCGTATCCTGTCTGATCTGGCCAATGCACAGGGCGGGCTGGAGCGTATCCGCAACACACCGCTGCCCATGCAGTTTTCGGTGCTGCCAAGGGTATTGGTGAACATCTTCTGCATCGTGCTGCCACTCTCCATGGTTCAGACACTGGAATGGATCACGCCGCTGGGCTCAAGCCTTGTGGGCTGCCTGTTTCTGGTTCTGGACAAGAGCGCCAGCGACCTTCAGGAGCCTTTTGCCAATACGCTGCATGCCCTGCCAATGGCCACCATTGCCCGCACGATCGAAATTGACGTGCTGCAACCCACAGGAGACGCAACAGCCCCGGCACTGCAAACGGTAAACGGCGTGCAGTCATAACCTCAGGCCCGCTTCATGTCGGCTGTTTTACAAGACAAACACGCATTTTTATGCTAAAAGGTCAGGTTATGAATACTTTCAGAGCACCTCCCAAAGGTGGCGTGACAGATGCAATGGCACGCACCGCCGCCGCCACGACCGCAGCACAGGCAAAAACCAAGGTAAAAGACGAGGATCCCTTTCAGGAAGGTGATGCCATCGTCTACGCCGCACACGGTGTCGGTCGGGTGGACCGGATCGGGGTGGATGAAATAGCCGGAACGAAACTGGAAGTCATCCAGATTTCCTTCCCCGGCAACCAGATGACACTGCGCATCCCGCTCACCAAGGCCCGCAAGGCCGGGCTGCGCAAGATTGTCTCGCGCGAGATCGTGGACAAGGCCATGGCCATCATCAAAGGCAAGCCGCATGTCAGCAAAGGCATGTGGGCACGCCGCGCGGTGGCGTATCAGGAAAAAATCAACTCTGGCGATCTGGTTCAGATTGCCGAAGTGCTGCGCGACCTGCGCCGCAATGTTGACAGTCTGGATGGCAGCTTCAGCGAACGTAAACTGTTTGAAGCCGCTCAGGAACGCTTTGTGGCCGAAGTCGCGGTGCTGGAAAAGAAAGAGCCTAACGAGGTTCTGGAATCCCTCACCGCCGTCATGAAAGCCGCCTGAACGGCGCGCGTAACGGCCTGACTACACAAAACCCGGCAGCCCCACAGGGATGCCGGGTTTTTTATGCCGCACCGGTTTTCCGCCCGCACTGGCGCGGATACTCTGGCGCATGTCACGCGCCCTCATTGTCCGGGACCAGCCCCCATGAAACCCGCCAGCCCTGCCCCCCTCAGCCCCGAATTTCTGCGCGCCTGCCTGTCGGACATAAAAGCCGGACTGTTCTGGCAGGCCCTGCCCCGGCTGGAACCATACGGGCAGTGCCCTCCGGCAGAAAACGCCAGTGCGGAACAGGCGGGTATTCTCTACGCCATCTGTCTGGCTGCCGCGGGCAGGCCTGAACGGGCTGCCGACCTTCTGGCCGCCGTAGCCAGCCGCCACCCCACCAGCCAGCACCCGTTGCAGGATCTGGCCGAGTTGCTGATGGCGCAGGATCGCAGGCCTGAGGCCCTTGCCGCAGGGCAGGCACTCCTACGCCGCACCCCGGATGATACACGCGTGCATGCCGTGCTGGGCAGCCTGCTGGTGCAAACCGGCCAGCACGAAGCCGCCATAAGCACGCTGAAACAGGCCCTGTCCCGCACCCCGGACGCTACACTGGCGCGTAGCCTGCTGGCCATGGCGCTGACAGAACAGGGCGACATGCAGGCCGCACTGGACTGTCTGCACCCCCTGCCCGCCAGCAAAGCTGAGCGCGCGGCAATGCTGGTCAATATCGGCACGATCCTGAGCGGTCAGGGCCGCATGGAAGAAGCCCTCAGCCATTTTGATAGCGCACTCGCCCTGCACCCGGATGATGCCCGCTTTCACTTCAACCGCTCAGTCGCCCTGCTCAAGGCTGGCGACTACGCCAAAGGCTGGCAGGAGCATGAGTGGCGGCATGCCCTGCCCGGTCACGCAACCATGCCTGACCGCGCCACACTCCCCGCCCTGAAAGGCACAGAGCGGCTTGATGGCAAGCGAGTGCTGCTCGTGCATGAAGAAGGGCTGGGCGATACGCTCATGTATCTGCGCTATATCCCGTCTCTGGCGCAGCGTGGGGCGATTATTCACCTGCTGGTGCCGCCAGAACTGCACCAGCTCTGCCAGCGCCTGCAGGGTGTCCATACCGTGCATGTCATGCGCATGATACGCCGCCTCTGCCCGCCTTTGACTGGTATTGCGGCTTTATCAGCCTGCCGCGTATTTTCCTGCATACCTCCACGCCATGGGGCACCGCCGTGCCTTACCTGCAGGCAGATGAGGAAAAAACACGCGCCATGGCAGGGCTTCTGCCTTCGGGCAAAGCGCTCAGGGTCGGGTTGGTCTGGGGCGGAGCACCACGTAACCGCACGCTGGCAGCGCATATCGTGGACAGGCGGCGCTCGCTCCCTTTAAGCGCCCTTGCCCCGCTGGGCCGCCTGCCGGGGCTTAAGCTCATCAGCCTGCAAAAAGGCCCCTATGCCGAACAGATGATGGACCCGCCCGAAGGCATGTCCCTGTACGACCCGACAGACGCCCTGCACAGTATGGACGACACGGCAGCCCTGATCATGGGATTGGACGTGGTGGTGAGCGTGGATACATCCGTGGCGCATCTGGCCGGGGGGCTGGGCAAAACGGTGCTGCTGATGGATCGCTACGATAACTGCTGGCGCTGGCTGCACGGCCGTGACGATACGCCGTGGTATCCGAACCTGCGTATCATCCGCCAGACCACACCGCGCCAGTGGGCTGATGTGGTCAGCCGTGTCGCCCAGAGCCTTTCGACCATGGCACGCACCCGGCGGGCCTCTGCCTTGAGTTGAAAAAATTATCGCGGCAACACGCCACAGGGGATACCGGGTAGCGGCACCCCATGCCCCCGGCTCTCCGCTACACCTATCATGCGGACATAAAAGCCGAGATTAACTGGGCCTGAAACCGGGCAATAAAAATGCCATGGTCCGGGCAGTCATATTGCTACCCGGACCCAACCAGAATGTATCAGCTCAGGCACCGCCTGCGGGGGCTTTGACCGCACCGGCAGCCGGTGCCGCCTGCGGGGCAACATTGGTGGGGGCGGTTGCGATCATCCGCGCATCCGCCCCACTGCCAATAACTTCGAACACCGCAAGAGCGCGCCGCACCCGGCCATCGGGCAGCAGGACAAACGCCCCATCCACGCCCTGGAAGCCTGCCGGACGGGTCAGCAATTTAGGCGAAAAGTCCTTGGCACCTTCGTTCGCCAGTGTGCGGATAGCCCCTGCGGCATCATAGGTCAGGTCAACCAGCGGCTTGGGTGCATGCTGGTACTGTGCGGAAAAACGCGCTACGAACCCCTGACGGGCCGCAGGGTTGGGAGCAGCGTACCACGCACCACGGATCGGCCCCAGCTTGCTAGCAAACGCCGCCCACAAGCCCGGCCCCATGATCCGCACTGCGGGCAGGCCAACCTGCATGTCATTCAGCGCGGTCATGACGGTTTTTAATGGCAGACCGGTATCGCCCAGCAACAGGGCATCAAAAGGCAGCGAGGCAGGCGCAACACCCTGCCCGGAAGCGCTCAGCCCAGCCACGCCCGTGCTGGCATTGCCACCAGGCATGGTTGCCGGAGCGCTGGCAGCCTCGTTACCCGCCTGCCCCAGCGCCGCCGCCAGATCCGTAGGCAGCGGCTGGGCCTGCGCATCCGGCCCCGGACCGGCCACACCAGCGGGAAGCGATGCGCCATTCGTGCTGATGCCGCTCAGTTGTTTAAGAGCGTCCGTAACGCTGTCTGGCGCCGTGGAATGATAGCTGATGACAGGCTCCGCCAGCCCCTGATCCCGGCAGGCAACCTGCAGGCCGCTGCCCATGGCGCGCCCCAGAGGATTATCCGGCAGCAGGGCCGCAAAGCGCTTGCGACCTTCCTGTCGGGCCTGCTCCACCAGACGCTGCACCTGATCTTCGGGCGTAATACCCATGACCCATACACCCGGACGGGCCTGCGCCACATCGCTGGTCAGGGCCAGAACCGGCACCCGCCCTGCCTGTGCGGCGGGTGTGGCTTCCGCCGTATCACCGCTGGTCAGCGGCCCGATCAG
>NZ_BAIN01000017.1 GCF_000613285.1 Acetobacter papayae JCM 25143 | reverse complement strand
CATGGACCTCGTGCATCTGGCCGACCTGCCCGCGCGCCTGCTCTCCGCCGGGCAGAAGCGCCGCACGGCACTGGCCCGCGTACTGCTCGCCCAAGCCCCGCTCTGGCTGCTGGATGAGCCCAGTCTGGGGCTGGATACCGCAGCCATTGCCCTGCTGGGTGAGGCCATGGCTGCCCATCGCGCACGGGGGGGGCTTATCATTGCCACCACGCATGTTCCCCTGCCGCTGGAATCCCCCGCCACACTGGCCCTGCCCGGCGCCATGGACTCCATAACGGGCAATATCCTGCCTGAGACACACTGGTCCCTTGCCAGCGAAGACGAGGAAAACCGCCCATGACATCGCTATTCTGGCACATTGTCATGCGTGACCTGCGGCTGGCCCTGCGGCATGGCGCGGATACGCTGGGGGCGGTGCTGTTCTTTATCGTAACGGCTACCCTGTTTCCGCTTTCGCTCGGGCCTTCGCCCGAACTGCTGCGCCGCATGGCACCGGGCATTATCTGGGTCTGTGCGCTTCTGGCCTCGCTGCTACCGCTTGACCGGCTGTTTGGCGCAGAGCTCGAAGATGGCTCGCTTGACCAGCTCATGCTGCTGGGCCTGCCGCCCGCCTTTGTGGCGCTCGCAAAAATGACCGCGCACTGGCTGACAACCGGCCTGCCGCTGCTGCTGGCCGCAGGGCCACTGGCCACCATGTTAGGCCTGCCCGGCGCGGCCCTGCCGGTTCTGCTGGGGGGGCTGTTACTCGGGTCGCTCGTTCTGTCGCTAATGGGGGGCATGGGCGCCTCCATCGTGCTGGGTGCGCGCCGTGGCGGGGTGCTGCTGCCACTGCTGACCCTGCCACTGATAACCCCGGCCCTGATTTTTGGAGCCGCCGCCATTGATGCCGCCGCCACCGGCCTGCCATGGAAACCTGATCTGGAACTGCTGGGCGCATTTGTAGCCGCCGCCCTGCCACTCTGCCCGCTGGCAGCAGGAGCAGGCTTGCGCGCAGCCACCGAATAACCGCGCTCCACGCAAACCGAATACAGGGCGGGGCAGACGCAGCGTGAAGCTCGATCAGCCCCGCACAATAAAAAAAGCGCGCCGTTCGTAAAAACGGCGCGCTTTGAGTTCAGTCTATTACCGCTACGAGAGCGATTTACTCAGATGTAGTGTTCGGCCAGCGGTGCAAAACCGTTAAACCGGGTCGAGCAGTAGGTGGAGACATACGCCCCCGTGCCCAGCAGATCGATCATCTCACCCGATTCGAGATCCAGCGGCAGGTCGTAACGGGTCTTTTCGTATAGAATATCCGCCCCATCGCAGGTTGGCCCGGCCAGCGCTACGGGGCCGGACGGCGCGCCGTCACGCCCGGTACGAATGGCATAGCGGATGGATTCGTTTTCCGTTTCCGCCAGACCGCCAAACCGGCCGATATCCAGATACACCCAGCGCAGCCCGTCCTTGCGACCACGCGCACTGACCAGAACCACCTCGGTATGCACAACCCCGGCCTCACCCACGATAAAGCGGCCCGGTTCCACCAGCATTTCGGGCATGGCGTTGCCGAAATGCTCGGTCATGGCGCGGAAAATCGCATCCGCAAAATGGTCGATCTCGGGCACGTCTTCACGGTAGCGGATGGGGAAACCACCGCCCAGATTGATCATGCGCAGATCAAGCCCAGCCGCACTCAGGTCGGTGAACAGGCTTGCCACACGGGCAATCGCCACCTCATACGCCTCGGCCGAAAGCTGCTGGCTCCCCACATGAAAGGACAGCCCATACGGGTCCAGCCCCATGTCGCGGGCGGCCAGCATCAGGTCGCGAGCGGATTCCACCGTCGTGCCGAACTTGCGCGACAGCGGCCATTCGGCGGCATAGTTATCGACCAGCAGGCGGCAGTAAACGCGGCTGCCAGGCGCATGGCGGGCCAGCTTTTCCAGCTCTTCGCGGCAGTCGAAGACGAACATGCGCACGCCCGCCTCATACGCCGCGCGGATGGCGGAAACCTTTTTGACCGTATTGCCAAAGGAAATGGCAGACGGATCAGCCCGGCCTGAAGGCACAGGGAGACTTCCTCCCACGAGGCGGCATCGAAGCAGGAACCAAGCCCGACCAGACGATCCAGAATCGGCGTGGCGGGGTTAGCCTTGACGGCATAATAAATGCGCGCCTGCGGCAGAGCGCGCCCAAGGGCGCGGTAACGGGATTCAACCTCGTCAACATCGACGACAAGGCAGGGCGTTGCCGGGTTGTTCTCGGCAATGAAACGGGTAATTTTGGGATTCATAGCTCCCACTCCCCCAGTTCATGCTTCTCCGGCATACACAGCGGAGAAGGAGTTGCGAAACGGTCTAACGGACCAGCGACCAAAGGCAGACCGCCGAGAAAAACAAGGACGGTCCCGATTGCCAGAACGCTTGACGTCGTTGCGTAACCTCAGAGGGCCAGTGGCACGTGCGTTGCTGCGTAGGGGTGCGCATATGCGGCCAAACCGCCACAAGTGCAAGTGAAAAAATCGGTTTATCCGAAAAAACATGACAACACACAGCCGTGACCGCTAAGGATCAAGGCTGTAATGCTGGTCTTGCGCCATAATTCATGGCCCCAAAGCAAAAGCCCGGCCCAATGCCCGCAGGTACACCCCGCAGGGCGGCAGGGCGCAGAATGAAAGACACCTCCCCCACAATGCAGGCGTTCACGCGGCCCGATTCTTCGCAGCTATCCTCCGCACCCTCTGCCCCGGCCGCAGAAACGACCCCCGTGCATCAGGCCCCCGATATGCCGCCCCCCGGCAAGGCCGCACCTGCCAAACCCAAACCGGACACGCCTCTGGCCCTGCGCTGGGCCGACTGGCGGCGTATCATCTCCCGCACGGCGCGCAGTCTGGTGGCGGGGCCTTCCACGCTGGTGGCCGCAGGATGCGCGTTCTACAGCACGCTCTCGCTTTTTCCGGCTATCAGCGCGCTGATTTCCATCTACGGCCTGGCATTTGACGTACAGACCGTCACCCCACAGATGGACGCGCTGCGCCCCTTGCTGCCGCCCAGCGTTTTCATGCTGATCCAGAATCGGGTGCAGGTGCTGGTGGCCGAGCCTCATACTTCCCTGACACTCAACCTGATCATTTCGCTCACGGTAGCGCTCTGGTCGGCCTCTGCCGCTACGCGCTCCATCATCTCGGCGCTCAACATGGCGTATAATGCCCGTGAGCATCGGAATTTCTTTGTTTTTCAGGCCACAGCTTTCGCCCTGACACTTTTTTCCGTTCTGGGCGCGGTGCTGACCATTGCGCTGATGGTCGCCATTCCGCTGCTGCTGAACCTGTCACTGCGGCTGCATATTCCCACCCCGCCGGGTTCAACTGATTTTCTGAGCAGCCTGAGCGGGCCACTGATCCTGTTCACCTTTGAAATTCTGGCCCTGTCCACCCTCTACCGCTACGGCCCGGACCGCCAGCGCCGCACGGGCTGGCGCTGGGTTATGCCGGGGGCTGTTCTGGCCAGCTTCGTGCTCATTCCCGCCTCGCAGCTCTTTTCCTATTACGTGGCGCATCTGGCCAGCTACAACACCACTTACGGGCCGCTTGGGGCGTTTATCGTCATCATGATGTGGTTTTTCGTTACCGCATGGGTGGTGCTCATGGGCGCTGAACTGAATGCGGAAATGGAAAGCTATGCCCGGGGCAACCCAAGGCTGATCGTCTGGCACAGCATGACCCCCGAAGCAGGACTGCGACAACAACGAGCCACCAGCAGGCTCCTGACAGCAAGCCCTGAGCCCGGCCTTCCACACATCTTTATTTAGATTGCCCGGTAGCGGCTTATCGCCGCGCCACGATCCTGCGGCCCGCATGGGTGTGGGTAATGACGCCATGCCTGATTTTTACATGCGGCCCTGCAATGACATGGCTCGGAGAAATAATCAGATCATCCGCGCCTATCCCCAGATTTTCCGGGGCTTCGGCCACTTCGCGAGCACTCGCGGTTTCAACCCGCACATGCGCAACCCCTGAACCCAGCATGCCAATCTGTGCGGCGGCGGCGTGGGAGAGATCGATGATCCGGCCTTTTTTATAGGGGCCACGGTCATTGACCGTTACCACCACGGAGCGCCCGGTTTCTTCCGAGGTCACGCGCAGCTTGCTGCCCAGCGGGGCTGTCGGGTGGGCGGCCGTGAGGCTCGCCCTGTCAAAAGGCGTTCCCGAAGACGTACGCCGATGATGGAACCGCCCGCCATACCAGCTTGCCATGCCCGTCTGCACCGGACGGTGCTGAGCAGACCCTGCACCACCCTGAGTTGCTCCACCAAAGTCGCTCAGGGCCGGATCTTCATGACTGCGCGCCTGCAAAGCGCGGGATACGGAATCGGCCCATGCGGTACCGGCTGCCTGTGGCGTGCTGGAATGTGTAGCACCAGAGTGTTCAGGCAACTCGGCAGCGTGGGCTGCCACGCTCCCCCCCCCTGCAACAAGGGCGGCAAGCACGGTCAACCATCCCGCTCGTCTCCGGTTTTGGACTGGCATCTGCCTGCTCCATTTCCGTGAATCTGGGCTTAACACCCCTGCACATGACCGCCTTGGGCCGCCGGAATCAACCTTTTTCTGCCTCCGCGCCTTTACAGGGCGGCCAGACTGCCTGCCTGTCTGCCGCCTGTGCATGGCGAAAATATGGCCCTCTCCCTCCCTTTTACCCCTGCACCCGAGCCCCCCGCACACCCCGCCCTTTTGCCCCACTCCTGCACCGGCATGCTGTCTTCTCTTGGAGAGAGCCCGGCATCGTGCTAGGGCCCTGCTCTATTATGGAAAGACCTCTCATTGCTGTTCTGAACGGCCCGAACCTGAACATGCTCGGCCAGCGCGAACCCGAAATATACGGTCGGGCCACGCTGGACGACGTGGAACAGCTTTGCCTCCGTACAGCCGAAAAGCTGGGACTGGCGGTAGATTTCCGCCAGACCAATACCGAAGGCGAGCTGATTTCCTGGGTGCAGGAGTGCCGCAGGCGGGCGCGTGGTATCGTGATCAACCCGGCAGGGTACAGTCATACCTCCATCGCCCTGCTTGATGCGCTCCTGGCCACGGACCTGCCGGTAATTGAGGTTCATATCTCCAATATCCACCGCCGCGAGCAATTCCGCCACCACTCCTATGTCTCCCGCGCCGCCACCGGCGTTATCTGCGGGCTAGGCGTAGGGGGGTATTCTCTGGCATTGCAAGCAATGACCGATCTTATTGCAAATGAGGACAACCGATGAGCGGACTGCTCGTGGACGCGGATGCCATCCGGGCTCTGGCTGAAATTCTGGCTGAAACCGGCCTGACCGAAATCGAGATAGCGGAAAAAGACAACCGCATTCGCGTGGCGCGTATGCCCGCCCCCGTGCAGGCTGTGGCTGCTGCCGCTCCTGCCGTGGCGCAGGCCCCCGCCCCCGTTGCGGCCCCTGCGGCAGCACCGGCTGCGGCTGATCTCTCGCGCCACCCCGGTGCGGTATCCAGCCCCATGGTGGGCGTGGCCTATCTGACGCCCGACCCGTCCTCGCCCCCGTTTGTAACGGAAGGCCAGACCGTAAGCGCGGGCCAGACCCTGCTGCTGATCGAGGCCATGAAAACCTTCAACCAGATCAAGGCTCCCAAAAGCGGCACGCTCAAGGCCCTTCTTGTCGCCTCGGGTGATCCGGTGGAATTCGGCCAGCCGCTTGCCATTATCGAGTGATGTTTTCCAAGATCCTCATCGCCAATCGCGGCGAAATCGCCCTTCGCATCCTGCGCGCCTGCCGGGAGCTTGGCATTAAGACCGTGGCTGTCCACTCCACTGCCGATGCCGACGCCATGCATGTGCGTCTGGCGGATGAGGCTGTGTGCATTGGGCCGGCTGCATCGCGCGAGTCGTACCTGAACGTGGCGGCCATTCTTTCGGCCGCGACCATCACCGGGGCGGAAGCCATTCACCCCGGCTATGGCTTCTTGTCCGAAAATGCGGATTTTGCCGAAACCGTGGAAGCCCACGGTCTGGCCTTTATCGGCCCCACGGCAGAACACATTCGCATGATGGGCGACAAGATCACGGCCAAAACCACCATGCTCGCACTGGGCGTGCCGCTCGTACCCGGCTCGGATGGGGAACTGACCGACCTAGACGAAGCCCGGCGCGTGGCCGAACAGGTTGGCTATCCTGTGCTGATCAAGGCAGCAGCAGGCGGCGGCGGGCGCGGCATGAAGGTCGCGCACTCGGCTGATGAACTGGCCGATGCGTGGAACATGGCCCGCACAGAGGCCCGCGCTGCCTTTGGCAATGACGCGGTTTACCTTGAAAAATACATGGACCGCCCGCGCCATATCGAGTTGCAGATTCTGGGCGATAACTACGGCAACGTCGTGCATTTTGGTGAACGCGACTGCTCCTTGCAGCGCCGCCACCAGAAGCTGCTTGAAGAGGCAGGTTCCCCCGCCCTTAGCACCGAAGAGCGCGACACGATTGGCCGCACGGCCACCGAAGCACTCTCGCGTATGGGCTACCGCAACGCGGGCACGCTCGAGTTCCTGTATCAGGACGGGCAGTTCTGCTTCATTGAAATGAACACCCGCCTTCAGGTCGAGCACCCGGTTACGGAAATGGTGTGCGACGTGGATCTGGTGCGTGAGCAGATCCGTCTGGCTGCAGGCGAAAAGCTTGGCTACACGCAGGAGGATGTCACCTTCTCCGGCCATGCGATCGAATGCCGCATCAATGCCGAAGACCCGGACACCTTCACCCCCTGCCCCGGCACGGTTGCGGTTTATCACCCGCCGGGCGGTCTGGGCGTGCGCGTGGATAGCGCCCTTTACACCGGCTACCGGGTGCCGCCGTTCTATGACAGCATGATCGCTAAGCTGATCGTGCATGCTCCCACCCGCGCACAGGCCATTGCCCGCATGCAGCGCGCACTGGACGAGTTCGTCGTTGAAGCATCAAGACCGTCATACCGCTGCACCGGCGCATTCTTGAGGATGCCGAATTCCAGAAGGGTGAATACACCATTCACTGGCTGGAGCAGTTCACGGCCCGTTCACAGTAAAACCAGCCCCTTTACCGGGGCTTATACAAGACCAGACGCAACAAGGGCGGCTCTTTTACAGGAGCCGCCCTTGTTATTTTACAAACGTATAAACCGCTCAGGATACGGCGTGGGGCACCTCTGCCACCGTCGAACCCTCGGGTTCATTCTCGTCCTCCGATATGGCGATACGCCGCCCGTTCGCTGCCGTGGGCCGGAATTCGCCTTCGCGGAGCGCGTTCTCGATATCCTCGAGCGAGGCCCCTGACGTTTCGGGCACGCAGAACCAGACAAACACCACCGAGGCCAGATTGACCGCGGCATACAGCCACATGGTACCCCCCAGCGAAATATGCTGCACCAGCGAAAGTGCAGTGGCCGTTACCAGCAGGTCAGCCCCCCACAGCACGGAGGCATGCACGCTCGACGCCGCCGCACGCATGGCAGGGGGAACATTTCAGCCCCCAGCAGCCAGCCCACAACCTGAATACCGCCAGAGTTGAACATCATGAACAGGAGCAGAAACACGATAACCAGCCAGCTCCCCGTGCTGCCCGGCGCAGGATGCAGGGCAAACACGATACCCAGCCCCAGCAGGCTCAGCACCGAGCCCGGCCCCATGATCAGCATCAGCTTGCGGCGGCCGATCCTATCCACAAACAGGCAGCCCAGCAGGGTCATGATCAGATAGACAGCCGCCACGCCAAGGCTGGTCAGCAGGGCGCTGGACCCGCCAAACCCGGCCCCGGAGAGAAAGGTGGGGGTGTAGTAGATCATCATCTCCAGACCACCGGCCTGCGTAAAGAACGCAGTGCCGAGTGCCGCGATCAGTGCCGGGCGCACCCAAGGCAGCATAAGGCCACGCCAGCCCCGCTCCTGATCTTCCATACCAGAAACGCTGTCATGGATTTCGGTAATTTCGCGCCGGATCAGCTTGCGGGAGGAGCGCACCCGCCCAAGCTGTTCAAGTGCGGGCACCAGCCCTCGTTTTCAGCCACCCAACGCGGGCTGCGCGGCATGAAGAACATGCACACGAACACAAAAGCCGCCGGGCCAGCCGCAACGGCAATCATGGGCCGCCAGCCCCAGCTATCGCGCATGGAAAAGCCGATGAGGTTGGCCAGAAAAATCCCGACCCCGATCGCGACATTAAAGACCGTGACCAGATTACCGCGCTGGCTGGCGGGAGCGAGTTCGGAAATATAGGTGGGCACCACCTGCGTGGAGCCCCCCACCGCCAGCCCCAGATAGATACGCGCCACAATCAGCGTTGCCACATCCGGTGCCTGTGAGCAGGCAATGGCCCCCGTGGTGAACACTGCGGTCACAATCATGACAGCACTGCGCCGCCCGAACCGCTCGGAAAACCACGAAATGCCCACCGCACCCAGTACCGCACCCACCAGGATGGCTGAGGTAATCAGTTCTTCCTGAACAGAAGAAAGATGAAAGTCTTTCTCCATGATAAGTAACGAACCGGAAATTATGCCGGTATCATAGCCGTAAAGTCCACCACATATGGCAGACACAAAGACAGCAAACCACAATACACGTCCTGCATTGGGCGATATTTCAAGGCTCTTCAGAGCGTTAAGAGCTGATTTTCTTTCGTTTACCATGGCAAAAACATGACATAAACAAAAATCATTTCACATCTATAAATTTTTTCTCTATTGTGATGTTTGTATCCGTGCGCGCGTAGCCCGTTTTCAGGCCCTGTACAGGCAGGCCGGATTTTCCATTCTATCCGAATTTTTCTTGACAGTTACCGGACCTTGGTTATCTGCTTGGCCCCACCAAGGGGGGTTCCGGCAAGGAACTGAGAGGCCACTTCACGCTATCCGCAAGGAGGCACCGTGGCGACCCTGCCATCCGGGCATGAGGCTCGGATGGGGAACCTGATCCGGCTCATACCGGCGGAGGGACTGGTGCCTGACAAGAACAGCCTGCATGGCTGCACGCGCGCGTAAACCCTTTCGGGTTGTCTGGTCTGGCCTGTCCTCCTCGGCTGAGGAGAAATGTAATGTCTTCTACCCTGTCAGCGCCTGACGCGCCGCATGAAAACGCCCCGGGCGGGCATGCGGGCGGCAACCCCAAACCGGCCAACACCACGGCACCGGCTCCGGGCCATGTCACCACCGGGCCTATTCGTGGCTCGGCCAAGGTCTATAGCAGCCCGGCAGGACGGCCCGATATTCTCGTGCCTTTCCGCGACATCATGCTCAGCCCGGATGCGAACGAACCGCCCCTGCGTGTTTATGATACGTCCGGCCCCTATACCGACCCTGCCGCGCGCATAGACGTTAACAGCGGCCTGCCCCGCATCCGCTCGGCATGGCTAGCACTGCGCGGCTATGAGCAGACCACGCCGCGCAGTGTCCGCCCCGAGGATAACGGCAATGCCGAGGGCGCGCATCTTGTTGCCCCATGCCCAGCCGCCCACACGGTGCTGAAGGGCAAGCCCGGGCAAAAGGTGACACAGTATGAATTCGCCAAGGCCGGGATCATTACCGAAGAAATGATCTATGTGGCGCACCGCGAAAACCTGAGCCGCGAGCAGGCCGCCCCGGATGCGGCAATACGCCGGGCCGATGGCGAATCCTTTGGCGCTGCCCTGCCCGACTTTGTCACCCCCGAATTTGTGCGCGACGAAATCGCACGCGGCCGGGCCATCATTCCCGCCAATATCAACCACCCCGAGCTTGAGCCGGTCATTATCGGGCGGAATTTTCTGGTTAAGGTGAACGCCAATATTGGCAACTCCGCCGTGACCTCCTCCGCCGCCGAAGAAGTGGAAAAGCTGGTCTGGTCCATCCGCTGGGGTGCGGATACGGTCATGGATCTATCCACGGGCCGGAACATCCACAATATCCGTGACTGGATTTTGCGTAACGCTCCCACGCCCATCGGCACCGTGCCGCTGTATCAGGCGCTGGAAAAGGTTGGTGGCGACGTTCAGAAACTCGATTGGCCGGTTTTCCGTGACACGCTGATCGAACAGGCCGAACAGGGGGTGGACTACTTTACCATCCATGCCGGTGTACGCCTGCACCATGTGCCGCTGACCGCCGAGCGGGTAACGGGCATTGTCTCACGCGGCGGCTCCATCATGGCGAGCTGGTGCCTCAACGGCCACCGCGAGAGCTTCCTGTACGAACATTTCGAGGAAATCTGCGACATCATGCGCGCCTATGATGTCTCGTTCTCGCTGGGTGATGGCCTGCGCCCCGGCTGCGCGGCTGACGCCAATGATGCCGCCCAGTTTGCTGAACTGGAAACGCTGGGCGAACTGGCCAAGATCGCTTGGTCCAAGGGCTGTCAGGTCATGATCGAAGGGCCGGGCCATGTGCCCATGCACAAGATCAAGGAAAACATGGACAAGCAACTGCGCGAATGTGACGAAGCGCCGTTCTATACGCTTGGGCCATTAACGACCGATATCGCACCGGGTTATGACCACATCACCTCGGCCATTGGGGCAGCCATGATCGGCTGGTTCGGCACTTCCATGCTGTGCTACGTAACACCCAAGGAGCATCTGGGCCTACCAGACCGCAACGATGTGAAAACAGGCGTTATCACCTACAAGATTGCGGCTCATGCCGCTGATCTGGCCAAGGGGCACCCTGCGGCCCGCAGGCGTGATGACGCCCTAAGCCGCGCACGCTTTACCTTCCGGTGGGAGGATCAGTTCAACCTCTCGCTCGACCCGGATACGGCCTGCGCCTATCACGATGAAACCATGCCGCGCACGGCCCACAAGACCGCGCATTTCTGCTCCATGTGCGGGCCGAAATTCTGCTCCATGCGGATCAGCCAGGACCTGCGCGAAGATGCCATCCGCCTCGCTGGCATGGAACAGAAAAACGAGGAGTTTCGTCAGGCTGGCGGCCGCGTTTACGTACCTGCGGCAGAATAACGCCATACAAGGCCCACCCCCACTTACGGGGTGGGCCTTTTCTTTTACGACCTTGAAAAACACCAGCACTCAATGTTTGAAATTATTTATCCGCAAACCAAAGCAGACAAATACCGTCCAATCGTAGAACGAATGGAAAAATGCTTTACCCGAGAATGGGGATAAAACATTTTCCTGTTTTTCAGAAAATAGATTTCCAAAAATCCTCTTTCCAGACACCCCAATCAATCTGCACAATTCAGATCGCGATATGTGTGCGCACTTCGTCTGCCACGAGGCTGCGGGCCTCCCCTGACAGCACAACCTTGCCCCGATCCATGACCGTAACCTGATCGGCCAGCGCAAAAGCAAAATCGAAATACTGTTCTACCAGAACAATAGCCATGTCGCCCCGGTCGCGTAGCATACCGATAATGGTGCCAATATCCTTGATGATGCTGGGCTGAATCCCTTCTGTCGGTTCATCCAGCACCAGCAGG
Organism: Acetobacter papayae JCM 25143; assembly: GCF_000613285.1. Lineage (GTDB taxonomy): Bacteria > Pseudomonadota > Alphaproteobacteria > Acetobacterales > Acetobacteraceae > Acetobacter > Acetobacter papayae. The sequence goes on along the minus strand of NZ_BAIN01000017.1, from coordinate 36,491 downwards.
CGCGGGCGGATAACCAGCGCGCGTGCAATGGCAAGCTGCTGCTGTTGCCCGCCGGAGAGATCGCCCCCCTTACGGTCAAGCATTTTGGCCAGAACGGGAAAAAGGTCGAAAATCTCATCAGGCACCCGGCGCTGCCTGCGCGGCAAAAGACCAAAACCTGTTGCAAGGTTTTCGCGCACACTCAGCAGCGGAAAAATATCGCGCCCCTGCGGTACTGTGGCAATGCCCCGTCTGGCGCGCTCATAGGCTGGCAGGCGGGTTATGTCCTCTCCTTCCCACTCAATGCGTCCGGCACTGAGCGCGTGCATGCCGGTAATCCCACGCAGCAAACTGGTTTTACCCACACCGTTGCGCCCCAGCACGCAGCTCACCTGCCTACCTGCGCGGTCAGGGAAACACCGCGCAGGGCTATGGCGGCTCCGTAATGCAGATGCACGTCCTCAACCCTGAGCATGCGGGCTATCTCCTTTCCTTGCGTCCATTGTGCCCGAAGGCTGCCTGCGCATACTCTAGCGGCCAAGATAGACCTCAATAACACGCGGATCAGCACTGACTGTATCCAGCGCACCCTCGGCCAGCACCGAGCCCTCATGCAGCACAGTCACGCCAACATCCAGAGCGCGCACGAAATCCATATCGTGCTCCACCACCACAACACTACGCGTACGGTTGATTTCGCGTAGCAGGTCTGCCGTGGCCATGGTTTCGGCATCGGTCATGCCTGCTACCGGTTCATCCACCAGCAGCAGCTCGGGCTCCTGCCCCAAAAGCATGCCAATTTCGAGCCATTGTTTCTGCCCGTGGCTCATGCCACCCGCCTGATGGTCGGCAAAATCACCCAGTCTGGTCATATCCAGCAGATGGTCCACCCGTGCCTGCTCCTTCCCCGAAAGGCGCGCCATAAGAACCGAAAATGGTCCACGCAGGCCACTTAATGACAAAAGCAGGTTTTCGCGCACGCTCAGCGCCTCAAAAACCGTGGGTTTCTGAAACTTGCGGCCAATCCCCATCCGGGCAATGGCGGGTTCATCCAGACGGGTAAGGTCCTGACCATGAAAGCGCACACTACCGCTATCTGGGCGGGTTTTTCCGGTGATGATATCCATCATCGTCGTCTTGCCCGCCCCATTAGGGCCGACAATCGCGCGCATTTCGCCTGCGGCCAGTGTCAGGCTCAGACCATTTATGGCTCTAAACCCGTCAAATGTGACACTGACATCACGCATTTCCAGAAGTTTTGGCGCATTCATGCCTCATCTCCTTCCGGGCTGGAAACCTCGGGCGTGATGTCTTCTGCCTCCTTACGGGGGGCGGGTTTAAACAGCCCCATAACCCCTTTGGTAGAAACAGCGTCGTAACCAGAAACAAAAGCCCCAGACCATACAGCCAGAATTCCGGCAACCATGCCGTAAACACGGTCTTGCCCATGTTCACCAGCACCGCCCCGAGCACCGCGCCAGACAGGGTGCCACGGCCACCAACCGCAACCCAGATAACGGATTCAATCGAATTGGCCGGAGCGAACTCACCGGGATTGATAATGCCAACCTGCGTGACGTACAGCGCCCCCCCCACACCCGCCAGCATGGCCGAAAACACCCATATCAGCAGCTTGACCTGCTCGGGCCTATAGCCAAGAAAACGCGTGCGGCTTTCTGCATCACGCACCGCCACCAGCAGGTTGCCAAAACGACCCGCCACCACAAAGCGCGACAGCATAAGTGCCAGCGCCAGCACAACACCCGTTATAACCAGCAGAACCGCGCGGGTTACGGGGCTGTGCAGATCCGCGCCCAGAATATCCTTGAAATCGGTCAGGCCATTATTGCCCCCAAACCCAAAGCCATTCTGAAAAAACGCAAGCATGAGTGCATAGGTCAGAGCCTGTGTCATAATGGACAGATACACGCCCGAAACCCGCGAGCGGAAGGCAAGCCAGCCAAACACACCCGCCAGCACACCGGGCACCGCCAGCACCAGCAGGCAGGCCCAGAGAAAATGCCCGCTGCCCCACCAGTACCAAGGCAGCTTTGTCCATGACAGAAAGATCATGAAATCGGGCAGGCTGGCATTGCCATAAACACCCCGCGCGCCAATTTCGCGCATGAGATACATGCCCATGGCGTAGCCACCCAACGCAAAAAATGCAGCGTGGCCGAGTGTCAGTATCCCGGCAAAACCCCAGACCAAATCAACCGCAAGCGCCAGCATGGCGTAAGAGAGATACTTGCCTGCCAGCGAAACCGTAAAAGCGGACACATGCAACGGGCTGCTTTCGGGCAGCAGGCTGGCTACGGCCAGCACCACTGCACCCACCAGCACAACCACCGCCATGCGCGCAACACCCGCAAAGCCCTGCGCGCCCGATGTGGATGGAAACAGGCGGTTCATGATTCCACCCCACGCCCGCGCACGGGAAACATGCCGCGCGGGTTACGCTGAATATACAAAATGACCAGAACGAGAATGGCGATTTTTGCGGATACCGCTCCAATGACCGGCTCCAGCACCTTGCCCCCCATGCCCAGCGTCATGGCTGCTGCCAGCGTGCCCCACAGATTGCCCACACCACCGAACACCACCACCATGAAACTGTCGATAATATAGGTCTGCCCCAGATTGGGACTGACATTGTCGATCTGGCTGACAGCAACCCCGGCCAGACCCGCAAGCCCGGCCCCCAGCCCAAAGGCCAGTGCATCCACCCGTGGGGTGCGGATACCCATCAGCGCGGCCATGCGCCGGTTTTGTGTAACCGCGCGCATTTCCAGCCCCAGCGGGGTGCGCCGCAGCACACACATGAGCGTTCCCAGCACGAGAAAGGCAAAAACCAGAATGGCAAGGCGGTTAAGGGTAATGTCCATACCCCCCAGCGCGAAAGACCCCGTAAGCCAACCCGGCGTGGCAACAGGAATATTGGTCGGCCCGAACACCGAACGCACGGCCTGCTGCATAATGAGCGACAGCCCCCATGTCGCCAGCAGGGTTTCTAGCGGGCGGCCATACAGAAACCGGATCAGCCCGCGCTCAATCAGCACACCCAACCCACCGCAGACACAAAACGCCACGGGAATTGCCAGCAGCAGCGAAACCGGCTCCAGCGCAGGAGCCGCCGAGCGCACGCCCTGCTGCACCAGCCAAGTGACATAGGCCCCGATCATCACCAGTTCGCCATGAGCCATGTTGATCACGCCCATGACGCCAAACGTAATGGCCAGACCCGTTGCCGCCAGCAACAGAACAGAGCCATAGCTCAGGCCGTAAAAGGCGTTCTGGCCAATGCTCCATGCCCGCAAGCGCCAGTTTATGCTGGCCACGGCCTCCTGTGCCGCCTTGCGAACCTGCGCATTTTCACTTTCATTAGCCCCGACCCCAGCCAGAATACCGCGCGCCTCAAGCCCGCCTGTGGCGCGCAGGGCCGCAACGGCCTGTATGCGGGCGGCAAGCTGGTCGTCTGCCGGGGGCTGCGCCAGAATGGTCGCGGCATGAGCCAGCGCCAGCTCCTTGTGAATGGCGGCATCCTTTTCGGCACTCAGGGCCTGTTGCAGCACCGGCAATGCCGCCGGGTCATGCCGTTCGTACAGGGTTGTAGCGGCATGCAGGCGCGCGGCCCTGTCCGCCGAGAACAGATCCATACCCGCCCGTGCGCCCGCAAGCGCCTTGCGCACACGGTTATTCAGCCGCACCGCAGCCAGCCCCTCGGGCGAGGTCGCTACGGGCTGGCCGGTGCGGGCATCGATGTAAGCCTCGCCATCGCGCAGGAACAGCCCACCATCGGGCGTAAAAAACAGCTGATGCTGCTCCAGCGCGCCCAGCACGGCACCAGCCTGCGGAGAACCCGATACGGCCAGTTCGGTTATGGCCTGCGCCACGGTATCGAACTGGCCGCTAGCCAGCCCCGCAAACACATCTGCCCGTGCGCAACGCGGAGCCGCAAAAGCGGCCCCCACGCAAAAAGCCGCTACAAGGCAGAACCTTACAAAACTACGCATGTTTCTTGCTAAGGCAGGTTTTTGTAACCGTGTTGTAATTGCCGCAGACAATCGGCTTGCTCCAGTCACCGATCAGGTCCTTGGTTTCCGGCACCCAGGGAGACCACGCCTGACCCGGCACCAGTGCGGGTGTTTTCCATACGACGGCAAACTGCCCATCATCCTGAATTTCGCCGATATAAACAGGCTTTGTCAGATGATGGTCCGGCAGCATTTCGGCAACACCACCTGTCAGGTTAGGCTGGCGGATACCGATCATGCGTCAATCACCTTGTCATGGTCAGTGCTGCCCACCTTGGTCACGGCCTGCACCCACATGTTGAAGCCGATGTAATGTGCTTCCATGGGATCGTTTGTGGTACGCTTGGGGTTTTTCGTAAACGCGTGCCATTCCTTGATAAACGCCTCGTTAGCGGGCGTATTAATGCTTTCGAAGTAGTTCCACGCGGCAAGCTGACCAACCAGCGGCTTGGTATCCATGCCCGCCAGTTCTTCCTCACCCACGCTGAAAGCCATGACGGGAATATCAGTGGCGGAAATGCCCTGATTACCCAGCTCCTTATAGAAGGGCACGTTGGCATCGCCATTGATTGTTGAAACAACAGCAGTTTTCTTACCCGCCGAACCAAAAGCCTTGATCTGCGATACAATGGTCTGCCAATCGGACTGCCCGAACGGCGTATAATTGACCATAATATCCTCTTCCTTGATGCCCTTGGCCTTCAGGTAGTTGAGCAGGATCTGGTTGGTCGTGCGCGGATAGACATAATCAGTACCCACAAGGGCAAAACGCTTGGCGCCGCCACCTTCCTCGCTCAACAGATAATCACTGCGGGAATAGCCTGCTGGTTGGGGGCCGCACCGGTATAGAAGATATTGCGGCTGCACTCCTGCCCTTCATACTGCACAGGATAGAACAGGATGCCGTCGAGTTCCTCGAACACCGGCAGCACCGACTTGCGCGATACGCTGGTCCAGCAACCGAACACTGCGGCTACCTTGTCCACCGACAGAAGCTGGCGCGCTTTTTCAGCAAAAAGCGGCCAGTTGGATGCGGGGTCCACCACAACAGCCTCAAGCGGGCGGCCCAGCAGCCCGCCCTTGCGGTTCTGCTCGGCAATGAGCATCAGCATCACGTCCTTCAGGGTCGTTTCGCTGATAGCCATGGTGCCGGACAGGGAATGCAGAATGCCGACCTTGATCGGCTCACCCTTGGGGGTAGCGGCCAGCGCATCACCCGGTTTCCAGACAGCACCCAGTGCCGCTGCGGACGATGCCAGAGCCAGACGCCCGAAGGCGCGGCGGGAAAGGGGGGGCAGTTTGGCCGACATGAACAAAGCACTCCTGTTGCTGCTGTCCTCATTATCAGCCAAATGACAGACAGCCGCGCCATACGCGATCCTGCGTATGGTGTGTCAGGCCTCCGGCACCGCTATAAGTACATCAGCCAACCGGGAACAGCAGGACCGCGTAACCTTGACGCAAGCCCCCCCGCCAGACACCAGCCGCCTGCGTATTGTCCGCACACGGCGGGCCTATAGCCGCTGGGCGGCCGACCAGACATTCGAGGATTACGCCCTGCGCTTTACTGCGCGCAAGGCGCGGGCCGCCACCCCCATGCGCGCCGCGCTAACGGCCCTTGGCTCCACATCCTTTCTGGCGCTTGAGGCCATGGGCGGCACGCTCACGCTGGCTTTTGGTTTTTCCAACACGCTGCTGGCAACCCTGCTGGCCACGGTGGTTATTTTCTGCATTACCCTGCCGCTCTGTGTGGCGGCCGGGCGGGCCGGGCTGGATATAGACCTGCTGACGCGCGGCACCGGGTTCGGCTATATCGGCTCCACCATAACCTCGGTCATTTACGCCAGTTTCACGTTCATTTTTTTCGGGCTGGAAGCCGCCATTCTGGCGGGCACGCTGCACGCACTGCTGGGCATGCCGCTCTGGCTTGCGTATCTGGGCTGCTCGGTCATCATCATCCCACTTGTCACATGGGGGATGACCTTCATCGCCCGTTTCCAGATTGCAACACTGCCGGTCTGGCTCGCGCTCAACCTTATTCCGCTGGTGGCTCTCCTGCTTACCCACCCTGCCCTTGTACCGGGCTGGGCGCATTTCAACGGACTTACCCCGGCACTGGGCGAGGTCAACGCCATTGCCATTGGCAGCGCGGCCTCGGTTATTATCGTTCTGGTCTGCCAAAGTGCGGAGCAGATCGATTTCCTGCGCTTTCTGCCCGAGCAGACACCCCAGAACCGCCGCGCATGGTGGGTGGCACTGGTTCTGGGCGGGCCGGGCTGGGTGGTGCTGGACGCCTTTAAAATCATGGCGGGCTCGCTGCTGGCATGGGCCGTGCTGCAAGGCGGATTTTCAGCCGCTCAGGCGGCACAGCCGGGGCTGATGTACTGGCTGGCATGGAGCACATGCGTGCCACCCCAGCTTGCCGCCGTAATGACAGTCGCGCTGGTTGCGCTTTCACAGATCAAAATCAACATCACCAATGCCTATGCGGGGTCGCTGGCGTGGTCGAACTTCTTCTCCCGCCTGACACACACTCATCCGGGGCGGGTGTTTTACGTGCTGTTCAATATCGCCATTGCCCTACTGCTGATGGAAGCCGGCTGGTGAACACGATCCAGACCGGGATCACGCTCTATGCCGTGCTGGCCTGCGCGTGGATCGGGGCCATTCTGGGGGATGTAGCACTGTGCAAACCCCTGAAGCTGAGCCCCGCGCGCATAGAGTTCAAACGCGCCTTCCTGCCTGACCTCAACCTTGTCGGGCTGGGGGCATGGGCACTGGCTGCCACTATGGGGTTTGTGGCCCTGAGCGGTGTTGCAGGCCCGCTGACTGCGGCCTATGCCCCTTTCATAACACTGGCACTAGCTGCCTGAGCGCGCCCCTTCTGGCCTCCATAACCGGCGGGCGCACCTATCTGGCCCGCCAGCCCCCCACAGACTGGAACACCAGAGCCCACAAAACCTGCGTCATTTGCGAACACCGCTTTGAAGCGGAAGATATGGCCCCCTGTCCGGCCTATGGCGGCACAATCTGCTCGCTATGCTGTTCGCTGGACAGCCGCTGCCGCGACCGCTGCAAGCCTGTTTCCACCCGTATGGCCGCACAAATGGCAACCCCGCTGCACAGCCTGCCGCCACGCCTGCGCCATGTTCTGACCTCGCCCGGGGGACGCTTTGCCTTTCTGCTCTGCGGCATTGTTGTGGTTATGGCGCTGCTGGCACGCCAGACTGGCCTGCCTTTTGACAGCACGCTGCTGATTGTCTCTTTTCTGGCCAGCACGGTAGGGGCGTGGCTGCTGGTCATGGCGCAGGAAAGCCGCCGCACCGCCACGCGCGAAACCCTGCACCAGACCCGCCTACTCATGAACGAAATCCGTGCCCGCCGCCGCACGGATCAGGCGCTGCAACAGGCGCGTGAAAAGGCTGAATCCGCAAGCCTTGCCAAAACACGCTATATCAGCGGGATCAGTCATGAAATCCGTTCTCCGCTGAATGCCATCATGGGCTATATCCAGCTTTTCGAGCATGACCGCCGTATCCCGCCCGAGCGGCTGGGCGCGCTGGGTATCATGCGCGAAAGCGGGGAGCATATCACCTCTATCCTGTCGGGCCTGCTCGATATCTCGCGCATTGAGGCTGGCCGGATCGAGCTGCATTCCGACATGGTGGAGCTGCCGGTTTTTCTTGAATCGGTCGCACAGATGATCCGCATGCAGGCACAGGCACGGGGCCTGCGCTTTCTATGGCAGCCCGGCCCGCTGCCAGCGGTTGTCACCTGCGATGAACACCGGCTGCGGCAGATCCTGCTCAACCTGCTCTCCAACGCAGTCAAGTTCACGCAGCATGGTTCTGTCACTTTTTCCGCAACATGGCAGGCACAAATTGCAGAATTCGTTATTGAAGATACTGGCCTTGGCATTCCGCCCGAAGATCAGGGGCGGATTTTCGAGCCTTTCGAACGCTCTGCCTCCACCGCCAGTATTCCCGGCACCGGGCTGGGCCTGACCATTACAAAACTGCTGACCGAAATACTGGGTGCCGAGCTGACATTTTCCAGCACACCCGGTGTGGGCACGCGCTTTCGCGTGCGGCTGATGCTGCCTGACCGGCAAAGCCGCCCCGCCCCGCGCCTTTCCGCTTTCCCCACCGGCTATGCAGGCCCGCGCCGCAAGGTGCTGATTGTCGATGATAACCCCGAACACCGCCAGATCATGCGCGAACTGCTGGAGCAATGCGGTTTCGATGTCGAGGATGTGGAAAGTGGGCCCGCCTGCCTGAGCTGGCTTGAAACCCGCCAGGCCGACCTGCTCCTGCTCGACCTGTCCATGCCAGGAATGGACGGGCGCGAACTCGCACTGCGTATTCGCGCACAGGGCGGCCCTGCCATTCCCATCCTGTTCCTGACCGGCAATCTGGTGGAAAGTGCAAACCGGCATGTTCCCTCGCTGGACGACTGTCCCGTGATTGGCAAACCCGTCAACCTGTCGGTTCTGCTCGAAAACATCCGTCATATTCTCTCCCTGACATGGATCATGCCTGATACGGCAGAAGCCCCCCCATACCCCCTTACGGATGAAACAGGACAATCAGGCACACAGGCTCCCACCAACGAGGGTAAAACATCCAGCGAGATAGCCCACGAACCCTGCATGGACATACCCCCCCAGCAGGCGGCGCATCTGCCTCCTGCCGAACGCGCGCTCCTGCTTGAAGCGCTGGACAGCGGCAATCTGCGTCAGTTGAAAAACCATCTGGCTGTTTTGCAGGCCAATCGGCCGGAACTACAGAATGTTCTGGCCCCGCTGCTCGCGCTCGCCGCCGGTTATCAGCTTGAAAACCTTCGCCAGCATCTGGAACACACACAGCCATGACCCTGTCTGCTTCCACACGCCGCTGTATTCTCGTGATTGATGATGACCCAAGCGTGCTGGGTATCATGGATGAAAAACTGTCTGATAACGCTACACAGTTCTGCTTGCCCAATCAGGGGTGGCAGCGCTTGAAGTGGTCTCGCATACAGCGCCAGACCTGATTCTGGTCGACGCCCTGATGCCGGGCATGACCGGCTGGGAAGTATGCAAAAAACTGCGCCAGAGAAGACAGAACGCAACAACACCAATCATTTTCATGACCGGACTGACAGAAACCGAACATGTCCTGCGTGCGTTCGAAGCCGGTGCGGTAGACTACGTGAACAAGCCACTACGGCTAGAGGAAGTGCTGGCACGGGTGAATGTTCACCTTGAGGCCTCGGCGCGTATCCGCGCGACCCATAGAGCGCTGGATGATGTCGGGCGGTATTTTCTAGCGCTCAACCGCAGGGGCGATATCGTATGGACAACACCCCATGCGGCCCGCCTGCTGGAGAACATTCCCCCCTCCCTGCTGGCGGAACTATCCATTCCCACGCCGTTACCCGCACCGGGCAGTGTGCTGCTGCGCCATAGGGCAGAGGATCATGAACTAAGCCTGATTTTTGTCGGCGCTACAGGCAACGGTATGGGGGAAGATGAGCGACTGCTGCGCATTACCACACAGGCCCACCAGCCCGAGCGGGTGTTGCAGGACAGGCTGGGCCTGAGCGCGCGTGAGGCCGAAGTGCTTTTATGGATATCACGCGGCAAAACCAGCCGCGACATTGCGGATATTCTGTCTGTCAGCCCCCGCACGGTCGATAAACATATGGAGCAAATCTACAATAAAACTGGCATGAGCACACGGGCCGCCGCAGCATCCACCGCCTCACGCCTGTTGCAGGAAGGACAGGGCAGGCCGTAAGCACCCGGCCAGCCCATAACGGAGAGAGGCCGCATCAAGCGGCGGCCCCTCTGCGCGCGGTCGTCTTATTTTGCGTCAGAAAGACGGGGCTGCTCGTCTGAAGGCACAGTAATATTCGGGCAGAGTTTTTGCTGCTCAAGAGCCTGTACTTCTGACAGCCTTTTTTCAAGGTCTTCGAGCTTCATGTCATCCCACTCATTGACCCCACCATGCCCCGAGGGGGTCAGGGTCATGCCGTTCATGATTCCGAAACCCGGGAACGGGTCAAAACTGACGCTGAACGCCGAGCCTTTTTCAGCCGCTGTCGTATCATGGTTCTGGCGCGCGCTGATCTTATCGCTCAGCCTGACATCTTCTACCACAAGATGCCGGCAGTCCATGCTCTGCAAAGATGGCGCGGCATGGGCCATCACCATACCAAGGGGACAGGACATGAAAAGAGCCCCGTACAGAAAAGATCGTTTCAAGGTCTGCACTCCGATAAAGCCGGGATAATCGTGCACAACCCGGCCGGAAATTGGAACAAGCGGTCTCAGACCGGATCAGTACTGCAACTGCATACCCAGCAGAAACGCATTCGATGCCTGACTGCCTGCCGGGCTGTAGCGAACATAATCGAACGTGAAGCGCAGGTTATGTCCGTCCATCACGTAGTTGGCCCCTGCATCGAACTGTGTGGTTTTCGGATGCCCCGGCCCATACATATCTTTTTTGTAAATGAACTCCTGATACCGTACCAACGGCTGCACGCGGCCCCAGCCCAGCCGGTAAGGAATAAGATACGCCGTGCTGAGCAGAAAAGCCGTACCGTTATTGATACCGCCAACATTCCCGTAATCCGGGTCACGCTGGCCATAACCGGCTGCAATATCTTTCACGCCATCGGTGTAGTACTGATAATACGCACCCTCAAGGGTATAAACGCCGTAACGGGCGTCCTTACCTATCTTTTTCTCAAACAGGCCATCCACGTTCCAGGCTTTGTAATCACCTTTCTGCTGTGCGGAGCCTACGCCATCCACCTCATACTGCCCGGCCAGACCAATCGCCAGAATATCGGCTTTTCCGTAATAGGTGCTGGCGGTGTAATAGGCTGGAGAGGGTTCGGGATCGAGAAAGTTATATTCAAGCCGGCCAGCAAACAGCGGATGCTCGCCGTAGTTCGATCCACCGGGCACCCAGTTATGGCCACGGTAAATACCCGCCGTATAGCGGAAGCGATCATTCAGCACCTTGCCCCAGATGGTTACACCGTCATCACGGCCAGACCATGCACCGGGATATTGCGAAACCAGCGGAAAGGCATAGGTGCTGAGAAAATACGGTCCATCAAGGTTTGAACGGTCACTCGGGGTCAGCATCCGCCCGAACCAGACATTGAACGCCTTCATGGGTTCAACCTGCAAGATGCCGTCGAGCACGTTCCAGTTACCATCGCGCAGGCGTTCGAGGTTCAGCGTTGTTTTGACATAGCGATGAAACTGCGCGCCCATGTAAACACGAAAGTCAGCCGCACTGGCCGCGCTGGAATTATCCTTGGTTGCGGGGTCGCGGGTCAGGTACTGGCCACGCACACCCACACCGAGCGTAAAAGACTTGTCCTTGCCGAAATTGACCGTAACACCGGCCTGCGCCGGACGGGGCTGGGACAGGCCAAAGGCCGCACAGGCGGACAATATGCCGCCACACCACATCATTTTCTTCCTGCGGCTCATAGGAAGCCGCGACACGCGCGCAATCATGAACATCTCCTTGTGGCCGCACTTACCCGCTGGCGACATGGAAATATTACGATATGATATCGTTTAGACGGGATGCGCGAAATTACTTAGCGTTACGCATAGCCCTGTCGCTTTTAACGAAAACCGGGCCTTGCGCGCAGGCGGCGCAGTATTTCTTCATGGAAAAGCTGGGCGGGAGTCGAAAGCCGGGTAAAATCGCCGGTAATGAGATACACAAAATAACTTGGCCGCAGCGAACCCGGCAGCAGGGGCCAGAGCCGCTCACCCAGTGGTTCGGCCACGATGGTTGGTAAAAACCCTATACCCAACCCCAGACGGATCAGACGCATGGCTTCACTCAGGTCATCCGCCTGTGCCACGGTGTTTTTGCCCAAATCGTAATGCAGCCTGAACCGCCCGACATCCGCAGGTTCATCCGCAGCCGCCAGAATGAAACGCTGCCCGGCCAGTGTCGCGGGATTTCTGATCGAATGTCCGAAAAGCGGATGCGCACGCCCGCAATAAAGCTGCTGGCTTTCACGTAACATGGGTTCGTAACGCAGCGTGGGCACGGACTCGCTCTCATACGTTACCCCCACATCGGCCTCGCCCGACTGCACCGCATCCAGCACGTTGCGCCATGTGCGGATTTCCACCTTGACCGTTACATCAGGATGGCGGGCGGAGAATGAAGTCAGGGCATCATCAAGGTCCTGACAGAGAATATCCGAAATCATGCTCAGTCGCAGCGTACCTTCGATCCGCCTTGCGGCCTCACGGGCTACATGCGGCACCATCCGCACCGCCTCCGCCGCCTCGGTAATCTGTTCAAAAACCGCCTTACCCGCCGGTGTCAGCGCAATACCCTGTGGTGTGCGGCGGCATAGCTGCACCCCCACCTGCTCTTCCAGCCGCCTGAGCGACAGGCTTAGGCCCGGCTGGTGCATACCCAGCGAGCGGGCCGCAGCACTAATACTGCCGCAGCGGGCGATTTCATAAAACTGGCGAAACAGGTTCCAGTCAGCCCGCGTGATAAAGCGCCTTTCATCCTGCGACAAAGGCTGGTCCGTGCGCGCCGTCATACTGGGTTCTCCCGTTCGTCTGACCCTGTTTTGATATACTACAGTCTTATACCCCTTATCATTTTTTTAGGCGTTCCGCGTATGGCTTGGCCTGCACTACCCTGAAGGCACGGCGCATAACCGCCCCTGCACCACACGGTCTCTATTTTTTTTCAGGGTTACAGAGCATGGCACTTCAGGTTCCCGCGACAGGGTATGATTTTCCCTTTACCGGCGATTTCCACCCCTCGGAAACCGCTCTGGTCATTATCGACATGCAGGTTGATTTCTGCGCGCCGGGCGGGTGGGTCGCCAGCCTGACACCCGCGCTTGACCTCATGCGCGCGCCCATAGAACCTATCAAACGCGTTCTGGGTGCCGTCAGAGCCGCAGGCATGAAAGTGATCTACACCCGCGAGGGCCACCGCCCCGATGGCTCCGACCTAACTGCCGTCAAGCAGTTCCGCACCCGCCTTGCCTATGATGGCGCGGGTGTTGGCGAATATACTGCCCTCGGCCGCGTGCTGACACGCGGCGAGCCGGGGCATGAAATTATTCCCGAACTCGCCCCCGAACCGGGCGATATCATGATCGACAAGGTCGGCAGCGGCTGTTTTTACGGCACGGAAATGGAGCATATCCTGCGCGCCAACGGCATCCGCCATCTTGTTTTTACCGGCGTCACCACGGAATGCTGTGTCCATACCTCCATGCGTGAGGCGGCTGACCGGGGGTTTGACAACCTCCTGCTCGAAGATGCAACCGCCGCCGTTACGCTGGAACTCAAGGAGGCGGCTGTCAGCATTATCCGTGACCCCTCGACCCTGTTCGGCACGGTTGGCAAATCGGACGATCTGATCGCCGTGCTGGAAACCCTCGGACAGAAGCAGCACCCCGGACACACAGCGTCCTGAGCGCCAAACCAAGCGGAGACCCCTGCCATGACAAAGCGTTTTTCGTGGAAAACAATTCTGGCCGCCTGCTCCTTCGGTCTGGCATGCCTTGCGGGCAGCGCGCAGGCCGAGCCCTTACGCATTGGCTATAGCGACTGGCCGGGCAGCGTGGCCTGGCAGATCGCCATCGATAAGCACTGGTTCGCTGAAAAACAGCTCGATGTCGTATTCGACTGGTTCGATTACGGTGCCATGCTGGATGCCTATGCAACGGGCAAGCTCGACGCCATCAGCGCCACCAATGGTGATGTACTGAGCACCGGAGCTAACGGGCATAAAAGCATTACGATCATGCTGAACGACTATTCGGACGGCAATGACATGATCGTTGCCACACAGGACATTAAAACCGTGGCCGACCTGAAAGGTCATAAGGTAGCGGTGGAAACCGGGCTGGTCGATCATCTGCTGCTGCTCACAGCCCTGCAACGCAGCGGCCTGTCGGAAAGCGACATCACTATCGTTCATACCCCCACCAATGAAACGCCGCAGGTTCTGGCCTCGGGCAGTGTATCGGCTATCGGGGTATGGCAGCCCAATGCGGGGCAGGCGCTGCATGAGGTTTCGGGCTCTCACCCGCTCTTTACCTCACATGATGCGCCGGGGCTGATTTACGACACGCTCTCGGTCGATCCGCTCAGCCTGAAAACCCACGAAAAGGAGTGGCGCGAGGTTGTCCAGATCTGGAACCGGGTGGTGGCCTATATCAAAGACCCCGCAACCCAGGCCGATGCCATCGATATCATGGCCCGGCGCGTGGGCATTGCGCCCAAAACATACAAGCGGTTTCTGGATGGCACACACCTGCTCAGCCTGTCTGACAGCCGCCCGATCTTTGAACGCGGTCCGGGGCTGAACTCCCTTTACGGATCGGATGAAAACGCCGACCGCTTCAATGTGAAATACAACGTCTACAAAACGCCCCAGAACGTGGACAGCACCATCAAACCACTGTTCTGATCCCCCTTTGCGCGGGTGCCGCATTTTACGCACCCGCGCGCCTGACGGCACGGCCCAGACTGGCCTACCGGGCGCGCTGCGGCCCTGCCCCAATGGCAAAGCGCTCGCCCTCCGGCATACCGCTATGGTTCCACTGCCTGTATGGCAGCCATTCACGCGCCCTGTCCGCACGGGCAAACCCACACAGGCAAGCGATGTGGGGCGCCGATGATTATGATAATTCAATGAATTCCAGCCACCGGAACATTCCGCATGGCTGGATGGCTTTGTCCATGGCAGGCCTTGCGGTTATGGTGCCGACCTGACGCCGCAACCCTCTCTGCCCTGTTCCTGAGTGAATTATCCTGATTTTCCCTAACGCACGCCCTTTTTCCTCACTCTGTGAGCCAGACAGATTCATGACGCCACGCCCCCCTGTCGGGACGTGGTTCCTCCTGCTTGCCCTGTCAGCCCCCGCATTATGGGCGGGGCTGTCCGGCACACCTGCACGGGCTGAACAGCCTGAAACACAGGTGGAACTCGATCAGCGGCGGCTAGCCCATTCTGCCCCCGTCATTGAGCAGATCGGCCCTATCACCATGCCCGATGCGGGACGCACCGGCACCAATGCCGATGCGAGCCCTCCGCTCCCCACCGCGACAGAAGCCCCCGATGAGATGGACGATCACCTGTTGGGCGGGTTGTGGGGCGCGCGGCACTGGATGGCGCATCAGGGCATTACGCTCGATGTGCAGGAAGTGGACGAATTATGGGCCAACGTCACAGGTGGCAGCGCCTCGGCGGGGGATGGCGGCAAAGGCTCAGGCACTGGCCCGTATTATGATGGCGTTACGCTGGTGACACTCGGCCTTGATCTGGAAAAAATCATGGGCCTGCGCGGGGGCCTGTTCAATATCAGCGCCCTGCAAACCCATGGCCGGTCGATCTCGCAGGACCATCTTGCCCTGTTCAACCCGGTCTCGGGCTATGAGGCAGACCGCTCCACCCGCCTGTTTGAACTATGGTACCAGCAGTCTTTTCTGGACAACACGCTGGATATCAAGATCGGGCAGCAGGATCTGGATACGGAATTCCTGATTTCCAACTACGGCGCACTGTATCTGAACGCCAATATGGGCTGGCCGGTAGCCCCCTCCAACAACCTGTATAGTGGTGGCCCGTCATGGCCGCTGAGTTCGCCCGCCATCCGCGTGCGCTATCGCCCGAATGACAGCCTGAGCATTCTGGTTGCCGCGGCGGATGATAACCCCGCCGGGGTGCGCTATAATGCCTTTACTGTCCAGCATGGCGGCAACACCGCGGACCCCACCAACCAGACAGCCATGGATGGCAGCGGCACGCTGTTCAACATGAACACCGGCGCGTTGCTGATGGCCGAAATCCAGTATGCCATTAATCCGGGGCCGGGCCATGTGGGGCTGCCGGGCATTTACAAACTGGGTGGCTATTACGATACGGCCGATTTTCCCGACTACCGCTACAACACCAGCGGTATTCCGCTGGGCAGCGCACAGGATACAACCGCCTCTCCCCGCATGGTGGCGGGTAACTGGCTCATTTACGCCGTTATAGACCAGATGCTCTGGCGCCCGGCCCCCGATTCCGCCCGCTCCATAGGCGCTTTCACCCGCGTGACAGGCAGCGGCCCGTCCATCAGCACCCAGATCAGCTTTGCGGTGGATATGGGCATCAACTTCAACGCCCCCTTCCGCTCACGCCTGAATGACACGCTGGGGCTTGGCTGGGGGCTTGGGCAGGCCTCATCCGGATTGCGCCAGTACGACCGCACGGCCCGCCTGCCCGTACAGAACACCGAAACCTATATAGAGCTGACCTATCAGGCCCAGATTCTACCCTGGTGCACCCTCCAGCCCGATTTCCAGTACATCTTCAACCCCTCCGGCGGGGTGCTGGACTGGACACACGAGCATACGGTGCAGAACGAGGCCATTTTTGGCCTGCGCTCCTCGGTTACCTTCTGAAAACAGCCTGCATGGCCCAGCCCTGCATTCTTTCCCGGCGTGGCCCCCTTGCCTTTTGAGCGCTTTCCCGTCCAATGGAGTGATCTTCTTTCATTTTCTAGCCGTTCCGCATGGATTCACGCGCGCATATTCCCCCCCTCGCGGCCCTGAACGCCTTTGTTGCTTTCGCCCGCACCGGGGGTATCAGGCGGGCGGCAGCGGCCCTGCGCATGGACCATGCCGCCATCAGCCGCCATATCCGCGACCTTGAGCAGCGACTGGGCACCCCCCTGCGCGACCGCGAAACCGGCGCGCTGACACAGGCCGGGCAGAGCTACCACGACCGCATAGCCCCCCTGCTGGACGAACTGGCCAATGCCACGGCCGAGCTGCGTAACCAGCCCCGTTCCCTGACCGTGACCTGCGCGCACGGCTTTGCCTATCACTGGCTGCTGCCCAGACTAGGCGCGTTCCGCCGGGCTTATCCCGGCACGGATGTGCTGCTGCGCGCGGTAGACGCCAACACGACCTTTCATGTCAGCGGTGTCAGCCCGCACAGCCACGCGCAGATCGGCTACCGGCAGGACAACACCATCAGCACGGACACGCGCGACCTGCGGAGCGTGCTGATTGCCCGGCCCGCCGTTTTTCCCGTTATCTCGCCCGCCGGGCTGATCGCAATGGGTGGGCAGCCACGCACCACCGCCGACCTGCTGCACGCCCCCCTACTGCTGGAGGAAGATGACAGCGAATGGCGCCTGTGGTTTGCCGCCCAGAACGTGCGGCCCGGCGCGCTGAACGCCGCCGGGCGGCTCTGGCAGGCGCATGTCACGCTCGCAGCCGCCCGCGCGGGTGAAGGCATTGCCCTGAGCAACGCCTTCCTGCTGGGAGATGACCTCGAATCCGGGCGGCTGGTGCGTGTGCAGCCCAGCCAGACCCCTCTGATCGACACCACGCTGGGCGCTTATATGCTGCGGGCACCCGCTCAGGCATGGGACAAACCGGCCCTGAGCGCGTTCCGGGCATGGCTGCTGGAAGAAGCCGCCAGACAGGAAGGCACCCCCCCGCCTGATCGGTGATTAAAAGTCACCACCCGACGACAGAAAAATCTCCTCCCGCCCTGATGAAAAATTGCTTAACGAAACAAACCGAAACGAACACGCACGCCCCCCAGCGGCATGCCCCGTGTTCCGCCATTAGCCGGAGCGAATGACCATGCTGAACACCACACCACCCGCCGCAACCAATGCCGCCCTGCTCGCGCGCCGTCAGGCCGCCGTGCCGCGTGGCGTGTCCGTGGCCACTCCGGTTTTTGCCGACCGGGCTGAAAATGCCGAACTGTGGGATGTCGAAGGCCGCCGTTACATTGATTTCGCCGGGGGTATTGCGGTGCTCAATGTCGGGCACCGTCACCCCAAGGTGATTGAGGCCGTGCAGAAGCAGCTTGAGCGCTTCACCCACACCGCGTTTCAGGTCTGTGCCTACGAGCCCTATATCGAACTGGCTGAAAAGCTGAACGCCCGCGCGCCGTTCACCGGCCCTGCCAAGACGATTTTCTTCACCACCGGTGGCGAAGCCACGGAAAACGCGGTCAAGATCGCCCGCGCCGCCACGGGCCGTACGGGCGTTATCGCTTTCTGCGGCGGTTTCCATGGCCGCACGCTGCTGGCCACGGCCATGACCGGCAAGGTGCAGCCCTACAAGGCCCCCTTCGGCACCCTGCCGGGTGAAATCTATCACGTGCCCTTCCCCGATGGTGACATCACAGTGGAAGACAGCCTGAAGATGCTGGGCTTCCTCTTTGCCTCCGATATCGGCCCTGACAACGTGGCCGCCATCATCATCGAGCCCGTACAGGGTGAAGGTGGTTTCCGCATTGCGCCGCCAGCCCTGCTGCGCCACCTGCGCGCCCTGTGCGACCAGCACGGCATCAAGCTGATTGCTGATGAAGTGCAGTCCGGCTTTGCGCGTACCGGCAAGCTGTTCGGCATCGAACATTCCGGTATTGAGCCTGACCTGATCTGCGTCGCCAAGTCTCTGGCGGGCGGCATGCCGCTCTCGGGCGTTATCGGCCGGGCTGATCTGATGGACTCCGTGCCCCCCGGCGGGCTGGGCGGCACCTATGCCGGTGCACCGCTGGCCTGCGCCGCCGCTCTGGCCGTGCTGGACGTGATCGATGAGGAAAAGCTGATCGACCGCGCCAACGCCATGGGCGAGCGCCTCAAGGCGCGTATCGCGGGCTGGCACAAGCGCACCGACCTGCTGCCGATCAGCCAGCCGCGCGGGCTGGGTGCTATGGTCGCCTTTGACGTGCTGGAACGCCATGCAGGCGAAGAGCGCCGCGCAGGCTTTGCCGCCAAGCTGTGCGCCATGGCCTGTGAAAAAGGTCTGATCGTTCTGGCCTGTGGCGTGCAGGGAGCCACGGTCCGTATCCTGACGCCGCTCACCGCCTCCGATGCGCTGGTGGACGAAGGTCTGGACATTCTGGAACAGGCCCTGCTGGACGCCGCCAAGGCCTGAGCCTGACGGAGCGGAAAGGTTCTGGCCTTGCCCAAAGGCCAGAACACCCCGCACGCCAAACCACGGCATGAAAAAAGCCCGCCACTCCTGCATGGGGTGGCGGGCTTTTTCTTATGCGAGCCGTAACCCGCTATCAGACAGGTAAGGCTTACTTGTCCTTGCTGGAAAAAACGCTGCCGATATCCTTGCCGACACTCTCTCCGGCATTACCGATTTTCTTGCCGGTCTTGTCGCCCCACTTGCCCACATCATGTGCGGCACCGGTCGTGGCGTTTTCGGTCTTGTTCCAAGCTTTCTTGCTGCCGGATTTGGTTTTGTCCCAAGCGGTCTCGCTACCGTCACGGGTCTTGTCCCATGCCTTCTCGCTGCCAGACTTTGTCTTGTCCCACGCCGTTTCCGAACCGGATTTGGTTTTATCCCACGCCTTTTCGGTACCGGACTTGGTTTTGTCCCATGCCTGTTCGGTGCCCGTCTTGGTGGAATCCCATGCCTTGCCAACAGCATCTTCGGCATGAGCCGGAGCAGGCGGCAGGCTGAGCGCGAACACGGCGGCTCCCATCATGGTCAGGGCGGCGGCATTAAACATATGTTTGGACATAGGCCCGTTTTCTCCTGGCTATGTTTGGTTGCCACAAGCATGTCGTCCATTTGTGGCAAATATGAGCCCCGTATTTTCAGGCTGTTTTTCAGACCTGCTACCGGGGCATGGCATCCAACGCCGCCTGCAGCGTATAGGCTGCAGCCAATTTGTCCACCATTTCGGCCCGCCGCGCGCGCGACATGTCGGCCTCGTTGATCAGCATACGGTTAACCGCAGCAGAGGAGAGGCGCTCATCCCACAGGCAGGCGGGCAGGCCCGTCTGCTCGGACAGGGCTAGTGTCCAGTCACGACTGGCCTGTGCAGCAGGGCCAAACCCACCATCGAGGGAAAGCGGCATGCCCACCACCATGCCACCTATGCCGTGTTCACGCGCCAGTTCCCCCACAAGGGTCGCCATCTGCCCCAGCTTGCCCCGTTTGACGGTTTTCAGGGGGCTGGCCACCATGCGCAGCACATCGGACAGGGCAAGCCCGACCTGACGGCTGCCGGGGTCAATACCCAGCAGGCGGGACTGAGGGGGCAATGTCGCGGCCAGATCGGCCAGGCTGAGCAGAGTCATGACCCATGGTATGTTGCACCGCGCCCGATTATGCTAGGGGCTTTCGCACCATCTGTCTGAACAATTGAGGGGTCCGCTTTCATGTCGCTCGACCTTGCGACCACCCGACGCATAGCCAAACTGGCCCGTATCGGCCTTGAAGACGCTGAGCTTGAAGCCACCACGCAAAAGCTCAACAGTATTCTGGCTGGATCGATCAACTTGCCGAAGTGAACGTGGATGGCGTGCCCCCCATGGTCGGCACGGAAACCGAAACCCTGCGCCAGCGCGAAGATGTGGTGAATGACGGCAACTGCCGCGACGCCCTGCTGGCCTGCGCCCCCGAAACGGCCGGGCCTTTTTACACCGTACCCAAGGTTGTCGAATAATGCTGACCGGACTGACCCTGACCGAAGCCCGCGCGGGCCTTGCCGCCCGCACTTTCAGCGCGCGTGAACTGGCCAAGGCGCATCTGGACGCCATCGCCCGCCTTAACCCCGCGCTGAACGCCTATATTACCGTCCTGCCCGAAGAGACCGTTCTGGCACAGGCCGATGCCGCCGATGCCCGCTACGCCGCAGGCACGGCCGGGCTGATGGATGGCCTGCCCATCGGCATCAAGGACCTGTTCTGCACAAAGGACATCCGCACGACGGCCGCCAGTGCGATTCTGGCCGACTTCGTGCCGCCCTATGAAAGCACGGTTACGGCGCGGCTGCTCAAGGAAGGCGCGGTTTTTCTGGGCAAGACCAATCTGGACGAATTCGCCATGGGTTCGGCCAACACGTCATCCGCTTTCGGGGCGACCACCAGTCCATGGCGCCGCACGGGCGAACCCGATGTCGCCCTTGTGCCCGGTGGTTCTTCAGGCGGGTCCTCCGCCGCTGTGGCCGCTGGTCTGGCTCTGGCTGCAACCGGCACGGACACGGGTGGCTCCATCCGCCAGCCTGCCGCGTATTGCGGCATTGTCGGGCTGAAACCCACCTATGGCCGGTGCAGCCGCTGGGGCGTGATCGCCTATGCCAGCTCGCTCGATCAGGCAGGCCCCATGACCCGCAGCGTGGCCGATGCCGGCTGATGCTCGAAGCCATGGCCGGTTTTGATGAGCGCGATAGCACCTCCTCCTCCCGCCCGGTTCCGGCTTTCCACAAGGCCGTGGGCAAGAGCGTGAAGGGCCTGCGGGTGGGTATCCCCACCGAATACCGCGCCCCCGGCCTACCCGAAGACGTGCTGGCCATGTGGGAGCAGGGCATTGCCTGGCTGCGTGAAGCTGGGTGCGAGGTGGTGGATGTCTCCCTCCCCCACACCCGCTACGGGCTGACCAGCTATTACATTATCGCTCCGGCGGAATGCTCTTCCAACCTTGCACGGTATGATGGCATCCGCTTTGGCAAGCGGGTGGACGGTGCCTCGCTCGATGCGGTGTACGAGGCCTCGCGCGCCGCAGGCTTCGGCCCCGAAGTCCGCAGCCGTATCCTGATGGGCACCTATGTGCTGTCCGCTGGCTATTACGATGCCTATTACCTCAAGGCCCAGAAGGTTCGCACACTCATCCGCCGTGATTTTGAGCAGGCGTTTGAAAACGTGGATGTGCTCCTGACCCCCACGGCCCCCTCAGCCGCTTTTGCTCAGGGAGAAAACCAGAACGACCCCGTGCAGATGTATCTCAACGACATCTTTACCGTGCCCGCCAGCCTTGCCGGTATCCCCGGCCTGTCGGTGCCGGTGGGGCTGAACGGTTCTGGCCTGCCGCTCGGGTTGCAGGTACTGGGCCGCCATTTTGATGAAGAAACCGTGCTGTCGGTTGGCGGCGCGCTGGAAGCAGCGGCGGGTTTTGCACACCGGCCCACCCTGCATGCGGGAGCAGGCGCATGAGCTACGTGATCGAAGGCCAGACCGGCCAGTGGGAAATTGTGGTGGGGCTTGAGGTTCATGCTCAGGTCGTCAGCCACTCCAAGCTGTTCTCCGGTGCGTCCACCACCTTTGGTGGCGACCCCAACACGCAGGTCAGTCTGGTGGATGCCGCCTTCCCCGGCATGCTACCCGTTATCAACCACGCCTGCGTGGCGCAGGCCATCCGTACCGGGCTGGGGCTGAACGCGCAGATCAACCTGACCAGCCGTTTCGACCGTAAGAACTATTTTTACGCCGATCTGCCGCAGGGCTACCAGATCAGCCAGTTCGAGCACCCAATCGTGGGAACGGGCACCATCACCATCGAACTGGCGAATGGGGAAACCCGCTCCATCGGCATCACGCGCCTGCATCTGGAGCAGGATGCGGGCAAGCTGCTGCATGATCAGGACCCCACAAAATCTTTCGTGGACCTGAACCGTGCAGGTGTCGCGCTGATGGAAATCGTCAGCGAACCCGATATCCGCGCCCCGGAAGAGGCAGGGGCCTATCTGCGCAAGCTGCGCCAGATCCTGCGCTATCTAGGTACCTGCGATGGCAACATGGAGGAAGGCTCCATGCGTGCGGATGTGAACGTGTCTGTCCGCAAAGCGGGTGAGCCTTTCCGCACCCGCTGCGAGATCAAGAACGTCAACTCCATCCGCTTTGTCATGCAGGCGATTGAGGCCGAAGCGGCTCGTCAGGTCGAAATCTGGGAAAACGGCGGCACGGTGGATCAGGAAACCCGCCTGTTCGACCACACAAAGGGCGAAACCCGCACCATGCGCTCGAAAGAAGACGCGCATGACTACCGCTACTTCCCCGACCCTGACCTGCTGCCGCTGGTGCTTGAACAGTCCTGGGTGGACAGCCTGCATGCTGCCCTGCCCGAACTGCCCGATGCCAAGCGCGCACGCTTCCAGCAGGAATACGGCATTACCTTCTATGATGCCGGGGTGCTGGTCGCAGAGCAGGCTGTGGCTGATTACTACGAAACCGTAGCCCGTGGGCGCGATGGCAAGCTGGCGGTAAGCTGGGTTACGGGCGACCTGTTCGCGGCCCTCAACCGCACCTCCACCACGATCGAGACCAGCCCTGTCAGCGCTGCCAGCCTTGGCAAGATGCTGGACCTGATCGCGGATAGCACCATCAATGGCAAGATCGCCAAGGAAGTGTTTGAAGACATGGTGGAAACCGGCGAAGACCCGGAAGCATCGTGGAACGCAAGGGCCTGCGGCAGGTAACCGATACCGGCGCGATTGACGCAGCCATTACGGCAGTGCTGGACAAGCACGCCGACAAGCTGGCGGAATACCGCTCCGGCAAGGACAAGCTGTTCGGCTTCTTTGTGGGACAGGTCATGAAGGAAACCAAGGGCAAGGGTAACCCGGCTCTGGTGAACGAGGCTCTTCAGGCCCGCCTCAACGGCTGAAAACACCCCTGTGCGGGGCGGAATACCCCGCCCCGCGCAGGGCCATAAACCTGACAAAACCCCCTGTTTGCAAAAAATAAATGTCAACTTGCATAAGAGGGTTTGACGAATCCCATTTGCCCCCCTAAAAGCAGCAGTGCAAACGTCGTGTATGTGTGCACTCTTCGGCGGAGGGGTGGCCGAGTGGCTGAAGGCGGCGGTTTGCTAAACCGTTGTACGGTGTCAAGCCGTACCGTGGGTTCGAATCCCATCCCCTCCGCCAATTTTTAAATATTCCCCATCCAATAAAAACAAACCGACCTCGCTACTTCTTCAAGCAGACATGGGCAATCATGCGCGTGATCAGCGGATCATAAGCAGCGGCGAGGTCTCGCCCCTGCACCACGCTTATTCGGCATGCCCAAAGACAGGAACAAGATCGGCGCATCGCTTCTTGCAGAGTGGCCGAGCTGTAACCGGGATAGAGCAACCATGGGCCATTGACCCATCAGATAAACAGATGATCATATCGAGTGATAGATTTTCACTCTTACCCATATTTCAGCCAGAGAGCGCTGTCTTATGGCAGCGATATATCACGATGCAAAACCACCGCTTACAATTGACCGGAACACGCCATGGGCTGAAACTATCAGCTTTAGCCCTTTTTATTGCCGCTTTTTTCCCATTCTGGGCCAACGCTCAAACCACAACACCTGAGCAGATGACTCTGGGTTTTTATAAAAAATACATGGTCGAATGTAGCAAAAATACCGAATCTCTCCCTAGATCAGTCAATAATAATTATTTCTGCGGCATGAATATCAAGAAATACATCACAAAATCATTATATGAAAAAATTATGCGTTCGTATCATGCACAACCGGTTGGAGATATGCTGCCGGATTCAGATCCGAATTATTTAGGGGATTCAGATTATTTTACGCATACTCAAGATTTTGCTGCTGAGTGGGCCTCCCTGATATCAGTCAAAACAATCAAGGAAGACAAAGACAAAGCCGTTGTTCGCGTTTTTATGGATTTTCCGAAAAACGCGGGTGAATCACAGGCAATATGCGTCAGACTACAGCATGCCCAAAATGGCTGGAAGATTTATCTGGTTGACTTGGCCCTGTATAACCCCCTCCCTGACTGCAAAGAGCAATAAACACCCTTTACAAGCTGGAAGAAAAACCGGGGGTGGATGTCATTTCCCACCCACCCCCAGATAGAGTTAGAGTTCCCCAGTCAGGAACTGGGCACGGCCAAGGCCGAAGCTCCAGTGCTCATCAGCATTCTGGATGATGGACACCATCAGATCAGCCGGTGCCAGACCGCAGGCCTGTTCGAGCTTTTCGGCCAACAGCCGATAGAATGCCGCAATCTGTTCCTTCGAACGCGGGCGGGATACAACCTGCAACAATACCACCTTGTTGGTGCGTGGGATGTCGAGCCCCGTATCCTCGATAATCATGTGCGAAGCATCATGTTCGGAAACAAGCTGGTAGCGGTCGCGCTCGGGCACGCCAAATGCTTCGAGCATGGCGGCGTGCGCGGTGTCCAGAAGTGTTTTGGTTTCAGCCGGGGTACGGCTACCCTTGATAATATGAAAATGCAGCAAAGGCATGAGAGTTTTCCCTTTTCTGTCAGACGTAGGTAAGACAATACCCCAATCAGGCGACAGCGCTGATCAGGTTACGGACTGTAGCCACCATGTCGCGCAGTTCCTGCGCGGTGGAAATGAACGGAGGCCCGAAGGAGATCGTATCCGCCGTGCACCGCAGGAGCTGGCCCTGCTGCAACCCGGCTTCGAAAATCGCCAACCCCCGTGCGCCCGGCTTACCTTCAGCCGGTTTGAGGTCGATTGCCGCTGTCAGCCCGACATTGCGGATATCCGCCACAACGGGCAGGTCAGACAGAGTATGAATGCTTTCTTCCAGCACGGGTTCCAGTGCTCGCACCTGTGCGAACAGATCTTCGCGCTCCATGACATCCAGCACCACATTGCCAACAGCCGCCGCCAGCGGATGACCCGAATAGGTGTAACCGTGGCAGAACTCTATGGCATTTTCTGGCCCAGTCATGAACGTATTGTAGATTGCATCGCTGACAATCACGCCCCCCATGGGCACGATGCCGTTGGTCACTGCCTTGGCAAAGCAGATCATATCGGGGGTAACACCAAAGCGCTGCGCACCAAACGCAGCACCCATGCGGCCAAAACCCGTAATGACTTCATCAAAAATCAACAGAATGCCATGCCGCGTGCAAATTTCGCGCAGGCGCTGCAGATAGCCCACAGGCGGCACCAGCACGCCTGTTGACCCTGTACGGGCTCAACAATAACCGCGGCGATGGTCGAAGCGTCATGTAGCGCTACCAGGCGCTCGAGATCATCCGCCATTTCGGCACCCCATGTGGGCTGCCCGCGTGAAAACGCAACCTTCTCCGGCACGTAGGGGTGGCGCAGGTGATCGACGCCGGGCATCATACCCGCCGCGAACATTTTGCGATTGGAGACAATCCCGCCCACGGACATGCCGCCAAACCCGACACCATGGTAGCCGCGCTCACGCCCGATCATGCGGAAGCGATTACCCTCATTGCGGATACGGTGATAGCCCAGCGCCACTTTGAGCGCGGTATCCACCGCCTCGGAACCAGAATTGGCAAAAAACACATGGTTCATGCCATCGGGCGCCATGGTCGCAATCCGCTGGGCCAGTTGCAGCGCACCGGGATGTGTAAGCTGGAAGCTAGGCGCGAAATCGAGGGTTTCCACCTGCGTTTTAACCGCTTCCGCAATCAGCGGATGAGCATGCCCAAGCGGAGTACACCACAGGCCGGAAAGCGTATCAAACAGCCTGTTGCCTTCGATAGTTTTGTAATAAGCGCCCTGCGCCTCCACCACCGTGCGTGGCGCAGGATTAGCGCTCAGGCGGCGATTAGCGGTAAAGGGCTGCCAGTACGTGCCCTCACGGGCGGTGGCCATGGGGTCGAAATTGCCTGTAGCGTGCGACATGGTGAAAAATCCTGCCTATGTGGCCGTCCGGTCCGGGAGCGGTTTATAACTAACCGTAACAATTTGTATGCGGGCGGGATATGTACAGACACCCCCAAGTCAGGCGCATCTGTACATAACAGGCAGACACCCATAAAACGGATAAAAATCCGCTGGTTTACCGGACCGTATAATCGGCCACAGATGCTGCCCCGGTAACGGTGTTTTTCAGGCAGAACCCTAAAAGAGTGACACAGAAAGGCAGAACGGCAAGCCCGGTGCTGACGAGTGCTGAAAGGCCGGTAATAATAACGAAATTGACCAGAATGATGTACAGAACCGCCACCAGCACCACAGAGGCCATAACTGGCAGCCACATCGTTTTGATAGCCTGCCCACGCGCCAGATCCGGTCTAGACTGAAAAAACCTGACAACAGCGAGCGATGTCAGGATCATCAGCAGAATAATACCCACCGTTGAAATACCCGCCATGGACCCGAAAACACTGATAAGCGGATCAGCGCCAGACCATGCGGCCAGCCCCACCAGCACAACAGCCATACCCGTCTGCGACAGAGAGGCGGCATGGGGCGAGGCATGCTGGTCATGCGTGCGGGCCAGAAAACCGGGCAGAATGGCCTCACGCCCCAGCACCAGAAAATAGCGGGCAATAATGTTGTGGAATGACAGAAGGCAGGCAAACAGGCTGGTGAGCAACAGCACCTGCATGATTTCACGCACGGTTCCGCCTGCATAACGCCCGGCGGTTTCCAGCACCATGTTACCGCCATTGTCCAGATATGTGTGAGCTATGGCCGTAACGGAGCCCGCCCCCCAGGCCTCGATTACGCACCAGCACGAAAAAGCATAGAAAAAACCAATAATCAGCACAGCCCCGTAGGTAGCGCGGGGAATGGTTTTTTCAGGATCACGGGCTTCATCACGGAAAATGGCCGTGGCTTCAAACCCCAGAAAGCCGGTAATGGCAAACAGCAGCGCCACGGCAAACGGGCCGGATGCAACGATTTCAGCCCCAGCCGGTGCCGCAACCGGTACCGGATGCCACACAATGGCGGCGTTCATGATCAGGACAACCCCGATTTCAAGCACAAGGGCCACCCCCAGCACGCGCGAACTGAGTTCGATATGCCGGTAGCCCAGAAACGCCACCAGAATAAGGGCCAGCAGCGCATACACCCACCATGCAAGGCAGGACCACCCCACTGGCGCACGGCATCATCCATCGCCCAGCCAAAAAAGCCATATACGCCAAGCTGAATAGCCGTATAGGTCAGCAATGCCAGAAATGCGCTCCCCCGCCCGGCCCGCGCTCCCAGCCCTTCGCGCACATAGGTAAAAAACGCGCCCGCCTGCATGATATGCGGCGTCATGGTTACAAAACCGACGGAAAACAGCAAAAGCACGAACGAAGCCGCCGCAAAGCCTGTCCAAGCCAGCGCCCCGTTCCCCTGTGCAATGGCCAGCGGCACGTTACCGCTGACAACCGTTAGCGGGGCGGCGGCGGCCATCACCATGAAGATGATTTCCGCAACACCCAGATTACCCGAAAGGCGGCCGTGTACCGGCCCTTCAGCACTGGTGGCGGCAGAATGGTCCGTGCTCATGGCATGTCCTTTTCAAAAGCGGCGACCAGACTCTGGTATGAAGCAGGGCGCCTGTCCTGCAGATAGGGGTTTGCATGCTGGGCGCGGGCAACAACCTGCGCCGAAACATCCGCTGTAATCAGCCCCGTGCCCTGCTCGATCCGGGCAAGAACCGAAGCATCAGGGGCGACAATCTGGCTGTTCCCGACATAGCGGGTCTGGCCTTCCTGCCCATCGTGATTGATGTAGGCGATATAAATCTGGTTTTCCCACGCGCGGGTGCGGATAACCTCGCGGGCAATAAACGTGAACGGCTCCATCTGGGCAGTTGGCACCAGTAGCAGTTCGCACCCCGCCAGAGCGGTGGCGCGCACATATTCGGGAAACTCCACATCGTAACAGATCATGCTGGCAAGGCGCATGCCCTGATAGGTAATGACCTCGGGCGGGGCGGAGCCGGGCAGGAAAAAGGCCCTATCCAGTTCGCCAAACAGATGCTGCTTGCGGTAATGCAGCAGGGTATGGCCCTCGGCATCCACAAGGGTTGCGCTGTTATAAAGCCCCTGCTCGGTGTGTTCGGCATAGCCGACGAGAATGGCCACACCATGCGCTGCCGCCATGGCCCGGATAGCGGGCAGCGGATCAAAACGGGCCAGATCGCGCAGGCTTTCGCCTATGTCGTAGCCTGTTACAAACAGTTCCGGCGTGACAAGCAACTGGACATTGTCCTGACGGGCACGCACCACGGCCTGCCCCAGTTCGGTCAGGTTTGCGTCCACCCTGCCGGGCGTGCCTGCGGTCTGGAGGCCGGCTATACGCATGAGCGTGTCATCCTGTTTCTATATCAAAACAATTACGTCACTATAGGCACAGCGATGGGGAACTCAATGCCCTCGCAAGACACATTCCCCGTCCCCACACCGTGAACACACACGCACCATGCCATGGCGGGCGCAAAGCCATTCATGATATGTACAGAAATTCCATAATCTGAAAGAATCTGTACTGGTGTCCTCCGCGCCGACTTTCGGGAATTTTTCCGCTGCTTCGTCCATTCAACTGGATGCCACCCTGCCCACACCGCTGGTAGCGCAGCTTGCCACCCGTCTGGGCACGCTCATCCGCAATGGCGATATTCCCGCCGGGGAGCGTATTCCTTCCATCCGTCATATGGCGCGGCTGTGCAGGGTCAGCCCCCTGACCGTAGCCAACGCCTATACCCGACTGGTAGAAGCCGGGGTGCTGGTGGCGCATGCGCGAGGCGGATATTTCGCGGCCCGCACAGCCCCGCCCCCCCGGCCAGACCCCAGTGAGGACGACCCGCTCTGGCTGCTTCAGCATGCATATGAAACCACGGCCCCCACCATAAAAGCCGGGTGCGGCTGGCTGTCGGAGCAGTATCGCTACTCCCTGTCCGTGCGCCGCGCGCTGGAGCGGCTGGCACGCTCCGACCTGCTGCCCACCTTTCTGGATTACGGAAACCCGGCAGGCTTTCCCGCACTCCGGCTGGCTATCCGCCAGCTTCTGGCACGCAGGGCCATTCCCTGCCCCGAAGAAGGCATCGTGCTCACCCATGGTGCCTCGCAGGGGCTGGAACTGGCCCTGCGTGCCTGCACAAAACCGGGCGACACGGTGCTGGTGGATGACCCCGGCTACTGCAACCTCTATCCCCTTTTGCACATGCTCGGCCTTGGCGCACGCGGCGTGCCCCGCACCAAGGAAGGGGTGGATATCACAGCCCTTGAACACATTCTGGCGCATGAACGCGCCACCGTTATGGTCACGACATCCGTGCTGCATAACCCCACCGGCGTCTGCTCCACGGCCGCCAACATAACGGCGCTGTACGCACTGGCCTGCCAGCATGGACTGACCGTGATCGAGGACAATATCTTTCTCGACCTTGCCCCCCAGACCCAGCCCTGCCTTGCCCGCATGGATACCGAGGAGCGTGTGGTGCATGTCGGCAGTTTTTCAAAAACCATTACCCCCGGCCTGCGGGTTGGCTATGTGCGCTGCGCACCCGATCTGGCCCGGCGGATCATGGAATACAAAATGGCCGTGGGGCTGACCTCATCCTCTCTCAACGAGGCGCTGGTCTGCTCCATCCTGCAAGGCGGGTTTTACCACTCGCATCTGGCGGACCTGCGCGAAGGGCTTTTCAAGGCGCAGAAAGCCACCTGCGCCGCCCTGCTCAAAGCCGGTCTGGCCCTGTACACACAGCCTTCGGGCGGCATGTTCGTATGGGCACGCTTTCCGGGGGACAAACAGGTCCGCACCATCATGCGCCACGCAGCACAGGCCGATATCCTGCTTGCCCCCGGCAGCCTGTTTTGCCCTACCGGGCAGGATACGCCGTGGTTCCGTTTCAATGTCACGCAATGTGACAGCCCCACACTCCTGACCTTTCTACGCACCGAAGCCCGGAGCGGTTTCTGAGCGGGAGCCAACACCCCGCCCCGCGCGTTACGGATAAACCGATGGCCTGCTTCCCGGCACCCCCACCCCGGATAACGGCAAGGAGCCCCATGATAGAACTGACGATAGAACAGCGGCGACGCAGTCTAGGAGGCGGGCTGGAAGTGGGCCGTGTGCTGCCCCATGCCCGCAGACGCATGGTGGGGCCGTTCATTTTTTTTGATCATCTCGGCCCGCTGGATCTGCCTCAGGGCGTGGACCGCCATGTGGATGTGCGGCCCCATCCCCATATCGGCCTTTCGACCGTTACCTATCTTTTCTCAGGCGAGATCATGCACCGCGACAGTCTGGGGTCCGAGCAGGCCGTGCGGCCGGATGCCGTCAACTGGATGACAGCCGGGCGGGGCATTACCCATAGCGAGCGTTTTGAGAAAGCCCGCGCCATGGGGGACCACCTGCACGGCATTCAGGCCTGGGTTGCCCTCCCCCGTGAAGAGGAGGAAACAGCCCCCTCCTTCGCGCATCTGGCCGGTGCTGACCTGCCCCACTGGGCCGAGGCCGGACTCCATGGCCAGCTTATTGCCGGTAGCGCTTACGGACTTACGGCAGCCGCGCGCACGCACTCGCCGCTTTTTTACGTGCATCTTGAACTCGCAGCCAGCACCCGCGCGGAACTGCCCACTGCTTACCCCGAACGGGCACTCTACATTGCCAGAGGCCGTATCCACCTTGATCATCAGGAGTATGAAGCCGGGCGGATGCTGGTTGTCAGCCCCGGCAGCACATGGTTTGAAGCCGTTGAGCCATCAACCGTCATGCTGTTGGGGGGTGAGCCGGTAGCGAGCGGTTTCTGTTGTGGAATTTTGTCAGCTCCTCAAAGGAACGTCTGACACAGGCCGCCATGGACTGGCAGGCAGGCCGCATGAAACTACCCGATGCCGACCACGATGAGTTCATCCCCCTCCCCGCTGGCACTCTGCCACCGCAGACACCCCCGGCTACCTGATTACGTAAATGTTCATACTGATAGCGTAAGCGTGTTTACGCATTGAGCCCACGGCATTCTATCGTCCGCCTCAACCGACGGAGAGCCGGCCCGGCGCAACCAGCCATGAGGCATGACCATGAAAACAGCAACCCTGCTCGCTGCCCTGTTCACGGACTGCGCTCTCGGGCGCAACGGGCTGTTATGGGCCAGCCTGCTTCTGGGGGTGGCGGCTTTCTGCCTTGCGCCTGTCCACCCTGCCGCCCTGTTGCTGCTTGTGCCCGCGCTGGCGGTTTTTGCCCTGTGCCTGATCGACCTGATACAAACCCGGCACAGCCTCAGGCGCAATTTCCCTGCTTCCGCACGGTTTCGCTGGTTTTTTGAATGGCTGCGCCCGTTCCTACGTTCCTATATTGTCGAGGGCGATCTGGAAGGCCGTCCGTTCAGTCTGGACACGCGCGCACTGGTCTATGCCCGCGCTACAGGGGCTACGGATGCGCATCCTTTCGGCACGGAACTGGATGTTTATGACGGCGAATATGAATGGCTGGCCCATTCCATGGTACCCAATACCCATGCCGATGCCGCCATGCGGGTACAGGTAGGCTCCAGCCAGTGCACGCAGCCCTATTCCGCCTCCCGGCTGAACATTTCCGCCATGTCGTTTGGCGCGTTGAGCGCCAATGCAATCGAAGCGCTCAACCTTGGCGCAAAAATGGGCGGTTTTTATCATGACACCGGCGAGGGTGGCCTCTCCCCCTACCATCTGCGCCACGGGGGCGATATCGTCTGGGAACTGGGGTCGGGTTATTTTGGCTGCCGCACGGCGGATGGGCAGTTCGACCCCGAGCGTTTTCGCGACCGTGCATCTGACGAACGGGTGAAAATGACCGAAATCAAGCTCTCGCAAGGGGCCAAACCGGGGCATGGCGGCGTGTTGCCCGGCCCTAAGGTGTCAGAAGAAATTGCCCATATCCGTGGGGTTCCCGCAGGCAGGACTGCCTTTCCCCCGCAGCCCACAGCGCATTTTCCACACCAAGGGAACTGCTGGAATTTGCTGCCAGAATGCGTGAACTGTCCGGTGGCAAACCGGTGGGGATCAAACTCTGCGTAGGCTACCCACACGAACTTTTTGCCGTAACCAAAGCCATGCTGGCCAGCGGTATCTTGCTTGATTTTATCGTTATAGACGGGGCCGAAGGCGGCACGGGAGCCGCCCCGCAGGAATTATCGGACAGTCTGGGCACCCCCCTGCGCGAAGCTTATTCTCGCACGCAACGCGCTCGTAGGCGCTGGCCTGCGGGGTCAGGTCAAACTGGCGGCCTCGGGCAAGGTGGCCTCGGCAGCGGGTATCGCCATGCACGCGGCCCTTGGGGCTGACTGGTGCAACGCCGCGCGGGCCTTCATGTTCTCGCTGGGCTGTATCCAGTCCATGCGCTGCCATACCGATACCTGCCCAACCGGCATTGCCACGCAATCCCCAGCGCGGCAGCGTGGACTTGTCGTTGCAGAAAAAGCTGAACGGGTTGCGCGGTTTCATAAGTCAACACTGAATGCGCTGCATGAAATCGTGGTGGCGGCTGGCCTGAATTCACCGGATGATTTCAAGCCAGCCCATCTGCGCCACCGTATCAATGTGGCGCAGGCATTACAGATGGACGAACTTTATCCATTCGTTGCCCCGGGAGAACTGATCGCCGGGACAGACCACCCCCTACTGCGCCGCTGGTGGGATGAAGCCGACCCGAACAGCTTCCGCGCACGCGTTCGGCACTAAACCTTACAAAATCAGTAAATCTCAGGAACAATCATGGATTCAGGCGTCGGCTGGCGTTCATAATCCGGATGATGAACACGCTCGGGCAGCACGATTTCAGGGTGTTGCACATCTTCATACGGCACCTGAGACAGCAGATGGGAAATGCAGTTGAGGCGCGCACGTTTTTTATCCACACCCTGCACAACCCACCACGGCGCTTCAGGAATACTGGAGCGTTCGAGCATGACTTCCTTGGCCCGGGTATACAGCTCCCAGCGGCGGCGGCTTTCCAGATCCATAGGGGAAAGCTTCCATTGTTTCAGTGGGTCTTCTATCCGGGCACGGAAGCGGGCTTCCTGCTCATCATCCGTGATGGAAAACCAGTATTTTACCACCTGAATACCGCTACGCACGAGCATACGCTCGAATTCCGGCACGGAGCGGAAAAATTCTTCATACTGCTCGTCTGTGCAGAACCCCATAACCCGTTCCACCCCGGCACGGTTATACCAACTCCGGTCAAAAAGAACGATTTCGCCCGCAGCAGGCAGGTGGGCGATATAGCGCTGGAAATACCACTGTGTACGCTCACGGTCGTTAGGCGCAGGCAGTGCCGCCACCCGGCAGATACGCGGGTTGAGCCGCTGGGCTATCCGCTTGATTGCCCCACCCTTGCCTGCGGCATCACGCCCTTCAAACAGCACGACCAGCCGGTGCCCGGTGGCCTTTACCCAATCCTGAAGCCTGACCAGTTCGCCCTGCAACCGCACTAGTTCACGAAAATAGACCCGGCGGAAGGCTTTTTCCTCCTCATCAAGAGAACCGCCTGCGGCTTCCTCTTCCAGGGAAAGTTCAAACTCTTCATCCAGATCATCAATGATTTCACGCCGTATCTGCACACGGAGGCGCTCTTCTGGGGTCAGGCTTTCCAGATACTGGTCGTAGGCCATGGTTTTTCCTTTCATGCAAAGGATCACACGTTCCACAGAGCGCATGATAACGGGTATTCATTGGGTAAAATTATGGTTTTCAGAAGTTTCCCCTGCGGACGGCATACACTCCACCCTCAGGGAAAAAAACCTGTTTTCAGAAAATATGACGAAAGACAAAGAACAATACACCGCTAAGCAGCATCGCGGCCGGAAGAGTTACAATCCACGCCATGGCCATGGTGCGCAGGGTGCGCCACTGCAAGCCGGAACCTGCTGCCGCCATGGTGCCCGCAACACCGCTTGAGAGAATATGCGTAGTGGAAACCGGCAGCCCAAAGCCTTCCGCCAGCCGATCGTGCCCATGGCAACAATTTCAGCCGAAGCGCCCTGCGCGTAGTTGAGATGGGTTTTGCCAATTTTCTCGCCCACCGTGACGACAATACGCTTCCAGCCCACCATTGTGCCCATGCCCAGAGCCACGGCCACCGCAATCTTGACCCATGTGGGAATGAACCGCGTACCAGCATTAAGCTGGCCCATGAAGCCCTTGAGGTCTGCTGCTTCCTTGCCTTCAAAAACCGTGGTTTTTGTCAGGACACGGATGGCGTCAGACACCAGATACATATCCGTACGGACGTTAGGCACTTCCGCCGCGGGGATAGCGTTCAGCGAGTGATACCCCTTGACCGAAGCCGTGATATCGTCCGACAGAACCGCCAGCGCGCTGTATACCTGCGGCGTATCGACATGCCGGTTTCTCAGCGCCTCTGTAACCTGCGAGCGGGCATCGGCCACACTCGGTGCGCGCACTTCTTTGGCATGGTGCTGGAAAACGGTGCTTGCATCACCAGCCATCTGCACAAAAGCGGGCATGGCCGTTTCGGGCATGGCGCGGTTAAGAGCATAGGCGGTGGGGGCCGCGCCAATCAGGATGAGCATGATCAGGCCCATGCCTTTCTGACCGTCATTACCACCATGGAAGTAGGAAACACCCGTGCAGGTGCCAATCAGCATCCCACGGATCCACAACGGCGGCGGCTTGTGGCCTTCAGGCGCTTCAAACAGCACGCGCTGGCGTATCAGAACCCGGAAAGTCCAGAACAGCAGCATGGAAAGAATGAAGCCACAGAGCGGGCTGAACAGCAGCGCACTAAATACTTTCTGCACCTGCGACCAGTCCACGCCATAAGTGGCCATACCGGCTGGTGCCATAAGCTGGTTTGCAATCCCCACCCCCATGATCGAGCCGATGAGGGCATGGGAGGAGCTGTTGGGGATACCCAGCGCCCATGTGGCGAGGTTCCACAAAATGGCAGCAATCAGCAGAGCGAAAATCATGGCATGGCCTGCGCCACCGCCCACCTGCAGGATAAGCTCGACCGGCAGCAGCGTGACGACACTATACGCCACCGCCCCGGAGGATACGAGCACACCCAGAAGGTTCCACATACCCGACCACACAACCGCCACCAGCGGCGGCATGCTGTTGGTGTAGATAACGGTTGCGACGGCATTGGCCGTATCGTGAAAACCGTTGACGAATTCAAAGCCGAGCGCAATCAGCAGCGCCAGCGCCAGAAGGGCGAAAGCACCAACGGCTATCCCATGTTCGCCTGCGGCCTGCAGGTCTGTCAGAACGCTGTAGCCCACAAAGGCCAGCGCTGCGGCAATAACAGTCAGAAAAAGCAGCCTGAAGGCCGGAGCTTCGCCAGCATTCATGCGCGGGCGCAGATAGCGGCCCTGTGAGACACTTGCATCAGACAAAATTCTGTCTTCCCTGATTTTCAGAAAGTTTGTCTATTTTGGCGACGCTAAAAATAATAAACAGTTAAATTATTATGAAAGATGAATGCACATCCAAAATATATAACTAAATTAATGAACACTATAAGTTTTTATAGAAATTTTCCTCCTTTGACTCATTCAATAAAAGACACCCCTTAGCCTGTAAAAATATACCTTCACGGTATCCATAATAGCATCCCCCAAAAACCCGGATTTTATATCCGATTACATGGTGTGGTTCCGCCCCACCACCACATAACCAGCTACCACCCCACGAGGAAGTCCCAAAAAATCCGATGGATTCCAACAGTTTACCACTCGCTTCATGAAGCTCTGCCGGGAACGCTTACGCACCTACGCGCTGGTCTTGCATGGCCACGTTTTTGTAACGCAAAACAGGCGGCCCCATGCTGGAGCCGCCTGTTTTCATGCGTAGAACAAAGCGAAGTATGAGCGCTTAGCGGCGTCTGGGAGAAATCAGCCACGCATCCGCATAACGTGCGCTGCCCCGCAGATGCGGCCGCGCCAGCGCCAGATAGGCGAGGGCTGTGGCCACCACAAGCGCAAAACCGATCCACATGCTGTAATTGATATACC
>NZ_BAIN01000018.1 GCF_000613285.1 Acetobacter papayae JCM 25143 | reverse complement strand
CCACCCTTGCCGCCCATGCAACGCTGGCCGCGCGGACCAGTGCCACGGCATCGGCTTTTTCGGCCTGTGCAGGGGCTATGGCCGCAACAACGCTACCTTTGCCCTCGGCGGTGGAAATCAGCACCACCACATCGGCTTCGCCCTGCTTGAGAATGGTTTCAGCCAGTCCCTTGAGTTCGCGCGCGGGGGTTTCACCCACATTGCGGGTTGCGAGGCGGAATGCCCCAACCTGCTCCACACCAGCGGCGGCCACGCTGCCCGTGGCAAGCTGGCGTTGCAGATGCGCAATCTGGCGTTCCATCGCGCGGCGCTCTTCCAGCAGGCTGGCAAGGCGTTCGGGCGCTTCGTTCACGCCAACTTTCATCATGGCGGCCATCTGGCTCAGGCGCTGCTCATTGGCAACGGCAAGGCTTTCGGCCGCTTTGCCAGCAACGGCCTCAATACGGCGCACGCCAGCGGACACACCGCTTTCGGTTACGATCTTGAACTGGCCGATATCGCCCGTGCGTTCAACATGCGTGCCGCCGCAGAGTTCCATGGACCAGGCATTACGGTTTTCGTCGCCCGCACCCATGGAAACGACACGGACTTCATCACCGTATTTTTCGCCGAACAGGGCGGTTGCCCCTTCTTCTACGGCTTCATCCGGGGTCATGGAGCGGGTTACAACGCGCGCATTTTCGCGGATACGCTCATTCACCTCGGCTTCCACAAGGGCCAGTTCCTCGGCCGTAATCGGGCGCGGCTGGCTGATGTCGAACCGCAGGCGGTCAGGCGTGTTCAGGCTGCCTTTCTGCGCCACATGCGCGCCAAGGTGGCGGCGCAGGGCTTCGTGCAGAAGATGGGTAGCCGAGTGATGCGCCCGAATGGCCGAGCGCCGCGCATGATTGACATCGGCTGTTACCGCCATGCCGGGGCGGAGTGTGCCCTGTATGATGGTACCGTAATGCACGATCAGGTCACCCGCTTTCTTCTGGGTGTCCGTTACCGCGATTTCCAGCCCGGCGGCGCGCAGGGTGCCGGTATCGCCAGCCTGCCCACCGCTTTCGCCATAGAAGGGGGTCTGGTTGAGCAGAATGGCGACTTCCGCACCTACCGTGGCTTCAGGCAGGAAGGCATTGCCCGCAATGATGGCCTGCACCTCACCATCCGCCAGTTCGGTCGAATAGCCAAGGAATTCAGACGCGCTAAAACGGTCGCGGGCTTCAAACCAGATGGTTTCAACTGCCGCATCGCCCGAGCCAGACCACGCCGCACGGGCGCGCTGGCGCTGGATGGCCATGGCGTCTTCAAAACCGCTTACATCCACATCATGGCCGCTGCCGCGCAGGGCATCCTGTGTCAGATCGAGCGGGAAGCCAAACGTATCGTACAGGCGGAAGGCGACATCACCGGGCAGGGCGGCGCCGGGTGTCAGGCGGGCTTTTTCTTCGTCCAGCAGGTGCAGGCCGCGTTCGAGCATGGCCTTGAAGCGCTCTTCCTCACCGCGCATGGTTTCGCGGATCAGCGCCTCACCATGCACCAGTTCAGGATAGGCATTGCCCATCTGCTGGATAAGGGCGGGCAGCAGTTTGTAGAAAACCGGGTCTTTGGTGCCCATCATGTGCAGGTGGCGCATGGCGCGGCGCATGATGCGGCGCAGCACATAACCACGACCGTCCTTGGAGGGCAGCACGCCATCAGCAATCAGGAACGCGGTTGAACGCAGGTGGTCGGCCACAACGCGGTGGCTGGACTTGAACGCGCCGTCCACTGCCTGATGGCTGACATCGGCCGAAGCCTGCGTGAGTGCCACGAACGTATCGGTGTCGTAGTTGTCGCGCTTGCCCTGCAGGATAGCGGCAAAGCGTTCCAGACCCAGCCCGGTATCGATCGACGGACGGGGCAGGGGCGAGCGCACGCCCGGCGGGTCTTCGAAATACTGCATGAACACGAGGTTCCAGATTTCTACAAACCTGTCGCCGTCTTCATCCGGTGATCCGGGCGGGCCACCGGGAACATCCGGGCCGTGATCGTAAAAGATTTCCGAGCAGGGACCGCACGGCCCCGTATCGCCCATGCGCCAGAAATTGTCAGACGTGGCAATGCGGATGATCCGGCTATCGTCCAGCCCGGCAATGCTGCGCCACAGGCCTGCGGCTTCTTCATCCTCGGCATAAACGGTGACCAGCAGCTTGTCCTTGGGCAGGCCAAAACCCTTGGTTACCAGTGTCCAGGCCAGCTCAATGGCTTCGGCCTTGAAGTAGTCCCCGAAGGAGAAATTCCCCATCATTTCAAAGAACGTGTGGTGCCGGGCAGTGTAGCCGACATTGTCCAGATCGTTATGCTTGCCGCCGGCGCGCACCACTTTCTGCGCTGTTGTGGCGCGAGAATAGGGGCGGGTTTCCTGGCCGGTGAAAACGTTCTTGAACTGCACCATGCCCGCATTGGTGAACAGCAGGGTCGGGTCGTTCCGCGGAACAAGGGAAGACGAGGCGACGATCTGGTGTTCTTTGCTGGCGAAATATTCCAGGAAAGAGGCGCGGATTTCGTTTGTTGTCAGCATGGCGTGGGGCTGGAAGTCCTGAACGGGTTGGTGCAAGGCGGAATGCCAAAAACGGAACGGTAGGCCTCCGTGCCCTGACGGAACCTGTGATGGTGGTCGAATATCTGGCCTAGCTGTAGCGCAGCCGCGCCTTCTCCGAAAGAGGCAGCATTATGACCGGCCGGATGCACCGCTTGTGGGGGGCACTGGTTTGCGGTCGTGAAAAACCAGTTTCTGGCTGAGTTTGAAATTGGACAAAAGCCCCGCCAGCGTGCCAGCCGCCAGTGCGACAACCGGATGGTGTACGCAGAAGGGGAACAGATAGAACAGGGTAAAAACCACACCCCGGTTCAGGCAGAATCCAAGACTGTTGGCCCACAGAAAGCGCAGCCACTGCACGAGCGGGTGGTGGTGTAGGCCCCGGCCCCGGAATGTCCAGAGGCGGTTAAGCAACCAGTTGAAGGTTGCCGCGATGAAATAAGCCGCGAGGGTTGCGGCTGTCAGCCCGATGAGCGGGCGCATCGTATAGACGACCGTGTTGTCGCAGACGAATCCGAGTGAGCCGATAACCCCGAATTTGAACAGCGGTGCGAGGCGGCCCTGACCTGTCAGGCTGGAAAAAAGAGAGCGCATGGTAAAGCCAAGTATGGCGTGAAAGCCGGTGCCAGAAAAGACGGATAAAAAAAGAGGCGCCCGAAGGCGCCTCTTTCCGCGATTTCCGGTCAGACCGGAAAGCGAACCAATCAGTGGAGGATGATTTCCACGCGACGGTTCTGGGGTTCGCGGGTGTTGGGGCCGGTCGGCACCAGCGGGTGGCTTCGCCGTACCCGTGGATGTCGATCGCGGTTGCCGGAACGCCATCGCGCACCAGTTCGGCCTTCACGCTGTTAGCACGACGCAGGGACAGGCCCAGGTTGTACTTTTCGCCGCGGGGGCCGGGGTGAGCAGAGGAGTTATCGGTGTAGCCGTTAACTTCGATACGGGTCGTCTGCACGTGGGTGGAAGCCTGAGCAGCTTCTGCCACGATCTGGCGCGCACGAGCGGTCAGGTCAGCCTTATCCCAATCGAAGAACACCAGGTAGGAGCGTGCGGGCAGCGGAGCCGGAGCGGCAACCACAGCCGGAGCCGGCGGCGGCGGCGGGGGAGCCGTGTCGAAGGCGTAGCGCAGGCCAACCATGAACAGGTGTTGAAGCGGTGATCGAAGTTGACGTTGCCGTTCGTGGCGCTGTCGTTGAATGCACCGTTACGGAACGTGCCGGGCTGGCCGATCATGCGGTACTGAGCCGTGACCTGGAAGCCGGGGATGCCCGTGTCGAATGCCGCACCGACAATGCCCTGATAGGCGAAGCCGCCGGTCGTGCCGCGGATGCTGCCGCTATGGCCAGCATAGGAGTAGTTAACCTGTTCATCCGTCCACAGGTAACCGGCGCCAACACCGACGAACGGCGTGACAGGCGCGTCGATACCGAACTGCTTCAGGTCAATGTCATACAGGACATTGACGAAGCCGCCGTAGGAGGAGTCCTTGCCATTGCCGGCCGTGGGGTTGCCGGTGGAACCACCAACCGTACCGCCACCAACGTTGGAGCGCAGGTAGGTGCCTTCAACTTCAGCGCGCAGGCCGTTGCCGAAGCCCCAGCCGAAGGAGGCATAACCCGTCCAGCCCGTCTTGTGGCTGATGGACTGATGGGTCCCGTCGGGGCCGACATGAGCATGCTGGGTCTGGGTCAGGTCATAACCGCCGCCAGATCGACATACGGACCGGTGATGGTGGTGGCCGAGGCAACAGCCGGAACCGCTGCCATCAGTGTCGTTGCAAGTAACGCCGTGCGGAGACGCATTATTTTCGTCCTCAATGTATCATCTGTTTCGACTTGCCCGCCAACCATTCGGCGGACAGGCCCAGCTAGATGCCTTAAAACGGTATAGAACCATTGGTTCCAAAAGAGGAACCCGGCGGCCCCTACTGTTTGACACTACAAGTCATCAGCGTGGTTTATCTGCAACAGTTCATTTCGTTGGCTGAATATGTCCCTGCTGCATAGCCGTGCGGCATCAATATCGTGGGTATTGGTTAACATATTGCAAACGCAACTGTTCCGCCTCTCTCTCCTGTTCCATTAAGGCAGAATTGCGGCACGGTGACTTTTTTGCCGCGCCGCCTAAAAAGCCCGGCGGATTCAGACTGTTTTTAGGGTGTCGCCCCATCCGCCAGCAGCACCTCGCGCACGGCTT
This sequence comes from Acetobacter papayae JCM 25143, assembly GCF_000613285.1. Classification (GTDB taxonomy): domain Bacteria; phylum Pseudomonadota; class Alphaproteobacteria; order Acetobacterales; family Acetobacteraceae; genus Acetobacter; species Acetobacter papayae. The sequence goes on along the minus strand of NZ_BAIN01000018.1, from coordinate 37,544 downwards.
CTGCGGGCACGTCGCGCGTGGTGAAAGCCTTGCCGATTCCGTGCGCGAGCACGAAGGAAAGCCTGCCATCCTGCATTTTTTTGTCACGCTGCATGTGGGCCATCAGATCCGTTATGCGGAAACGATGGGGCAGGTCACTGATATGCGCGGGCATATGCAGGCTTTCCAAATGGTTGGTAACGCGAATCAGGTCTTCTTGCGGGCAGAATCCAAGCTTTACGGACAGAGAAAACGCCAGTGTCAGGCCGATGGATACGGCCTCGCCATGCAGCAGGCGGCCATCATATCCCAGTTCGGCTTCCAGTGCGTGGCCAAAGGTATGCCCCAGATTGAGCAGGGCGCGGCCATCGGTTTTCTGCTCCTCGCGCTCATCGGCGGCGACAACGCCTGCCTTGAAGGCGCAGGCCTGACGCACGGCTTCGGCCAGAGCTTCGGGGTCGCGCGAGAGCACGGCGGCACCGTGTTTTTCGCACCAGGCAAAGAGCGATTCCTGCCCGATCAGCCCTGACTTCACAATTTCGGCATAACCCGCCACCACCTCACGCGGGGGGAGGGTGGCGAGCGAGGAAACATCCGCCAGCACGCATAGAGCTGATGGAAAGCGCCGATCAGATTCTTGCCCCAGCGCGAGTTGATGCCCGTTTTGCCGCCAACGGAGGAATCGACCTGCGAGAGTAGTGTGGTGGGAATCTGAATGAAGGGCAGGCCACGCAGCGTGGTGGCGGCCACAAAGCCAGCCAGATCGCCCACCACGCCACCGCCGAGGGCTATGATGGCGGTGCGGCGTTCCACCCCACCTTCCAGAATGGTGTCCACCACGTTTTGATAGGTGGCCCAGCATTTGGTGTGCTCACCGGGGGCAACGATTATGGATCGTGCTCGATTCCGGTTTCCTGAAAGGAGGCGAGCAGTCTGGCAGGTAGAGCGGGCGCACGGTTTCATCGGTAATGACGATAACATTGCGGCGCGGCAGAACCGGCGCCAGCAGCGCACCAGCGCGGCTGATCAGGTCGGTGCCGATCACCACATCGTAGCGGCTTTTTTCCAGTTCAACGGGCAGGCGCAACGGGCGGCGCGAAAGGGCCAGCGCTTCCATGACGCGCGTTGTTGTATGCTCCACGTTATTGTCTCCACAATCCACCGTCACATCGGCCTCGGCATAGACCGGGTGGCGGATGGCAATCAGTTTTTCCAGTACATCCCGTGGGGATGCGGTGTTCAGCAGGGGGCGGTGCGTGCGCCCCGCAACCCGGCGCAGAAGAACGGGCAACGGGCAGCGCAGCCAAACCGAAATGGCCTGATCGCGCACCAGCCTGCGCGTGTCGGCTGCCATGAAAGCGCCACCGCCCGTGGCCAGCACCATGGGGGGGCCTTCAAGCAGGCGGCGGATAACGCGGCGTTCGCCATCGCGGAAGGCGGCCTCGCCATACAGGCGGAACACATCGGCAATGGAGCAGCCCGCGGCGCGTTCTATTTCTGTATCGGCATCCACGAAGGGCAGGCCGAGCCGCGCTGCCAGCATGCGGCCTATGGTGGTTTTGCCTGCACCCATCAGCCCTACGAGCACGATGCTGCGGCCCGTTTGCAGTAGGCCGGGGCCATGGGCGCGGACAATGCGCTCAAGATTGAGCGGAACGGGAGGCGGGTCCGTTGTTTCAGGTTGGGGAATGGAGATACGTGATGACATGGGGCTTAGCTTAACATAGAGCAGGGGGAACACACCTACGGTATCTGTCGTGACGCTGTCTGTCATGATGTCTGTTTTCTGGGAGCGGGTAATGGGGCGCGGTATCCTTGCTATTGTCGCGGTTGTTTTTCTCGGCGCGCTGGGTGGGCTGGTGGTGCTGGGGCTCAAGGCCCATGCTCCCGAGCCGCAGGCTGTGCACCGGGTACTGCCGCTCCCCCAGCAGGAGGCAGCGGCCCCTGCGGCAGCAGCTCTTGTGCCGGTCGTGCCCACCGGGCCTGTGGTGGCTCCGGGTGTGTCCACACCAGCAGCGCCCCAGCCGGCTGATTCTGCTCCCGAGTAAGCATGTCGGTCCATGCTGGTCCCGCCGCGCCGCTTTTGCCTAAGGAGGCGGCGGGATGAGGGCTGACCTGTCCGGCATGGACATGTTTTTGGAAATGCTGGCCGCCGAGCGTGCGGCCGCCCCCAATACGCTGGCGGCGTATGAAGCGGATTTGTCCTCTTGTGCGCAGAGCCTCGCCGGGCAGGGGCAGACCCTCAGGGATGCTACGCCGGAAGGCCTGCGGGGCTGGATGGCGGATATGGCGGCGGAAGGGCAGGCCCGGCGCAGCGTTGCGCGGCGGCTGTCGTGTATTCGCCAGTTCTATCTGTTTCTCCTGCGTGAAGGACTGCGGACGGATAACCCCGCCGCTAATCTGGATACCCCCCGGCCCGAGCGCTCCTTGCCCGGTTTTTTATCCGAATCGGAAGTGCTGGCCCTGCTGGAGGCCTGCCCGGCTCCCGAGGGGGCGTCTGCTGCGCGGATACGGCGCGGGCAGGTGGCACTGGCGGCGCTGGAACTGCTTTATGCCTCGGGGCTGCGTATTTCTGAACTGCTGTCACTGACACGCGTGGCGCTGGCGGGCGAGGCCCACACACTCATGGTGCGCGGCAAGGGCGGGCGGGAGCGGCTGGTGCCCTTGTCCGACAGCGCGCGCGAGGCGGTTAAGGCCTTGATGGAAACAGATAAGGCGCTGGGCAGCTTGTTCCTGTTTCCCGGACGTAACCCAACCCAGCCCATGACGCGGCAGGCCTTTGACCGGATTCTGCATGATGTGGGCCTTAGGGCAGGGTTGGACCCCGCCCGGCTTTCTCCCCACGTGTTGCGGCATTCGTTTGCAACGCATCTTCTGGCGCATGGTGCAGACCTGCGGGCGTTGCAGATGCTGCTGGGCCATGCCGATATCGCCACCACCCAGATTTACACCCATGTGCAGATCGAGCAGCTCAGGCAGGCGGTAGTGGCATCTCACCCGCTGGCGCAGGTGGGGGGCGAAGATGCGCCCGAGGGCGGAAAACCGCCATCTAATGGATAGCGTGTGCAGTAAAAGGCGTTAAAAACGCGTGCCTGTGCATGATAGAGGCTTGGTTTTCAGCGGCAGTGTGCTATCGGCTGTGGCATGCGTCAGTTCCTGGATTTTGAAAAGCCCGTCGCCGAACTTGAGAACAAGATCGACGAACTGCGGCAGATGGCTGACCCCGAAGGTCAACATTGAAGAAGAAACGGCCCGCCTTTCAGAAAAGGCGGAAAAACACCTGCGCGCCATCTACGCCAAGCTTACGCCATGGCAGAAAGTGCAGGTTGCCCGTCATGCACAGCGTCCGCACACGCAGGACTATATCAACGCGCTGGTGAGCGACTTCACCCCGCTGGCAGGTGACCGGCTCTATGCCGATGACAAGGCCATTATCGGGGGTATGGGTCGTTTTGACGGCACGCCTGTGATGGTGATCGGCACCGAGCGCGGCTCGGACCTTGAGACGCGGCTACAGCATAATTTCGGCATGGCCCGCCCCGAAGGCTACCGCAAGGCCCAGCGGCTGATGCAGCTTGCCGGGCGTTTCGGCCTGCCGATTCTCACCTTTATCGATACGGCGGGCGCATGGCCCGGTATCGATGCGGAGCAGCGCGGTCAGGCTGAGGCCATCGCCAGTTCTATCGCCACCTGTTTTGACGCGCCCGTGCCGCTGATCGCGACTGTTATTGGCGAAGGCGGCTCTGGCGGGGCTGTGGCGCTGGGGGCCGGGGACAAGGTGTTCATGCTCGAGAACGCCATTTACTCGGTTATTTCGCCCGAGGCCTGTGCCTCCATCCTGTGGCGTGATCCCAAGCAGGCCAGCACGGCGGCAGAAACGCTGCGCCTGACCGCACAGGACCTTAAGCGCCTTGGCTGATCGACCAGATCGTGCCCGAACCGATTGGCGGTGCCCAGCGTGACCCCGCAGTGGCCATGGCTTCGGTTGGCAAGGTGCTGGGTGAAGCGCTGAAGGAACTGCAGCCGCTCGCCCCCGAACGTCTGCGTGAACTGCGCCGCGAGAAGTTTCTCGCCATGGGCCGCGAAGCCCTTCACTGACAGCATAATCCCTGCTGGGCGCGTGTTACGCGTTCAGCAGGGATTGTTTTAGGCCCGGACGTTCTTGCCTGCGGCCGTAAGCCCCCCTTAGCGCTGGGGCTCACCTTCGATGGGTGTAGCGCCTTTGGCGCTGATCAGATCGTGGATTTCCTGCGCCGCGCGGCTGACATCTTCTTCATCCTGTCCTTTGGCCACAAGGGCCACGCCCCGGTAGCCGTCTTCGCGGTGGAAGGGGTATGAGCCGATATCCAGATCAGGATGGCGGGCCTGTATGGCTTCCAGCTCCGCGGCCAGCGTGCCTTCATAAAGCGATGTGCAGTGCCATGTGCGCGAGAAAACCGGCGCGCCGCGTTGCAGGGTCGGGGCCAGTTCATCAAACATGGCGCGCATGATGCGCGGCACGCCTGCGAGCACATGCACGTTGCCGATAGTAAAGCCCGGCGCATGCGAAATGGGGTTGGCGATTGGCACCGCCCCGCGCGGCAGGTGCGCCATGCGCTGGCGGGCGGCGTTGAATTCGGTATGGCGGAAATATTCGCTGAGCAGCGCAAAGGTGGGGGCGTGGATTTCCCACGGCACGCCAAAGGCTTCGGCCACGCAGGGGGCAGTTATGTCGTCATGCGTGGGGCCTATGCCGCCGGTCGTGAATACTTCGTCATAGGCACCGCGCAGTTCGCTTACGGTGCGGATGATGGTCTCGCGGATGTCGGGAATAACCCGGATTTCGCGCAGCGGGATGCCCAGCTCGCCCAGCCGCAGAGCCAGAAACTGGATATTGTCGTCGCGCGTGCGGCCGGACAGGATTTCATTGCCGATCAGGATCAGGGCGGATGTACGGCGCATGGGCAGACGGGATCCTTCAGTGGTGGCTGTCCGGGGTGGAGGGAGGATAAACGGCTGGCGCGGGGGGTCAATGGGGAGGAAAAAATGCACCATGCCCCATAGGGGGCGTGTTTTTGCATTGACCGGGCGCGGAGCAGTTCATAGCTTCCGCCCATGTCAGACAGTCGCACAGCCCCCCTCTCCGATATTCCGCGCGCATGGCCCTTTGAGGAAGCGCGTAAACTGGCCGAACATGTGTCCACACGCGGCAATGCCAGTGGTGGGGATGATGCGCGTCCCGCCCTGCTGGAAACCGGCTATGGCCCGTCGGGCCTGCCGCATATCGGTACATTTGGCGAGGTGGCGCGCACATCGTGGGTGCGGCAGGCCTATACGGCGCTGACCGGACGCCCCTCGCGCCTGCTGGCGTTCTCGGATGACATGGACGCCCTGCGCAAAGTGCCCGACAACGTGCCCCAGCGCGAAATGCTGGAAAAATATATTGGCCAGCCGCTTTCGCGCGTGCCGGACCCGTTTGGCACGCACGAGTCGTTTGCCGCGCATAACAATGCCCGGCTGTGCGCGTTTCTGGACAGTTTTGGATTCGAATACGAGTTCGCGTCCTCCACCGCCTATTACACATCGGGCCGGTTCGATGCGGCTCTGAAGCGCGTGCTGGAAGTGCACGAGGAAATTCTCGAGGTTATCCTGCCTACGCTCGGGGCCGAACGCCGGGCCACCTATTCGCCCGTGCTGCCGCTGCACCCGCGTACGGGTGAGGTCATGCAGGTGAAAATGGACGCCATGGACCCCGTTGCGGGCACCGTGCGCTGGACTGACCCTGCCTCCGGCGAGGTGTTTGAAACCCCCGTGACTGGCGGCCATGCCAAAATGCAGTGGAAGGCCGACTGGGCCATGCGCTGGTATGCGCTGGGCGTTGATTACGAAATGTCCGGCAAGGATTTGATCGATAGCGTGCGGCTGTCGGGCCGTATCTGCAAAATTCTTGGCGGCACCCCGCCAGCCGGGCTTACCTATGAGCTGTTTCTGGATGAACAGGGGCAGAAAATTTCCAAGTCCAAGGGCAACGGCCTGTCGGTTGAGGAATGGCTGCGTTATGCCCCGCCGGAAAGTCTGGGCCAGTTCATGTTCAACCAGCCGCAACGCGCCAAGCGGCTGTATTTCGATGTCATTCCCAAAACGGCGGATGAATATCTGGCCCATGTGGACAAGGCCCTGAGCCTGCAGGCCGATAACCCCGCCGGTGCCGAACTGCGGGCCAACCCGGCATGGTTCATCCTGCGTGGGCAGGTGGGGGCCGAGGCCGCAAGCCCGGTGCCGTTTGGTATGCTGCTCAACCTCGCCAGCGTGGCCAATGCAGAAACGCCCGAAGTGCTGTGGGGCTTTATCCGCCGGTATGATGCGGCTGTCTCGCCCGAAACGCACCCCATGCTGGCCGCCATGGTGCGCTATGCAGTGGCCTATTACGCGGACTTTGTCAGACCGGCCAAAACATTCCGCGCACCCAGCGAACAGGAGCGCGGCGCTCTTGTCGATCTGGCGGACGTGCTGCGTGGCTACGAGGCAGAAGCCCCGGACGCCACGACCTTGCAGAATGCGGTGTTCGAGGTTGGCAAGCGCCATGGTTTCGAACCCCTGCGTAGTTGGTTTGGCTGCCTGTACGAAGTGCTGCTGGGGCAGAAGGAAGGGCCACGGTTCGGGGGTTTTGTCGCCCTGTATGGGGTGCGTGAAACCATCGCCCTGATCGAGGCGGCCCTCCTGCGAGACCGGCAGGACTGAACGGGGCCGCCCTCGCATGATCCAGCGCGCGCCATTGCCACCCGAGCAGCAGGATACGGACGGTAATACCCCGCCCGACCTGCACTGCGAGCAGGAGGGCTGCGCCGTTGGCTCAGGCACCTGCCCGCCCTGCTGGGGATGGTGCTGATGGTAGCGGCTATCGGGGTGGTGTGGCATGAACTGCGCCATCTGCACATGGCCGATATCCGGCAGGCCATGACGGGTATTCCGGGCTGGCAAATGGCACTGGCGGCGGCTTGCACGCTGCTTTCCTATTTTGTGCTGTCTTTTTACGACAGGCTGGCCCTTATTCAGGTGGGCTATGGGCATCTGCCCTTCCGCCGTGCGGCTTTTGCGGCCTTCTGCTCTTATGTCCTGTCCCATAACCTTGGCTTTTCGGCTGTATCCGGTGCTGCGGTGCGCTACCGGCTGTATCGCAACTGGGGGGTGGATTCCTTTGCCATAACCCAGATTATTGCGTTCTGTTCGGCCACGTATCTGCTGGGGGCGGCAGCCCTTATCGGTGCGGTGCTGATCTGGGAGCCGGCCATGCTGCCCGGTATTGGCGGGCGCGTGCCGCCGGGGTTTCTGGCGGTTGTCGGGGCGGGGCTATGGTCATGGTGGCGCTCTATATCGGGCTGTCCTTCCGCCTGCCCAGTGTGTGCGTGCGGCAATGGCGGGTTAACCTGCCTTCGCCACGTATGGCGCTGCTGCAAACGCTTGTGGCCACGGCGGAAGTGGCCGCCACGGCCAGTATCGCCTATGCTGCTGCCTGCGGGTGCTGGGGTGGATTTCGGGTCTTTCCTTGCGATTTATATCGCGGCCTACACGGCGGGGCTGGTGGCCAGCGTGCCGGGGGGGCTTGGTGTTTTTGACGGCGTTATGCTGCTGGCACTCGGGCCATATATGCTGCGCCGCGCATTCTGGGCGTCATTCTTATTTTCCGGCTGTTCTATTACATCATCCCGCTGTTTGTGGCGGGGCTCATGTTCGCCGGGCACGAGCTTTTCCTGCGTGGCGATGCCGCCCTTGCGCGCAAGAAAAATACCGACCTGTCCGGCACGGCAGCGGTTGTGCGCAGGCCCAGTCAGGTCGTGCGCGAGAGTGAGGCTACGTTTTCCGTGGCCGTGGCTACCGGCACGGTCTCGCTCTGCGGTGTGCTGCTGATCGGGCTTGTGCTGTTTGATCATACGCCCGGTCAGTCCATGCTGCCCGATAGCTTGGCCGGCGTGCTGCATCTTGGCGGCACATATCTGCTCTCTTTGCTGGGTGTTGCCCTTATCAGCATGGCCATAGGGCTTTCGCAGCGGGTTACGCTGGCGTGGCGGGGCGCGCTGGCCCTGTTGCTGCTGGCCACGGTGCTGACATTCCTGCGCGGCAATATGGTGTTCGTGCCTGTGGTGCTGGGTCTGTCCACCTTGTTTATCGCGCCGTATCGGGCCTGCTACTACAGGCATGCACGCCTGCTGAGCGAGCCGTTATCTACCAGCACGCTGCTTTCGCTCTTGCTGCTTCTGGGCTGTGTGGTGGCGCTGGCCACGCGAGACGACCTTTCGGCAAGCTGGTGCAGGTGGTTTTTGCTTCTTCCATGCGTGGTGCCACCCGGTGGACGGTGGCACTGGCGGTGCTGTTGGCACTGGCGGTGGTGGGGCGGCTGCTCTGGCCCGCCCGTGTCGCCGTTTCACCATGGGTGAAGACGCCCTGCAACGCTATCATGCCCTGCCGCACGCACTGGAGGACATGACTGGTTTCCACCCCGAAGGTTATGTGATGGGCGAAGCCGGAGAGGCTATGATTCCACTGCGGGTGCTGGGTGGTTTTCTGGTTGGGCTGGGCGACCTGCGGGGGATGAGGCGGATAGCATTTCCGCCATATGGCGGATGCGTGATCTGGCGCTGCAACAGGGACTGAAACCCGCCTTCTGGTGTGTGGGAGAGCCGTTCCTGCGGATTTATGACGATATCGGCCTGAGCATCTGGCCTGTGGGGGATGAAAGCGGGTTGAGTTTCTGTTACCCTCCTGCGGATATTGGTCTGGCGTCGCAGCATGCCCGGCTATACAGGGAACAGGCTTCCTGATTTTTGCATAACGGGCAGGCGGCATTCGGCATGGGAGGCCGCAGCGGTCAATGAGCGTTTTGGGCGGTTTCTTTTCTTCCGGGGCGGTTCATACGACCACAGCGGCTTTTCTGCTTGCGTTTCCGGCCCTGTTTTCCATCGTCAATCCGTTTGGGGCCGCGCTGATTTTCGCGCAGGCCACCGAAGGGCGCTCGAAAACGGAAATTCAGGCGCTGGCGCGTCTGGTTTCGTTCTATTCCTTTATGCTCATGATCGTCTCGCTATGGTTTGGCGGTGCGGTTCTGGCGTTTTTTGGCATTACGGTCAGTGCCCTGCGGGTGGCAGGCGGGCTGGTTGTGGCGGTCAGTGCATGGGAACTGCTGCAAAAGCCGGAAAACACCGAGGCCCGCAAGGAGCGTCAGGCCTTGCAGGATGGCCGCACGGTTCAGAACCCCAACTGGTCTGAAAGCGCGTTTTTTCCGCTGGCCATGCCGTTTACGGTCGGGCCGGGCACCATTGCCGTGGCTATTGCTCTGGCTCGACCAGTCCGGCTGAGGCCTCGCCATGGGCCTATGGTGTGGGGATCAGTCTTGGGGCCGTGGGTGTGGTGCTGCTGGTCTGGATTGCCTATTCCAGTGCTGAAAAACTGGTGACCATGCTGGGGGTGACAGGCACGCGCATTGTCAGCCGTCTGGCAGCGTTGGTGCTGCTCTGTATTGGCGTGCAGATCATGGCGGCGGGCATACAGGGCTTTGCCCTTGATATCTGGCAGCATATGAGCCGCACCGTTCCCGCCGCACGGGGCTGATCCCGAGGTTGCGGCAGGGCTTGGGGCAGGCCCGAAAACAGGGCCAGTGCTTATTCGGGAATAAGCGTGGTGACGGTGCTTTCAAATGCACCCAGCGTAGTGCGCAGCCGGTCAAGCAGCACTTGGGCTTCCTGTGCAAAACCATAGGGTGGTTTGATCACCATCAGCCTGCGCCATTCAGCTGGTCGGGGTCGTGGGGGGCGCATCAGCAGTTCCGCGGTCAGTACATCGCGCGTTCCGGCATCCATCAGGGCGTGCTCAAAGGTGCGTACGGGGGTGCGGTGTTTGATGGGGTACCACAGCGCCACTACGGCAGGGGCAAAGCGCTGCTGAATGGTGTGCAGCCCCTGAGCCATGCGGTCGAACTCGTTAGGTTCCTCAAAAGGTGGGTCCATCAGCACAAGTCCCCGGCGGGCCTGTGCGGGGGGCAGCAGGGCACGCAGGCTTTCATAGGCATCGCGCTCATGCACCTGCACGTTGGGGGTGCGGGCGAACAGGCTGTATAGTGTGCGCTTGTCTTCGGGATGTTTTTCGCAGCAGATCAGTTGATCCTGCTCGCGCAGCATGAGCGAGGCTAGCAGGGGAGAGCCGGGGTAAAAACGTGGCCCGCCTGCTTTGCGAACCAGATCAAGCCAGGGTGCCAGCGGGCTGTCAGGGCCTTCGTGTTCAAGGCGGCCTATGCCTTCTTTCCATTCCGCGGTTTTTTCAGCCTCGGGGCTGTGCAGGTCATAACGGCCAATGCCCGCATGGGTATCCAGCACCATGAAAGGGGTTGGCTTGCGCAGGAAAGAGCCAATCAGGCTGACAAGCAGGGCGTGCTTCATGCAGTCGGCAAAATTGCCTGCATGGTAGGCGTGGCGATAATTCATGAAAAAGACCCGGCCTCTGGCTGGTTATCGGTGGGGGTAAAGCGGCTGGCCATTTCTTCCAGCGGCCAGCGTGGGCGGGGGCGCAGGGCTATATCGGTGAAAGGTGTCTGCCCGCGCCGGGCGGCTTCGGCCCATGTTTCCAGCGCGGCCCAGCCGACCATGACAGCATTATCCGTGCACAGGCGTAGCGGCGGGGCAGCAAAGCGGCAGCCCCGGCTCTGGGCGGTTTCCTCCAGCCGGGCGCGCAGCACCGTATTGGCGGCCACGCCACCGGCAGCCACCAGCAGGCGCGCTGAGGGCATCATATCCAGTGCGTGGTTGATCCTGTCGGCCACGACATCGGCCACGGCCTGCTGAAAAGATGCGGCCAGATCCGCCGCAAAAGACCGGGGCAGGGGTGTTTGCCCATAGGGGGCGAGCTTCTGGGCGATGGCGGTTTTCAGACCGGAGAAAGAAAAATCGCAACCAGCGCGGCGGATCAGCGGACGGGGCAGGGCGATGGCATCCGGGTTGCCCTCTCGCGCCAGTTTTTCCAGTGCGGGGCCACCCGGCCAGCCCAGCCCCAGCATTTTGGCCACCTTGTCGAAGGCCTCACCCGCCGCATCGTCTATCGTGCCGCCCAGTTTGCGGTAACGCCCGATTCCCTCAACGGCGATACACTGGCAATGCCCGCCCGAAACCAGCAGCAGCAGGTAAGGGAAAGGGGCGCCGCTTCCACCAGACCGGGCAGGCGGGCGGTTAGCGCGTGGGCCTCGACATGGTTGACCGCCACAAAAGGCCGGTTAAGCGCGAGGGCGAGCCCCTTGGCGAAGCCGCTGCCCACAATCAGCCCGCCAATCAGCCCCGGCCCGGTGCTGGCGGCCACCAGCCCTAGCCCGGAAGGGGGCAGGCCTGCGTCTTTCAGGGTTGCGTGTACCAGTTCGGGCAGCAGGCTCAGATGCGCGCGTGCGGCGATTTCAGGCACCACACCACCGAAATCCGCATGGCCGTCCTGCGAAATGACCCGTTGCGCCAGAATGGTTCCCTCTGGTGCAAGAATGGCACAGGCTGTTTCGTCACAGGAAGACTCGATCGCCAGCACGGGGCCGGGTGCCATGGCGCATGCGGTGGAGACGTTCATGGACGCTCCTCCAAAAAGCCTGTATTGTGCCACCCATGCAACAGGTTGAGAGGGGCGGAATGCTTTTCTGGTCGCGCAGGCGTTACAAACCAGCCGGGCTTCATTGCGTCTTGTCCTTTCGTTCGTCCCGGTAAATAGACACATCTTATGGATTCAGCCACCCCTCTCCCGCCGTCCTTTCTCCCGCCTTGCAGGAGATCGCGGCAGAAGCCGCCGCCCGCCAGAAAAAGGCAGGTGGTCATTCCGGCCGTCACTCGCTGCCCCTTAGGGTCGGTACGCGCGGTTCTCCGCTCGCGCTGGTGCAGACACGCGCCTTCCTGACAACGCTGACAAAGTTCTGCCCTGTCCTGCGCGATATGGGCGCTTTTCAGGAGCACCAGATCAACACCACGGGTGATCAGGTGCAGAACCGCAGGCTGGCGGAAATTGGCGGCAAGGGTCTTTTCGCCAAGGAAATCCACGAAGCGCTGGCCGATGGCCGGATCGATTTTGCGGTGCACAGCCTCAAGGATCTTGAAACCACGCTGCCGCCCGGCCTTGTGCTGGCCTGCACGCTCAAGCGTGAGGATGCGCGTGACGCGCTGATTCTCGGCCCCAGCCTTACGCCCACCGACCCGGATGATCCCTATTCCGCCCTGCCTCAGGGGGCCATGGTTGGCTGTGCCTCTGTGCGCAGGCAGGCACAGATGCTCCATGTCCGGCCTGACCTGAAATTCGGCCTGCTGCGCGGCAATGTGCAGACCCGTCTGGACAAGCTGGCTGGCCGCCAGTGCGATGCAACGCTGCTGGCTCTTGCGGGGCTCAAGCGTCTGGGTATGGCCGAGCGCGCCAGCGTGGTGCTGGCTCCGACCATGATGGTGCCAGCCGCCGGGCAGGGTATTGTGGGTGTGACCGTGCGTGAGGACGATATCGAACTGCGCGAACTGCTGTCTGCTATCGAGGATTACGAGGCCCGCGCCGTCGCCACGGCCGAGCGCGCCCTGCTGGCCGAGCTTGATGGGTCGTGCCGAACACCTATTGGTGGGTATGCCCAGCTTATTCCGGTTGTGGCTGGTGGTGCGCCCGAACTGCACCTGACCGGGCTTGTCGCGCGCGAGGATGGCTCGTTCCTTCTGAAACGCGCCATCAGCGGCGCGCCGGAAGATGCGGCCCGGCTCGGGCATGAACTGGGCCGTAGCCTGCGGCGCGACAGCCCGGATGATATTTTCGAGGAAACGCTCTCGGCATGAGTGGCTGTCCGGTTTTTTCCTGCCGGGTAGGGTGAGCCGGGGCATAGTCATTACCCGGCCGGAGCCCGGTCTGGGGGAAACGCTGGCAGCGGTGGAACAGGCTGGGTGGCGCGCTTACGCATCGCCCGCCCTTGTTGTTCGCCCGCGCAGCATGGTTTCACGCGGCGTAGAAGGGGCGGGGCGGGGCGTAGCGGCCCTGTTGCTTACAAGCGGGCAAGCCGTAGCCGCGGTGGCGCAGGCTCTCCCTATGGGGATCAGCCTTGCGGTACCCGTCTTTGCCGTAGGAGCCCGCACGGCCGAGCGTGCCCGCGCTGTCGGGTTTACACAGGTTTACAGTGCGGATGGTGATGCTGTGGCTCTGGCGATGCTGCTGCGCCAAAGCCTTGCCCCTGAGACGGGGCCGTTATTGCTGGCCTGTGGCGCAGGGCAGGGTGGTGCGCTGGCCACGGCTTTACGGGCAGATGGATTTCGGGTTCTGCGCCGCATTGCCTATGAGACCCACCCTGTGCGTAGCCCGCCCCCTGATGTTGCCGGGGCCTTGCTGGCGGGCAGTATTGAAGTTGTTGCGTTTTTTTCAGCCCAAAGTGCCAGAAGCTGGCTTGCTGGCCTGCGAGGTGGCGCGTTGCGCGCAGCAGCGCTCAGGACTGTGGCGCTTGTGCTCTCTCCCGCGATTGAACAGGGCGTGCGGGCGCTGGGCTGGCAGGGGCCGATTATTGTTGCAGCCCGGCCCGATGCGCACTCCATGCTGGCAGCACTGGAACAGGTCCGGCGTTAACGGTTTGAGAGAAGCGGCGGGTAATAAAAAACCCCTCCCCGGCAAGGGGGAGGGGTTTTTTCGGTTCGTATGACCCGTGCGGGATCAGGCGTTACCGGCAGCCTGCGGGAATTCCGCACGGCGGGCCTGCCAGAGTGCGACAAAGTCGATCGGCTGCAGCACGATGGGCGGGAAGCCGCCATCGCGCGTGACATCGCTGATGATGTTGCGCGCGTAGGGGAAGATCAGGCGCGGCACTTCCACCAGCAGGATCGGCTCGATGAGTTCCTGCGGCGGGTTGGTCAGGGTGACAACGGCGGCATAGACCAGTTCTGCAATGAAAACGGTCCGGCCGGGCGCGCCGCCTTCGGTCTCGGGGCTTTCCTTGGCTTCGGTCTTGATGGTCAGGACAACCTCGTAAATCATCTGGTCGTCCTGCAGGCGGTTGGCCTGCACGTCGATGTTCACGCCAATCTGGGGCTGGTTGCGCAGGGTGGCGAAAATTTCAGCGCCTGCGGGAACCTCGAACGACAGGTCGCGCGTGTACTGCAGGTTGACGGAAAGCGGCAGTGCGGGCGGCGTGGGCTGTGCTGTTTCAGACATGGTCTATCGATTTTCCTGCTGTCGGCTTTAGACCTTTCTGCGGTAGCACGCCTGCGCGCCTTCGCCAACCGGCAGGCCGGGCCATGGCGCGCCTGTTACGTCCTTACGGAGCATGCAGCGGTTTATCATGGCGGATATGAACGGCCGGGCTGCCCTTGGTTGGCCCGTATCACTGGTTGCGTGGTATGGCTTGTCAGGTATGGTGGAACCATGCTGGCGGCACGGCGGCATTGTGTCAGCCCGGTAGTGTGACTATGTGTTAGGGACGGGTTGCGGCCATACCGCCAGGCTATGGCGGTGCGCCGTTCCAGAGATGATGGTGGACACAAGAGAGATGTTTTTTACTTCCGGTCATTTCCCGGTGGATCTGGTGCTTCTGGCGCTGGTGGCGGCTTTTCTGGTGCTGCGCCTGCGGAGTGTGCTGGGCAAGAAGGTAGGCCTGCAGGCTCCCCCTCTGCCAATTGTACCCCGGCCGGATATGCTGGCCCGCGTGTGGATGCCCCGGTTGAAACCCCAGAACCCTCGACGGTGGCCTATGATATTCCCACCCCCGGCACGCGGGTTGGGCAGTTGTTGCAAAGCCTGACCCAGCAGGACGCCACTTTTGCGGCCCAGCCGTTTCTGGCCAATGTACGCACGGTTTTCCCGCAGGTTGTCATGGCCTATGCGGAAGGAAACCGTACCGTGCTGCAGACCTATCTGGTGCCTGCCGTGTACGAGACCTTTGATGCCGCCATCAAGGCACGTGATGAGGCGGGTGAAAAGCAGCGCACGGAAATCAAGGCCCTGCGCTCCCTCGCCATTGAAGATGTGCGGCTGAACACGCGTGACGGGGTCAATACCGCCGCCATTGATGTGCGTATTGTTTCCGACCAGATCAGCCTTGTGCTTGACCGTGAAGGCCAGCCCGCCACCGGCACGGATGCTGTGACCGAATTTTCTGACCTGTGGACCTTTGAGCGTGTAATGGGCGGGAGCGGCAATGGCTGGCGTCTTGCGGCGGCACGCAGTGCGTGAAGGCTGATACCGAGGCCCGTGGTGCTCCGGCGGAGGCTCCCGCGCGTGTCAGGCGTTATCGGGTTGGGCAGCAGCAGATAGTGCTTGGTGACTGTCTGCGCGTGCTCCGCCGTATGGCGGCAGGCTCGGTCGATGTTATCGTTACCTCACCCCCCTATAATATCGGACTGTCCTACCGCAGTTATGAAGACCAGCGGGGCGAGGAAGACTATCTGGACTGGATGGTGGCTGTGGCAGCGCAGCTTCGCCGTGTTCTGAAGCCGGACGGGTCGTTTTTTCTCAATATCTCGGGGTCTTCCACCCAGCCATGGCTGCCGTTCGAGCTGGCTGTGCGCCTGCGTGAACTGTTTGCCCTGCAAAACCATATTTCATGGGTGAAATCCATTTCCGTGGGGCAGGACAGCTTCGGGCATTTCAAGCCTATGAACAGCCAGCGCTACCTGCATCGTGGGCATGAGCATGTCTTTCATTTCACGCGCGATGGAGAGGTCATGCTCGACAGGCTGGCCGCAGGCGTGCCGTACAAGGACAAGTCCAACATCACCCGGCGTGGGCATAGTCAGGACCGCCGCTGCCGGGGTGATGCGTGGTTTATTCCGTATGAAACGGTAAGGGGCCGGGCGGAAAAATTCGACCATCCCGGCACATTCCCCGTCGCCTTGCCCGAGCAGTGCATTTTGCTGCACGGTCAGCCGCATGCCGTTGTGCTCGACCCGTTCATGGGTACAGGCACGACCCTGCTGGCAGCCCAGAAGCTGGGCTGTCAGGGAACGGGGATCGAGCTTGACCCCCAGTATGTGGACGTGGCCCGCGCCCGGCTGCGCGAAAGCCGCAAAGCCGGGTAGAAAGGTCTGCTGCTTACGAAGCCAGCACGCGCTGCTGCGTCATGAGAGTGGGGGCGAGGGTAGATAGTTTATCGCTCCCGGTATGGAACTGGCTGATCAGATCCATAAGGTTTTTGGCTTCTGCCCCCAGACTATTGGCCGAGGCCGTGGCCTGCTCGACCATGGCGGCATTCTGCTGGGTAACCTGATCAAGCTGGCTTACGGCCTCATTGATCTGCCCCAGACCTGTGGCCTGCTCGTTCGCACCACTGGCGATTTCCGAAACAGCGTATCGATCTGGACCATCTGCCCCGCAATGGCATGCAGGGCGTCCCCTGCTGAACCCACCAGTGTCGCACCCCGGTCGATCTGGGTGGCGGAGTTGGAAATCAGGTTGCGGATGTCTTTTGAGGCGGTTTCCGAACGCTGTGCCAGTGTGCGCACTTCCGCTGCCACAACAGCAAAGCCCTTGCCTGCCTCACCCGCACGCGCGGCTTCTACCCCAGCATTGAGGGCGAGCAGGTTGGTCTGAAAAGCGATCTGCTCGATCATGCCGGTGATCTGAGAAATTTTTCTGGATGTTTCCTTGATCTGCTCCATGGCGCGAATGGCGTCATTGACCACGTTTCCGGCCTGTGCGGCATCGGCCCGCACGGTGGACGCGGCCTGGGCTGCATGCCGAGCGCCTTCGGCAGTGTGGCCAACGGTTGTTGTGATCTGGTTCAGGGTGGAGGCGGTTTCTTCCAGATTGGCGGCCTGCCTTTCCGTGCGGCGGGCCAGATCGTTCGAAGCGGCGGCAATTTCATGCGCCCCGTTGCCCACGATATCGACCGAATCGGATAACGTGGTGATTGTCTGTTCCAGATTTTCAATGGCGGAATTGAAATCGGTGCAGAGGGTCTGGTAGGCGGGATCAACCGCGTTATCCAGCCGGTGCGCCAGAGAGCAGTGCGCCAGTTTGTCCAGACCACTGCCAATATCGGCGATGGTGCGCACACGGTTGGTGACATCGTTGGCGAATTTGACAACTTTTATGACCCGGTTCTTGTGGTCAAAAATCGGGTTGTAAGAGGCCTGAAGCCAGACAACCTTGCCGTTCTTGCCAATCCGCTTGAACTCGTCGGATACGAACTCACCCGCCTGAATCTTTTTCCAGAAGAGCGCATAGTCCGCGCTGTCCGCAAAGCCGGGTTCAACAAACATACTGTGGTGTTTGCCTACGATTTCGCTGCGGTCGTAGGACATGGTTTGCAGAAACTTGTCATTGGCGTCGAGAATACGGCCATCTGGCGTGAACTCGATCATGGCCTGCGCGCGGGAAATGGCCGCGAGTTTGCCCTGTGTATCCGCTGCCCTGATGGCGGCATCCGTGGTGACAGCGGCGACCTTGACCACCTTGTACACCTTGCCAGAGATGTCACTCACCGGGTTGTAAGACGCCTGAAGCCAGACTTCCTGCCCATCCTTGCCAATACGGACATATTCCTGCGCATCGAACATGCCGCCTGCCAGCTTGTTCCAGAACGCCGCGTATTCGGGCGTTTTGGCATAATCCGGTTCGACAAACATGCTGTGGTGGTGTCCGCGGATTTCCTCAAGCCGGTAACCGGTAGCGGTGCAGAAATTTTCGTTGGCGGTCAGGATTTTTCCCTGCGGATCAAATTCAATGATCGCAAACGAGCGTTCAATGGCAGACAGGGTCGATTTTGCGTCTGCCCATCCGCCCGGCAATGATTTCAGCATTGAGTGTGGCTCCTTGGTTGAGGCATGTGCGGCGGATACGAGGAATGGTTTCCCGTCAGGATGATGGGGTTGCAGCGGTTCGTAACTGGGTGGAGGGAGCAACGCCTGTGTATTTAGGCAGTCCCTAGATGGTGCTGGGGCTTTTTAATCAAATATCCCTGGCTGTCTAGTGCAGATGCTATGAATTTATTTTTTATATACAGGGGGTCTGTAGAAAAAAAAATTCACATGTTTTTTTACGGACAGTTTTTCTCGCTGCAAAAGGCTTTGATTTGAATGGTTTGTGTGCTGCGCATTGTCAGCAACACGATCGAATACTTTTATGTCAGCCCTGTGTTAATATTATGCGCAATGGGTTGAGATGGTGTCAGGAATAAGGAGGCTGGTTTGTTATCGAATTGTTCAATGATTATGACCAAGATAATCGTTTTGACATTTCATTCCGCGACCAGCAGAGTCCTCCATGCAAGCACATGGCGGCATCAGGCACGCCGGGGGGAGCGCTCTGACAGGGCGCTCAAATAGACGAGGGAGCGCGGGTTTTGAAACGGATAATTGTTGGTCTGGTCGGAGCGGGAGTTGTTGCATATGGCGGGGTTGTCGCCTTTTTGCAGCATTTCGATCATGAGACAGCCCCGCGTCTCACGGCGGTTTCGCCCACGAACAAGAACCCTGTGGCGCTGGCCGCTTTCAATGTGCTGAGCGATGCACGGTGCGATTACTGTCATGCCACAGGGCGTGAACTGCCGTTCTATTTCCATGTGCCGGTTGCCAACCAGTTGATGGAAAAGGATCTGGTGCAGGGCCGCAGGCATTTCCGTATCGAGCCGGTTCTGGAGGCTTTTGAAAAAGGCGTGCCGCCGAGCGAGGAGCAGTTGTCCCGCATTGAGGAAGTCATTGTCCAGAACCGCATGCCGCCCACGCTGTATCTGCTGATGCACTGGCACGCCCATCTGTCCAATGCCGACAGGCAGGCCGTGCTGACCTGGGTGCGCGACACCCGTGAGCGCTACTATGCCGATACAGGGGCAGCCCCTGCCTTTGCTGGTGAGCCTGTCCGGCCCGTGCCGGAGCAGATTGCCGTCAACAACGCGCAGGTCGTGCTGGGTCGCAAGCTGTTTTTCGATACCAAACTGTCTGGTGATAACGGTCTGAGCTGCGCAGGCTGCCATGACCTGAACCGTGGCGGGGTGGATCATCTGAAAACCGCAACCGGCATTGGCGGGCAGAAAGGGCCGATCAACGTTCCCAGCGTTTATGACGCTTATTTCAAGATCGCCCAGTTCTGGAACGGTCGTGCGCCTGATCTGGCAGCACAGGCTGCGGGGCCTGTCATGAACCCGGTGGAAATGGGCTCGCATGACTGGGGCGCGGTTGCTGACAAGCTGAACGGCGACCCCGAATACGCAGGTCTGTTCAAGGCGGCGTTTGGCCCTGCGGTAGCGATCGACCAGCAGAGCATTACGACGGCGATTGCGGAATTTGAAAAAACCCTGATCACCCCTGACAGCCCGTTTGATGACTACCTGAAGGGTAAGAAGGATGCGATCAGCCCGCAGGCGATCCGTGGCTATGAGCGCTTCAAGGCTATTGGCTGCTCCGGTTGCCATAGCGGCATTGGTCTGGGCGGTGGTGCTTATGAAGCCATGGGTCTGGAAGGGGATTACTTCAAGGATCGTGGTGGCCCGGTAACCGATGCGGATGAAGGGCGCTACACCGTAACCCATGCGGATGGTGACCGTTATCGCTTCGTGGTGCCCAACCTGCGCAATATCGACCAGACCGCGCCGTATTTCCACGATGGCAGCGCGAACACGCTGGAAGAAGCCGTGCGCAAGATGGCGCATTACCAGACGCCCGATGCCAACCCGTCGGAGCAGGATGTTACGGATATCGTGGCGTTCCTCAAAACCTGACGGGGCGTTATGATGGGCATTCTCTGGCGGATATGAAGCCCTGATAAGGTGGTGTTGAGGGGCCGGAACACATTGTTCCGGCCCTTTGGCCTTGAAAAACGGTTCGACGGCGGGTGATACACTAGCTGTTCGGGCCGTTTTTTGTTTGTGTCGCGCCCGGATCATTTGGCACACGAACCGGCCCAATGCCGGGGTGGAGACAACGTGGCGGGACGACGCAGAAGCTTGAGAGAGGATGAGCGCGCGCTCTGGGCGCTGGTGGCGCGCGATGTAGCACCCCTGCGCTCTGCCCTGCGTCTGCCGCCCGGCGCGGATACACGGCAGGCGGAAACCGGGCGCGAACGCCAGCCTTTACCGGATATGGCGCCTCCAGCGCGCCGCCGAGGTGTTCTGCCGGAGCAATCTGAGGCCACCATGCCGGGCGGGCAGGCCGTAGGCGCTAGCGTATCCATGGAGGAGCTTCTGGCTACGGGGTTTGCCGGAGTGCCGGGCCCTGCCGTGCGGGTGGCGCTGGTGCCTGCCCCAGCAGACAGGATCGGCAAGCGCCAGCCCGGTGTGGATGACTATAACTGGCGGCGTTTTTCTCAGGGCGGCATGCGTGCGGATCTGCGGCTGGATCTGCACGGTATGGTGGCGCAGGATGCTTTCCGCCGGTTGATGGAGTTTCTGGACGTAGCCACCCGGCGCGATGCGCGCTGTGTTGAAATCATTACCGGGCTTGGCTCGGGGCAGGAGGGTGGTGTCCTGCGGCGCGAATTGCCCATGTGGCTTGAACGACCGGAAATCCGCTCCAGAATTCTGGGGCTGGCTTACCCGCATGTTGGCAATAAAGGGTCTGTCCGGGTTCTGCTCCGGCGCAGGAAAAACGGCCCCAAAGCCTGAAGCGTCAGGGGGCTTCAGGCGTTATCTGTTCAGCCGGTATGCGTGGTGTCGCGCCAGCGGGGCAGGTTGAGTGCCAGCCAGCGCCGAATGGCCATGATCAGGCTGACATCGGGCATGGTGTCGTTATAGAGCGCCATGCAGGTCGCGCCGGTTTTCATGCTTTCGCGGTTTTCTGCCGCAGCGTTGACAAGCACAGGGCGTGTTGCGCTGATTTCTGCCGCATGTCGCCACCGGGCAACGGCGGCGGGCGGGGTCAGCAGGGGCAGTAGCAGTACGGCCTTGATACTGCTGGCGGTTGCCAGTGCCTGCCACGCACTGGCCAGAGGTGCCAGCGCCATTTTCCGGCGTTCACGTTGCAGCACGGTCATGAAGCCGGGGGGCAGCGTGGGTTCGGAAACCGGCAGGGCGTTTGGCGTGTTGATGAACAATGGCACAAAACCCTGCTTGGCCAGTGTGGCAATGCGGGCTTCGTATTCTCTGTCCAGCGGGATCTGTATTGCATCCACCGTGCCGGCATAGAGCGCGTCCATGGCGCTTTCGGGCGTTGCATAGCCGCTTATGGGCTGGGGGCGTAGGCCAAGCAGGTCGAATGCCAGCAGTGTGGGGAGTTCCGGCCCGGTAGGGCGCGAGACCGCCACCCGTGTCTTGCGGTTACCTAAAAGGGCCCCGAAGGAAAGATGCAGCGACACATGGCCGATGGTGACACTGGGCTGGCAGGTCATGAAGACGGGCAGCCAGCGTTCATAATCATAATGGACCCGCGTATCGCCCATCATGGAGGCCAGCATGACCGTACCCGGTGCCATGAGGGCGGTTGGGGCATCGGGGGCCTGTTGCTGGGCATCAAACAGGTTGGCCCCGGTTACACCATCCCACCCCAGAGCGTGGCTGAGGGTGAAGGGGCTCGGGCGCTGGAGGCTTTCCTCCAGCAGCGGGGTAAGCAGGGAGGCCCAGCGGCCACTGGGTGTTTCGGGGGTGCCCGCCACAATCAGTTGTGTCTGTGATCTGGCCTGCGCTGGCAGGGAGTCGTTCAGGCTGTTATCAGCCCGGGCCGCATTACCCGTAAAAGCGGGTGCAAGCAGGCCAGCTCCCGCGCCACTTGCCAGCCCGCCAAGAAAAAACCGGCGCGACATATCTGTGGCCATCTTCGTGGCATGAGAGAAAAAGCAGCGGGTTCCGTCGGGGGCAGGCAAGCGTTTACGATCCTTTTCTGACATTCTGACGCAGTGTAGGCCAGATTGGCGGCAGAATCACGGCAGATTTATCCACCATGATTCTGCGCGGCCTGTCAGGGCAGGGCGATGCAGCCTGCGCGGGGTATCAATGAAGGCCTCAGGCAGACAGGCTCAGGGCCATTTGACCTCGGGGGGCATGCTCATGAGAATGGCTTCGGTATTGCCGCCGGTTTTCAGTCCGAACAGCGTGCCCCGGTCATGCAGGAGGTTGAACTCCACATACCGGCCCCGGCGGATAAGCTGGGCCTCGCGCTGTTCGGGCGTCCAGGGTTCCATCATGCGTGAACGGATGATGCGCGGATAGGAATCCAGAAAGGCCAGCCCCACATCGCGGGTGAAGGCAAAGTCCATATCGGCCTTGCCGGTGTCCAGACGGTCGTAGAAAATCCCGCCCAGTCCGCGCGGTTCATCACGGTGGGGGAGGTAGAAATACTTGTCGCACCAGGCCTTGAAGCGCGGATAATATTCCGGGTCATGCGCCGCACAGGCCTTGGCGAAAGCTGCATGGAACTGGGCTGCATCGTCCTGTGCGGCTTCGCTCGCGGGGAACATGGGCGTAATATCGCCGCCACCGCCAAACCAGCCTGCGTGGTAATGATCATACGGGTGTTGAAATGGGCCGCAGGCACCAGCGGGCTGCACATATGCGCCACAAGGCTGATCCCTGTTGCAAAGAAATGCGGATTGTCTGACGCACCGGGGATGGTGCCGGCAAATTCAGGGGAAAACGTGCCCTGCACGGTGGAAACATTCACCCCCACCTTTTCAAACACCCGGCCGCGCATGACGCTCATGACGCCACCACCGCCCGGCGTGCCGTCTTCAGTCGGGCGCTGCCATGCCTGCCGCTCGAAACGGCCTGCGGCCTCATGGCCCGGCAGGGTAGGGCTGGACTGCGCCATTGCTTCGTCCTCAATCTGTTCAAATGCGGCGCAGATTTGGTCACGCAGGGTTTCAAACCACGCGCGTGCTGAGTCTCTCAGCAGATCATGCGACGGCACGGAGGCGGGTTGGACGGCTGTCATGGCGTGTCATTCTTCCGTTGTGTGTCCTGTGGGCCGGTGCGGACTCGCGCTCCGGCAGAGTGTGTGTAGGGGTGCCCTTCCCGGCGGGTCATTGCAAGACCGCTCAATTCGCCGTTAATACCCAAAGCCCGCCAGCCATGGTGCGGCGGATGCAGGGAGTAGAGCCGCATGGCCGATGAAACGCCATCTCGCCAGCAGGGGAACGCGGGTGCACAGCAGGCCGATGCTGGGCCTCTGGCCTTTGCGCGGGCCTATGCCGACCTGCCTTTGCCCGCTGATCTGAACTGGCTGTGGACATTCGGCGCGGTGCTTGTAGCCATACTGGGGCTCATGCTGGCCAGCGGTCTTTTTCTGGCGCTCACCTACACGCCAGATGCAGGGCTGGCATTCTCCAGTGTCGAGAGTATCGAGCGGCGCATCCCCTATGGCTGGCTGCTGCGGGCCATGCACATGACCGGGGCCTCGTTCTGCATGGCGGCATTGTATGTCCACATCCTGCGCGGCCTGTATTACCGGGCTTACCTGCCTCCGCGCCGCGCGGTGTGGGGGAGTGGCTGCGCTCTTATGGCCATGCTGATGATCACTGCTTTTGCTGGCTACGTGCTGCCATGGGGGCAGATGTCCTACTGGGGGGCGGATGTAGCTGGGCGCGCCGTGGCCACCCTGCCGCTGGTTGGGGGCTGGCTGGGGCGGGTGGTGCTGGGGGGCGATAGCCCCGGCACGGCCACGCTGCACCGTATGTTTGTGCTGCATTTCGCGCTGGCATTTGTGATTGTGGGCGCAATCGCACTGCATGTGGCGGTGCTGCATAAACGTGGGAGTTCCAGCCCGTCTGGCCATCAACCCACGGCGCGGGGCGGTATGCTGCCGTTCCATCCTTATTTTACCGCGCGGGATATGCTGGCCGTAGTGCTGGTGGCGCTGGCTTTTGTACTGGTGATGGGCCTGTGGCCGGAACTGATTGCCGAACCCGCCAATTATCGCCCCGCCAACCCGCTGCACACGCCTACCGATATCGAGCCTGAATGGTATTTCCTGCCTTTTTACGGAATGATGCAGGTTGTGCCCGACCAGCTTGGCGGCGTGCTGCTAGCCGGAGGGGCCGTGGCCATGCTGTTTGCCGTGCCATGGCTGGACAGGGGCGGGCGTGTTGGAGAGCGTGCGCCTGTACGTCTGCTGGCTCTGGCGCTGCTGGTTGGGGCGGCTGTTGTGGCCGCCTGTGCCGGGCGGCACCATGCGCAGGGTGCGTGGCTTCTGGCTGGGCGTGTGGCTATTGGCGTGTATTACGCCTATTTTCTACTGTTTCTACCATGGCTGGGCGGGCAGGGCCTGCCCTTGACGCAGGATGATGGGGAAAAGGAGACCAGCGCATGATCCGCTTTGTGGTGGCGCGGGTGTCTTCCAGCCTGCTGCGTCGGAAGTGGCTGGCCCTTGTAGGCGTGTTGCTGCTGGGGGTGCCCGGTATGGCGGCGGCGGAAGGTGGTAAGCCGGGGGCAGCTCCTGCATGGTCGTTCAGTGGTCCGCTAGGGCATTTCGATCTGGCCTCCGTCCAGCGTGGCTATGCTGTGTATGCTTCTGTCTGCTCTGCCTGCCACGGCATGGAGCAGGTGCATTTTTCCGACCTTGCGGGTATAGGGCTGAAAGCAGAGGATATTCAGGCTTTGGCCGCCACGCGCCAGATAGCAGATGGGCTGGATGCGCAAGGCCGCGTGCAGCGCCGTCCGGCCCGGCCCGATGACAGGATTCTGTCTCCCTATGTCAGCCCGGCAGCAGCACGGGCAGCGCATGGTGGAGTAGTGCCGCCTGATCTTTCCCGTATTGTTATGGTGCGACCCGGCGGGGCCTCGCGCATTTACGGCCTGCTGACAGGCTATGCCCCTGATGCCCAGTGGCAGGAGGGCAAGGGGTTCAGAAACCCTTACGGCATCGCTAATTTTACCGCCATGCCACCTCCTTTGCATGAAGGCGCGGTGAAGTATGCAGATGGCACACCGGCAACCGTTGCCCAGCAAGCGCGTGATGTAACCACCTTTCTGGCGTGGGTTTCAGCCCCCCATCAGGACGAGCGACGCAGGCTGGGAGTGGGCGCGGGGCTGTATCTGTGCTTTCTTGCGGCCCTGTTTATGATCCTTACCCGGAGAATCTGGTCACATGTCAGAAAATGAAACCGTGGAACCCGTCATCGGCCTGATCGGTGGTTCGGGTCTGTATGATATTGACGGCCTGCAGGACAAGGAATGGCGCACGGTTGAAACCCCGTGGGGCAGCCCTTCGGATCAGTTGCTGTTCGGGCGGCTTGATGGCGTGCGCTGCGTGTTTCTGCCCCGCCATGGCCGGGGCCACCCTATTCCGCCCACAAAGCTGAACTACAAAGCCAATATTGCCGCGATGAAGATTTCCGGCGTGACGGATATTGTCTCGCTGTCTGCCGTGGGCTCCCTCAAGGAAGAGTTGCCGCCGGGCACTTTTGTTGTGATCGACCAGTTTATCGACCGTACGATCGCGCGTGAGAAAAGCTTTTTCGATACAGGCTGCGTAGCCCATGTTTCCATGGCTGACCCGCTGTGCAACCGCGTGGGTGACACGCTGGAAGCTCAGGCCCGCGCATTGGGTATCGATGTGGCGCGGGGCGGCACGTATCTGGTTATGGAAGGCCCGCAGTTCTCGACCCGTGCGGAAAGCGAACTCTACCGTACATGGGGTTGCTCCGTTATCGGCATGACCAATATGCCCGAAGCAAGCCTCGCCCGCGAAGCTGAGATCTGCTACGCAACCGTGGCCATGGTGACGGATTACGACTGCTGGCACACCGAGCATGATAATGTGAGCGTGGATAGCGTGGTTAAAATCATGCAGGCGAATTCGGCCAAGGCCAAGGCGCTGGTCAAGGCGGTTATCCCGGCCCTTGGCTGCAGTGCCCGTCCCCATTGCCATGCAGGCTGCGACCGCTCACTGGAATACGCAGTGATTACTGCACCCGAAAAGCGTGACCCGGAACTGATTGCAAAACTCAAAACCATTGCAGGTCGGGTTCTGTAAATCTGATTATATAATGGTTGGAAAACATAAATGGCGGCGGTTTAAACTGCCGCCATTTATGTATTACCCCAGAAGGAATGATGTTCACTGAGGGGGAGGGGAGTTATAAAATTAATACTTTAATAAAATTAAGTATTAATTTTACAATGAGAGGCGGGAAATGAGGTTTATTTCAATTAATTTCAATAAATTTTTTATTTTTATTGTAGCGGTTATTGTAACGTTGCTGTCGTTTTTTTCTATTAATCGTATATTTCTTTTGGATTCTGATGTCGTTAATTGTTATTTTGAGGCATTGGATATGGCTGAAGGTAATATATTTTTACAAGGATGGCATTTACCCCCTGACAGTTTTTGGCTGATAGATGTTGCGGGTATGAGTGCTTTGGTAAGGCTCTTGGGGCCTGACGCTAATATTCCCTTTATTCTATCCGCGTTTTGGTTCGCTGCAACCGTAGGCTTTTCAGTATTACTGTCTATTAAGAGTTCTGAACAGTGGGATTGGCGACGAGCGTTGCCTGTTATTCTTTTTATGGGTTTTATTCCACTGTTTCTGCGCACATCTGTTAGTTATGTTGTTTATGCACCGTATCACATTGGTACTATCGCTATAAGTCTTTTGGGTCTTATATTTGCGCAAAATATATTTTCTGGAAAAAGATATATATTAAGTAGTTTTGTTTTATTTATTGTATCATTATTTATTTTTTCTAGTGATTTTTTTGGATTTGCTGTTTTCTTATGCCCGCTTCTTTTTGTGGGACTGTTGTGCTTTTTTAAAGGTGAGTTGGGGAGGAAATCTTTTTATTTTATATTTGTGTCGGTGTTTTGTGCTTGGTTGTTTGATGGAATATTAAAGTATTGCATTGTCCAGCATGGAGGCTTTACCTCTGCAAAACTATCTACATCGTTTGTTCCGCTCGAAAAAATTCCTGAAAAAGCACTATATACGGTGAAATCACTGCTTGATTTTTATGGTGCTGATTTTTTTGGCTCATGGGGGCAGGTTTTTGTTTTTGGTTTAAGACTTATTCCGCTGTTAATAATTATTGGGTTTTATAAAGTAAAAATTTCGACATATGCAGAAGCGAAGAAGTTTTTCTTTGAGTGTGACCCAGTTTCTCAAGTCGTGATTATTGGTGCTGTTATTGATTTTTGTGCTGGATTTTTCTCGAATTTTGGTGTCGAAAAAAAGTGATATTGTTAGATATTTTTTCCCGTTTTTTGTTTATTCGATTATTTTGTATGCACGTAATGCTCCCAAAATTCATACGTTAGCTTTTTTGGTTCCTTGCATTGTTAGTGGATTTATTGTTTTCGGAATATGGAGAGTATGGGGTAATCAGGAAATACGTTTTGTAGATATTTTCCATCTTGGGCATCAGATTGATACGAGGGAAGTAAATTATGTTCTTTTGCAGCATAATTTACAATATGGTTATGCTGGATATTGGGATGCGTCTGTTACAACGGTTAACAGTGCAGGTCATCAGACCGTCAGGGCTCTGAAAAATCTCAAATTATTTGACGAAAAACATAATGAAAAACCTGCAAATGAGTGCACTTTCGCTCCCTATTTGTGGCTGAGTAAGGAAAGTTGGTATCATCGTTCCGAATTTTCAGGAGGGAAGAGCATTTTTTTCATCACGCATGATGGCGAGGATCCTAACCATGCTTGGATAAGGCACGGTGATCTTGTCGCATCATTGGGTGAACCAAATCAGCATTATGTTCTTCATGATGGTGTTGGTATAGATGTTTACTCAAGAGATAAACTTGATGGATGTAATGGGCTGTTTTTAGAAGATTGACCGATTTGGCCAAGCATTTATCAAAATATAATGCGTTCGGGAGTTTATGTGGTGCTGTTTACGATCTGTTTGAATGGGTGTGCTGTAACGCACTACACCACATGCTGAAAAATAAACCTAAATTTGGTTTAATTTCAGGGGGAGCTGCACTTGTCCTGACAACCGTTTTTGCATTGTGTGTTCAGGTTTATGCGGGCGTCATGTTGCGCGGTTTGTATGCGGATGGAGCATTTTTTGTTACCCATATCGCGGAAAAGCAGGGGCTATGTATTATGCAGCCTGCAAGGCCATTTAGCCAAATATTAACGCAGTGGCCTATTGTTGTCGGTATGTGGCTCGGAAGGCGTTCGTTGTATGATGTGGCGCTCGGTTTTAGTCTTTCTACCAATATCATGCCCGGTCTTTTTATTCTGGCTTCTTGTCTGGTAATGTCAGCGAAAGACCGGGTGCTGGCGGTGTTTCCTGTTTTTATTTATTTTTCGACTATTTTGAGTTCGCAATTCGCTAGTGTAACAGAAGGCTTGGTTGCTACAGCATATTTCTGGTTTTTGCTTACATTAATTGTTTATGGAAACTTTGGACTAATACATAAAATTATTGTTTCTTTTCTTGCGTTGGGTTGCCTGCGCTTGCAAGAAGGAATGATATTCCTAGGGCCACTTCTTGTGTTTGTCTGTGTGCTGCGCTTTAGGCGTGAAACACGCCTTTGGAATAAGGTGATATTGGCGTTTGTTGCGGTTTGCGGGCTGGTGAGTGCTGCTATTGCAGTGGGATATGCTCTTTATCCAGTCGATGCCGGAGAGCGAAGCTCCTTCTTGGGTAGCTTTTTGGCGTTTAAATGGGTGTATAATCGAGGGTGGCTCTCTGGTTATTGGGGGGTAAATTTATGCGCTATTCTGGGTGTTGTTGCTGCAATTAGTATTTTATTGGTAATTGTCAGGCCTTTATATGGGTGGCTGGTTTTTTATATATTTTTACTTTTTTTTGTGCGTAGCTTCGGTTTCAGCATTTTATTTCCCATTTCTTGTTATGCCGCTGACCCAGTTTGATGCCCGGCATAATCCAACTCTATTAACTGTGCCGTTGGGTATTTTTTATGCGGTGACGAAGGATAGTTTTCGCCTCAGAAAAGCAATTACAGCAAGGCCGGTTGCTGGTTTGGTATGTGCTCTTGGTGTGAGTGTCAGTATCTGGCATCTCGCCGCAACGCGTGAATGGGTGGAATTCAGGCATTATATTGTGCATGTATTGGAAACCCGGCAGGGACTGGTATCGTGGGAAAGTGTTTTGCAGACAGCAGATAACCGACAGCGGCGACTGCTATGGAGTATGAGTTTTCCATGGACTAATCCTGATTTTAGTCTGGAAATTTTGCCGCGTCAGAATATAGGTTCGATTATTGTAGCCCCCCAAAACTATTATGGCTGGCAACCTTATGATGTGATGAATATAAAAACTATGCCTAATATTCCGGGTATTATATATAAATACAATGATCCATAAGTATTTTATAATATAAACATAAGGGAGTAAATTTATAGGTTTTATTATCTAAATTTTTGAGGGTTTATGGTCTTCTGTGGTGTTTTTATTTTCGGAATCATAGATTCGACGAATAATATAAGTAGGTCTGCATTTTGTTTCCATATAAATGCGACCGATATATTCTCCAAGAAGGCCAATAGAGATCAACTGCACTGATCCGAAAAAAGTTACAGCGACGAATAGGGATGTGTAGCCCGGCACCGGGTTGCCGATGATCAGGGTTCGGGTCAGGATCAGGCCGCCATAGAGCAGGGCCAGAACAGCTCCGATCCCGCCGATATAGGTCCAGATACGCAACGGAACCGTGGAAAAGCTCGTCACGCCTTCCATGGCTAGATTCCACAGCGATAGTGCCGAAAATTTTGAATCACCCGCGCAACGGACAGGGCGAACGTAATCGATTGTGACTGTACGGAAGCCTACCCATGAAAACAGACCTTTCATGAAACGTTGGCGTTCCGGAAACTGCTTCAGGGCTTCGACAACGCTTCGGTCGATAAGACGGAAATCGCCCACGTTTTCAGGAATTTTTATTTTCGAGATTGCGTTGTGGAATTTGTAGAAAGCGTTGGCTGACAGACGTTTAAGGAATGAATCTGCAGTGCGGTCAATGCGTCGGGCTACGACGACCTCCGCTCCCTTTCGCCATGCCTCTACCATTTCGGCAAGCAGTTCTGGAGGGTCTTGCAAATCTACGTCGATAGGAATGACGGCATCCCCTCGAGAAGCGTCCAGTCCTGCTGTCAGCGCAGCTTCCTTGCCAAAATTTCTTGAAAGTTCAATGGCTCTGAATATGGGAGATTGTTTTGTCAGTGCAGTGATTTTTTGTAACGTATCATCCTGACTGCCATCATCGATACAGATAATTTCCCATCGTGTGTCAGGGATAGATTCAAGAAAAGGCATTATAGTTGCGGTAAAAACATCGATTGACCTGCTTTCATTGTAGCAAGGCACGATAAGAGAAATAAGCTGGGTCATCGATGTGTCTTTTTACATAGCAGAGAAAAATACAGCTCTGGCGGCTAAGGCCATGCGCATTTTACATATAAGAACCAAACGCGTAGAGCGATTTGAATATAGCCCTATACCGCGTTACTCTACCATTGTGCAGGTACAGCAGCGTGAAATGCAGTTACTTTATAATATGTTTTTTGGAGAAACATGGTGGAGGGGGTTGGATTCGAACCAACGTAGGCGTACGCCAGCGGATTTACAGTCCGCCCCCTTTAGCCACTCGGGCACCCCTCCATCGTGTGGAGACTGACCTAAAGCCTGAGCGTGGCCTTGTCAATGCCGTATGACGGATTGTTTTTATTTCCTGCGATTTAAGGGGCTTGGCTGGGGCCGTATGGCCCGTTCACACGGTTTTTTGGTCATACCGGGGTGGACAGGGGGAGTGCTTCGGGCAAAAGCTGCGGCTGGTTGTTGATGGATGATATAACAAGGGATGATGGAGCGATGAGCAAACAGCAGATAGTCAGGCGGCACACACCGCGCTCCATCGCAGCGCTGGACGCGCCCATTGTGATGCTGACAGCCTATACCGCCCCCATGGCCCGCCTGCTTGACCCCCATTGTGACATGCTTCTGGTGGGCGATTCACTGGGGATGGTGGTGTATGGCATGGATTCCACGCTGGCCGTGTCGCTGGACATGATGGTGGCGCATGGTCAGGCTGTCGTGCGCGGGAGCCAGAAAGCCTGTGTGGTGGTGGACCTGCCCTTTGGCAGCTATCAGGAAAGCCCGCAGCAGGCCTTCCGTTCGGCAGCCGAGATCATGGCGCGCACGGGGGCAGGGGGCGTCAAGCTCGAAGGCGGGCAGGAAATGGCCGAAACCATCCAGTTTCTGGTGGAAAGGGGCATTCCGGTCATGGGCCATATCGGCCTTAAGCCGCAGGCCGTGCATGCACATGGTGGCTTTCGCACCGTTGGCCGGGGCGATGAGGCCGAGCAGGTTCTGCGCGATGCGCTGGCCGTGGAGCAGGCCGGGGCGTTCTCGGTCGTGATCGAAAGCACTCTGGAGCCGCTGTCACGCGCCATTACGGAAAAACTGTCCATCCCCACCATCGGGATCGGCGCATCGCCAGCTTGTGACGGGCAGGTGCTAGTGGTGGATGACATGCTGGGCATTACCGCCACGCCGCCACGCTTTGTCAAAACCTTTGCTTCGCTGGGCGCTGATATAGAGCAGGCGGCGGCAGAGTATGCGCAGGCCGTACGCACACGGGCTTTCCCGACGGCTAAGGAATGTGTGGGCATGCCGACAGAGCAGGCGGCAGACAAGCCGTAAGGCAGGTAGTGCGGATACAGAAACGGCGCGGCAGGGAGCCGCGCCGTTATGGTTTTTTAGGGGGCTTTAAAGCCGCGCGTTACTGGTAGCGGCTCAGCCAGTAAGCGTAGGAAGGCGGCAGAACATCCCCGGCATTCTTGGCGTGCAGAATGCGTGCTGCCTCATTTGGCCAGTGTGGGTTGGCCAGGAAAGGGCGACCCATCGTGGCGATATCCAGAATATCGTTGCGGATCAGGGCATCTGCCTGACGGCCTTCGCTGATATACCATGATGTGCTGACAGGCAGCCCGGTTTCCTGCCGGGTGCGGTGGGCATATGGCGCCATGAAGGCAGGCCCCCACGGAATGTTGGCATCCGGGGTGGAAAACCCGATGCTGACTTCGATGAAATCCAGCCCTTCGGCTTTCATCTGCCGCATAAGGTCGATCGAGTTGCTCAGGGTTTCCTCATCCTGCCCATCAAACTCGATAATGCCAAAACGCGCGCAGAGCGGGCGATCTTCCGGCCATACGGCACGGACGGCGCGCAGGGTTTCGAGCAGGAAGCGCCCACGGTTGGCAACGCTGCCGCCATAGGCATCTGTCCGCTGGTTGGAATGGGCGGACCAGAAGCTCTGCGCCAGATAGCCATGGGCGAAATGGAGCATCAGCCAGCCAAAGCCGAGGTCACGGGCCCGTTCGGCTGCACGGACAAAATCAGCCTGCACACGAGCAATGTCTTCCAGCGTCATGGCCTGCGGCACGCGGTCCAGATGGGCGCCAAAAGCGATGGCTGAAGGGCCAATGGGCTGCCAGCCACGCGGGTCATCAGCCGCGATATGGTTATCGCCTTCCCACGGTATGTTGGCGCTGGCCTTGCGCCCGGCATGCGCGATCTGGATACCCGGCACGGTCCCGGCCTTGTGCATGGCGGCAACAATGGGGGCAAAGGCTTCTGCCTGCGTGTCGTTCCAAAGGCCAAGGCAGTTGGGGGTGATGCGCCCTTCGGGAGAAACCGCCGTGGCCTCAATGGTCACCAGTCCAGCCCCGCCCCGTGCGAGGGAGGTGTAATGCGTGCTGTGCCAGTCGTTGGGTACGCCGTCCTGCGCCATGTACTGGCACATGGGGCCGACTGCAATCCGGTTACGGAGTGTGCTACCCTTGAGTGAGTAGGAGTCGAACAAGTTAGGCATGAGGGATTCCTCCAGGATCAGGCCGTGCGGGGCCAATAGTTCGATATTAATGGAACTATTGGTTTAGGCAAGTGGATAAACGATAGGCCCATAGATGAAACAGTATGATCACCCCTGCGCTGCGGATTTTACCGTAACCCAGATTCTGCACGCCCTGTCAGATCCGTTCCGCCTGTCCATTGTCCGGCGTCTGGCTGCCTTGCAGCCCCAGCCTGCGCGCCGTTGCAGGGGGGGCGGCCAAAATCCTCGGTTTCGCATCATTTCGCGGTACTGCGTGCGGCGGGATTGGTGCGGACAGAGGTTGTGGGGGTCACCCACATGAACAGCCTGCGTGAGCAGGAACTCGATACCCGCTTTCCCGGTTTGCTCAGCGCTATTCTGGCTGCCTGTGACGTAGAAAACAGCCCGTTTGAGCCCGATTCAAACCCCTTCGCCACGGCACAGCCTGCGTGGCATTGTAGGCCGCGGTTCAGGGCACCAGCACGGCCGCGCCATCAAAACGGCCGTGGCGCAGGTCATCCAGCGCGGTGTTAGCGTCTTTTAGAGCATAGGGTGTCGTTGTGGCGCGGATACCGATCCGTGGTGCCAGTGAGAGAAATTCCAGCCCATCCTCACGCGTCAGATTGGCGACGGACACAATTTCACGCTCTTCCCACAGGATATCGTAGGAAAAAGCGGGAATGGTGCTCATGTGAATACCCGCACACACAACACGACCACCCTTGCGAACGGCCTTGAGTGCGGCTGGTACCAACCCGCCATCAGGGGCGAAGATAATGGTGGCATCCAGTGGCGTGGGGGGTAGTTCATCCGAACCACCTGCCCATTGCGCGCCCAGCGAGCGGGCAAAGTCCTGTGTTTTCGTATCACCCGTGCGGGTAAAGGCGTAAAACGGGCGTTTCTGCCATGTCAGCACCTGAGCAAGAATATGCGCGGCGGCCCCAAAGCCATAAAGCCCGATTGTTTTAGCATCGCCCGCCTTACCCAAAGCACGCCAGCCGATCAGCCCCGCGCAGAGCAGGGGAGCAAGCTCCACATCGGAACCACTATCCCCCAGAGGAAAGGCGAAGCGAGCATCGGCTACGGCCAGCGTGGCGTAGCCACCATTGCGGGTGAAACCAGTAAATTCAGGGGCGTCGCACAGGTTTTCGTGGTGACTGGCGCAGTAGGGGCAATGCCCACAGGTATGCCCCAGCCACGGAATACCCACACGCTGCCCAATGGAAAGCCCCTCCACACCCGGGCCAAGCTGGTCGATCCGGCCCACGATTTCATGCCCCGGAATAATGGGCAGCGTGGGGTGAGGCAGTTCGCCATCAACCACATGCAGGTCCGTGCGGCACACGCCACAGGCGAGAACCTTAACCCGGATTTCACCCGCGCCCGGTATGGGGTCGGGCAATTCCTCCCATTGCAGGGGCGTATGATGGGCGTGCAGGCGCATGGCGAACATAGCGGGGTCTCCTGTATGCCAGGTTACTGACTGGTATAGCCGTCCGGGTTGGCCTGGCGCCACAGGAAGGCGGTTTCCACAATCTGATCGATCCGCGTGAACTCTGGCGCCCAGCCTGTTGCGGCCATCAGCCGTGCGGGACTGGCAACAAGGCTTGCCGGGTCTCCCTCCCGGCGTGGTGCGGCGTGCCATGGAACCGGATGTCCGCTAACCCGCTCTACGGCGTCGATAATTTCGCGGTTTGAGTGTCCACGACCGGTGCCGATATTAAACACCACGCTTCGCTCATTCAGAAGGGGCAGTACCGCCAGATGCGCGCGGGCCAGATCTGTTACATGCACATAGTCACGCACACAGGTGCCGTCGGGCGTGGGGTAGTCCGTGCCAAACAGGCTGAGTGCGGCGCGGCGGCCTAGAGCGGCATCAATAGTTAGCGGAATGAGGTGAGTTTCAGGCTTGTGGTCCTCTCCCGCGCGGCCTGCGGGGTCGGCCCCAGCGGCGTTGAAGTAGCGCAGGCAGGCACTTTTCAGCCCGTGAATTCTGTCAGCCCAGTGCAGGGCGCGTTCAACCATGTATTTGCTCTCACCATAGGGGGAGCCGGGGTCGATGGGGGTGTCTTCGTCAATAAGCGCTTTCCCTGCCGAGCCAAACAGATTGGCGGTGGAGGAAAACACAAAGCGCTTTACGCCATGGCGGACACAGGCATCAATCAGGGCGAAGCCGCAGCCCGCATTGGCCTGCATGTACAGCAGGGGGTTCTGCATACTTTCGCCCACCAGCGACAGAGCGGCAAAATGTAGCACGGCATCCCATGGGCCGGAGGAGAGCACCCGCTCAAGGCAGGCGGCATCGGCCAGATCCTCCTGAACGAAGGTTGCTGCCGGGGGTACGGCCTGCCGGTGTCCTGTGCGCAGGCTGTCCAGCACGGTTACGTCATGACCATCATCCAGCAGGGCCAGCACCACATGGCTGCCGACATAGCCAGCCCCCCCTGTAACCAGAAAACGCGCCATGGGTGTCCTTTTACATTGCGTGTGTGCCCTGGCCATCGGGCCTGCATCAGAACGATTTTATCAGAACGGTTTGAGCAACCGGTCCAGATATTCCAGTTCCTGAGGAGGGCGTGTTCTATCGGAATCGCGGCGGCGCAGTTCCTGCTCGATTTCGCGCGCGCGCTGGCGTGTTACCGTGTCGGGCACATGGGTGCTGCCGTCATCGGGGGCTTGATCCTGACCTTCGCCCAGCTTGCGGCCCAGCGGGTCACGCTGGTCGTTTGTGCTGTCCTGATCATCCGCGCCGTCATCGGTATCCGTAGGGGTGCCTTCGCCGTTTTCACCCTGCGCGCTCTGGCCCTGCTGGCCGGGGCTGCCCCCTTCGGACTGACCGCCAAAGGAGGGCAGGAAGCTTGGCGCATTGTTGTTATGGCTGCCTTCATAGCTTCCTGCATCTGCTGGCGGCCTTGGCGGAGGGCATCGAGGGCTTTCTGTTCGGCGCTGGCGGCATCGGCGTCGTTGCCGTCAGCCAGCGCCTTGCGTGCGGCGCGCATTTGTGTGCGGGCTTCCCCCAGCGCCTCGGGGCTTTTACTGGTCAGGTCGTGAATTTCGTTCTGCAGTTCTTCCACCGCGCGTTCCAGAGCGTGCTGCGTGCCGCGTTCTGTCCGGCGGGCAGCGGCCTGCGCTTCGGCCAGTGCCGGGTCTGGCGGTGTGCTGGACGGTTCATGACCGGAAGGAGTGTCAGGGAAGGGGTGGTTATCATCCGCGCCGGGTGGGGTTGGCAGGCCCAGCCGGCGGAGCAGTTCGGATGTGGGCATATGCGCGAGGTCAAGCGGCGCGCCATCTTCCTGCGCATCGCCATCGGTTCCGTCATCCTGCGGGGGGGCGGGTGCGCGTTTTGGTCCTTCAAGTCGCGCCTGCGCATGATCCAGCAGCGAAAGCTGGCGGTTTGTTACGTCCTTGAGGGCTGCCATCTGCTCATGCGCCTGCTGGCGCGCCACCATCTGTTGGGCCATGGCGGCCAGATCCTGCGGGGTGGCGTTGCGCATGCGTTCGGTAGCGTCTGCCATATCCTGCAGGCGCTTCATGGCATCTTCGGCATGGCCGTTGGCGGCATCGGACTGCAACTGCTGCATCAGGTGCGAGAATGCCTTGTTACCCGCGGCGGTCAGGCCGGGCAGGTCGGGTATGGCGGTGTGGTTGCGCAGGGCATTGTCGGCCAAAGCCTGCATTTTGCGGCTAATGGCATCGGAAAGGGTTTTTAGCCGCTCTTCCAGTTCAGCCTGCCCATCGCCGTTTTGTGCGCCGTCCTGTTTGTCTGCCGGGTGGGGAGCGTGCAGGCGGGCGAGTTGCTGGGCCACTGCGGCCTGTGCGGCTCGCACGTCAAGCGAGGCCTGTGCGCTGGCTGTATCGCCCGAACGGCGGTCTTCTATATCGAGTGCCAGATCCCATAGCAGATTGGTGGCACCATCCTGCGCCGTGCGCGGGTCTTCATGCGGGTTGTCCAGCAGGGCTACAATGGCTGCGAGGTTCAGCGAAAGGGCCGTGATATTCTGGATGGGGCCGGGGGCATCGGCCAGCGCGTCAAGGTCGCCTGCGGCATCAGCAGCGGTTTCCTGCCCAAGGGCGAGACGCCTGCGCACATCAAGCACGGCCCGCGCCAGAGGGGAGTGGAAGGTGCGTGCCCCGAGCTTGAAGGTAACGGTGCGGCTTTCACCAGTCTGATTACTGATGGAGCGAGCGACAAGCTGGCCCGCGACTTCACTGCCTGCCCAGGGGTCTTCCGACAGGTCGGGTGTCAGTGCGCCGCGCACGCTGCGTGGGTGTCCGGTCAGGGGTACGGGCAGTGTGAGCGTGCGCGCGGTATCAGCGCCCCGTGCTGGGTGGGCAGCGTGCAGGATAACGCTCAGTTCAGACAGACCATAGGCGTGGCTGGCCTGATAGGGCAGGCGTGTGCGCCATCCGCCCGCCAGAGGGCCGGGGGATTCGCCCCATTCCACCTTGGGGGTTGCATCGGGCAGGACGGTCAGTGGCCACAGGGCTAGGGTGCGTCCACGCCCGCGCAGGCGGATGACACCACCCTGTTCGATTGTAGCACTCAGTTTCCAGCTATGGGCGTCAAGCGTCTGCACGCTCTGGCTGCCCAGCACTGCGCCATGCAGGCCGCTCAGGGTGGGGGCGGAGGCCATGCCGGATACAACCACGCTCAGCCGTGCAGCCTGTGCAATGCGCGGCGGGTTGGCGGGGTTCTGGTTTACGCCAAGAAAAACCGGGGCGTCCGGTGCGTAGGAGGGGGGGTAATCCACGCTTCGATATGTGGCAGCGGCACATCCGGGTCATCCCGGCCGGGAATGAAGGCGGCAAGTATGCGCCCCGGAGCAGCGGAACCAGCCAGCAGGGCGGCAATGAACAGGCAGCCGAGCAGCCCGCCCATGGCAGCGCGCGCGGTGGTGCTGGCGG
>NZ_BAIN01000019.1 GCF_000613285.1 Acetobacter papayae JCM 25143 | reverse complement strand
GCCGTATTCAAGCCTCTTAAGAATGTTTCCATTTATGGCAACTGGATTCAGGGCCTTCAGCAGGGCGGCACTGTTGCCTCCAACTATGCCAATGCGGGACAGGTTTTCGCACCCTACAAATCCACGCAGTATGAAGTGGGCATAAAAGCAGACCTGAAAAAATTCATTGTCAGCTTTGATGTCTTCCAGATCACCCAGCCCAGCCTCACCTATGATGTCAAAACCAACATCCAGTCTGAAAATGGTGAGCAGCGCAACCGGGGACTGGAACTCAATATTGCGGGCGAAATCGTTCACGGATTACGGGCCACGGGCGGTGTGATGCTGATTGACGCCCGCATGAAGAAAACCCAAGGAGGTGCTTATGATGGCCAGCGTGCCCCCAATACCGCACCGGTTAACTTCAACATGGGGCTGGATTACGATATCCCGTTTGTGAAAAACCTCGCTGTGACGGCAGATGTCATGTACACGGCCTTTGAATATATCGAAAACAGCACCTCTAACCGCAGGCGTATTCCCGGCTGGGTCAGGCTGGACATGGGTGCGCGCTATTCCATGAAAAACCCTGCCTCGCAGGAGGGAAAGCTGACCTTCATGCTCAATGTCGATAATGTCACCAACGAACGCTACTGGAACTCGGGTGGTTACAACTACCTTTCTCTCAGTGCGCCACGTACGTTCCGCTTCGGGGTAACGGCGGACTTCTGATGGCGCAATCAGGGCTGAAAACAACCGGACGCATCATACTGACTCTGGGGGGCGGATACTGGGCTACATCCGCATCTTTCGTCCTATTCGCCTTTCTGATGATCGCCTGCGGTCTACCGCGGGTAGAGGCCACAACACTCAGTATGATGCTGGCTTTTCTCCTGTATCCCTGCCTCATCCTGTGGGTTTTTGGCGCACGCAGGATCGGGAATCCTTTTGTGGTGTTCTGCGCGCTGATCGTGGCCGGACACATCGCGCCCTTCTTTTTCTCGCAGGGGCACTGACATGGAACCCGATTTCCGCCGCGCCATGGGCTGGCTGCACACATGGTCCGGTGTGGTGCTGGGCTGCATTCTGTTTGCCATTTTCTGGATGGGAACACTCTCGGTTTTCGATATCGAGATAGACCAGTGGATGAAACCCGCCACACGCCTGCCCCCAGCGGCGCAGGCACTCCCTCTGGAGAGTTTCCGCCCATCGCTGAACGAGGCCATTGCGGCGCGAGCACCTTTCTGGAATGTGGAACTACCCAATGATCGCCAGTCGGTTGCAAGCGTGCATTACCGCAGCAAAAGCGGGGCTGTCAGCCACGATATCGACCCGGTATCGGGGCATGTGCTGCCTGATACAGGCACCCTTGGAGCCAGCGGGTTTATTTTCCCCTTTCATTACACGCTGCACATCAAGCTGATGAATTTGGGAGAGTGGCTGGTGGGGCTGGCCTCCATGGCCATGCTGGTTCTGTGCGTGAGCGGAGTTATCATTCACCGCAAGATTTTTGCGGAGTTTTTTACCTTCCGTCCGCGCAAGCAGTCCCGGCGGCTATTGCTAGACCTGCACAATCTCTCCGGTGTGCTGGGGTTGCCATTCCATATCATCCTGACCTTTTCGGGCCTGACCATTCTGGGGGCAACGTTTTTCCCCACCGGCATCAAAACACTTTATCCCTCCCCGCGCGGATATTTTTACGAGGCCAATAGCCTGTCGTTCCTCAACACCAAGCCCGGACAGCCCGGTGCGCCTGTCGTCTCGCTAGATGAAACATTCAAACAGGCCAATGCTCTATGGGGAGGTGACAGGCCCGAGACCGTACTGGTGTTCAATCCCGGCAAAACAACCGGCCGCATCGCGTTCTTTCGGAGCACCGAACAACAGGTTGTCATGAACAGGGATGTGGTGGCTTTCAGCAGCACAACCGGCGAACTGCTGTCGCACCCGCCCGCACCCCGCCCGATCATACGTGCCCAGCGCTTTCTAAGCGGCCTGCATTTCATCCATTTCCATCACTGGGTACTGCGCTGGCTGTATTTCGTGCTGGGGCTTGGTAGCTGCTGCATGATCGCTACGGGTTATCTGTTCTGGCAGGAATCCCGCCGCGCCAGACAGGCGGGCACATTCGGTTTCAGGTTGGTGGAAGGACTAAGTGCAGGTTCGATTACCGGCATTATTATTGCAACACTGGCTTTTTTCATCAGTAACCGCCTTCTGCTACCCGGCGCACATATTCTGGGGGTTGAACGGGCCGCGCTGGAAGTCTGGTGCTTTTACCTTGTCTGGCTTGCCACTTTTTTGCACGGGTGGTTCTGGCCACGCGGGATATGGGTTAGCCAAAGTGCAGCCATCAGCATTCTGGCAGCTTTGGCCGCAGTACTGAACTGGCTGACAACGGGAGATCACCCGCTTCATACACTCTCCCACCGCTATCTTTGGCCTGTTGGCGGCATGGATCTGGTATTGCTTGCGGGCAGTGCGCTGGCTTTGCTGACAGCCATCAGACTGGCGCGCAGGAAACAGAACGCCACCACCGCACCCCGCCAGCCTGCCGGGAAAACCACATAATGGCCGCCTACCTGTTCTACCTGCCTCTTGGCCTATGCCTGTTCATGGCCTTTGCCCTGCTGGCCCTGACACAGTTCACCCACCGCCGCGCGACAGGCACGGCAGAACTCTCCACCCAGCGGGCACGGCTGATCCGGCTCGTGGCCACAGCCCTGCTGCTATTCGCCCTGACTGGCGCGATTAAGCATGAAAATAGTGGGTTCGGGGGGCTGCTCTGGGCCGGGCTACTCTCGCTCTGCGCCTGCACCGTAGCCTTGCTACTGGGGTGGTGTCCGCAGATATTCAGCCCGCTGGCACGGCTAATGGCAAAACCTTTACCGCCCGAACGGCCTACTGGAAAAACCGAAACAACACTGAGATAATCTGAGGGTTTTTATAAATAAACTCACCCCGGCAGTTTAGGCGCCGGGGTGAGTTTGCAAGGCTGCACTCAGCCTGCGGGATAAGTGCTGAGCGTGCGTTTGACCGCTTCATGCCATCCGGCAATCATGGTGCGGCGCTGCCCCTGTTCCATCTTGGGTTCAAACAGGGAGCCTCTGGCCCATTCCGTGGCGACAGTCTCTTCGTTTTCCCAGATACCTGTTGCCATACCGGCCAGAAAACCCGCCCCCATGGCTGTGGTTTCCACATTAAGCGGGCGCTCGACCTTGGCCTGAAGCATATCGGCCAAAAACTGGCAGTACCAGTCATTGGCCGACATCCCGCCATCCACGCGAATGCTCTCGGCCGCAACAGCGCCATCCTGCTGCATGGCCGTAACCAGATCGAGGGTCTGAAACGCTACGGATTCCAACGCGGCACGGGCAATATGCGCTGCTGTCGCATCCAGCGTCAGCCCGCAGATCAGCCCACGGGCGTCCGGGTCCCAGTGCGGAGCACCCAGCCCCACGAAACCGGGCACCATATACACACCGTGGCTATGGGGCACGCGAGTAGCCATGTCGT
This sequence comes from Acetobacter papayae JCM 25143, assembly GCF_000613285.1. Classification (GTDB taxonomy): domain Bacteria; phylum Pseudomonadota; class Alphaproteobacteria; order Acetobacterales; family Acetobacteraceae; genus Acetobacter; species Acetobacter papayae. The sequence continues at coordinate 37,547 of NZ_BAIN01000019.1, read as the reverse complement.
CGGTCTGGGAGGCATGGGTAATCAGGTGCAACCCGTCACGCAGCCATTTGATGGCCGCACCAGCCACAAAAATGGAGCCTTCAAGCGCGTAGGTAGCTTTGCCATTCAGCCGGTAGGCAATGGTGGTCAGCATCCGGTTGCTCGAGATAACCGGCTTGTCGCCCGTATTGAGCAGAACAAAGCAGCCGGTGCCATACGTGGCCTTGGCCATACCGGGCGTAAAACACGCCTGCCCCACCACAGCGGCCTGCTGGTCGCCCGCGATACCGGCAATGGGAATGGCCCGCCCGAACAGAGCCGGATCAGTCTCGCCATACAGGGTGCTGCTGTCCTTGACTTCGGGCAGCAGGGCCGCAGGAATACGGAACAGGCGCAAAAGCTCCTCGTCCCAGATCTGGCGATGAATATCGAACAGCGATGTGCGCGCGGCGTTGGTGGCATCTGTTGCATGCACCTTTCCACCCGTCAGCCGCCACAGAATGAAGGAGTCGATCGTGCCAAAGGCTAGTTCACCCTTTTCGGCACGAGCGCGTGCGCCCTCAACATTGTCGAGTATCCATGCGAGCTTGGTGGCCGAAAAATACGGGTCCAGCAGCAGGCCGGTGCGCTCACGCACCAGATTTTCAGCCCCGTCCTCACGCAGTTTCTGGCAAATTGTGGCCGTGCGGCGGTCCTGCCAGACAATGGCGCGGTGGATCGGTTTACCCGTAGCGCGCTCCCATACCACGATGGTTTCGCGCTGGTTGGTAATACCAATACCCGCCACCCGGTCGCGCGCACCGCTTTTTTCAAGGGCTTCGCGGGCCGTATTCAGCACATCGCGCCAGATATCTTCCGGGCAATGCTCCACCCATCCGGCATTCGGATAATGCTGGGGAAATTCCTGCCGTGCCGCCGCCAGTTCCTGCGCATTCCGGTCAAAGACGATACTACGGGTTGAGGTCGTTCCCTGATCAATGGCCAGGACACAGTCTTGCATGCTCATGTGGAATAGTCCTTCCGGGTCGAACGCTCAGTCAGCCGAAAAAGCGGAACTGGCTGATTTTGCGGGCATGAATGGGCGCAGCAGGCACTGATACAGCGTGGCACCGACAAGCCCGCCGCATAGTGGCCCGACAATGGGCACCCACCAGTAGTTTTGAGGTCCCGGCAGGCGGAAGCCCCCCAGCCGGCAACATAGCAGAACAGGCGCGGCCCGAAGTCACGCGCCGGATTAAGCGCCCAGCCTTCCAGATTGCCGGACGCCGCCCCGATAATGGCCACCAGAAGGCCAATGATCAGCGCGCCGGAATTGGCCTGCGGAGCTACCGTATTATATTCACAGGTGATGGCGAAAATGCCGAGCACCAGAAACGCCGTGAGAATGATCTCGTCAGTCAGGGCATGCAGGGGCGTTATCGCCTCGCCCGGCATGGTGAAGAACACGCCGCCAGCAGCACCATCATGAACAAAATCGAGTTGGTGCACCTGTGCGAAATGCACGATCACCGGCCCATACAGCGCATAAACCAATGCGGCACCGGCAAAGCCCCCCAGAATCTGGGCTGCCCAGTACGGCACGACTTTTTTCCATGAAAAGCCACGGTAACAGGCTAGTGCGAGTGTAACTGCCGGGTTGGCATGCGTGCCAGAAACAGCGCCAGTCACATAAATGGCGATGGTAACGCCAAGCCCCCACGTAATGGCCAGCCCCCAGTAGGAAAGCTTGTACGGGCTGGGGTCATACAGCGCGTACATGGCCACGGCGGAATCGCCAATCATGACGATAATCAGCGTGGCCAGCCATTCGGAGATCAATTCACCCAGCAGGGTAAATCTGGTTTTGTTCATGTCTTTCCTCTTTTTTTATTCTTGTTTTTCAGGAAAGGGCTCAGGCGGTCTGGCCGGTTTTACCCGAGCTTCTGCCGCATATAGGCTTCCACTCCGGCTTTGGCTTCTTCATCCAGATGCAGGCCCAGCTTGCTACGCCGCCACAGAACATCCTCCGCTGTGCGGGCCCATTCATGGGTTATCAGATAATCGATCTCGCGTGTACCCAGATCACTCCCCGCCAGCAAGCCCATCTCATCCAGAGATGTCGCATTGCCAATAATCTCGTACGCCCGACTGCCATAATTACGCATCAGACGCCAGGCAAGACCTTCGGGCAGCCACGGAGCCGCGTGGTTCAGCCGGTCCAGTGCGCCACCAAACCCACCTTCGCCAATGTCGCCACCGGGCAGAACCTCATTCGCAGTCCAGCTCTGGCCAGACACGGCAGGCAGAACCGGCGCCAGCTTTTCCAGCGCGTGCTCGGCCAGCTTGCGGTATGTCGTGATCTTGCCACCAAAAATGGACAGCAGCGGTGCGCCACCCTGCGTATCCAGATCCAGCACGTAATCGCGCGTAACTGCCGAGGCATTGGCTGAGGCATCATCATACAGAGGACGCAGGCCCGCGTAGCTCCAGACCACATCGGACTCGCTGACCGTGGTGCGGAAATACCGGTTTACGCTTTCGCACAGATAGCTGATTTCTTCCGGGGCAATGGCAACCTTGCCCGGTTCCTGCTCCCACGGAATATCGGTGGTGCCGATCAGGGTGAAGTCCTGCTCGTAGGGAATGGCAAAAACGATACGCTTGTCCGGGTTCTGGAAAATATAGGCCTGCGGGCCTTCAAAGACACGCGGCACAATAATGTGGCTGCCCTTGACCAGACGGACAGACTTGGAATTGGGCACCTTGAGCGTATCTGCCAGCAGCCGCGCCACCCAAGGCCCGGCCGCGTTGACCATAGCCCGCGCCCGCACGGTGGTGTGCGCACCCGTGGCGCGGTCTTCCAGCGTGGCTTCCCACACGCCATCTACACGGCTGGCGGCAATAAGCCGGGTGCGGGTACGGATGTCCGCACCGCGCTGCGCCGCGTCAATGGCGTTGAGCACAACCAGACGGCTGTCCTGCACCCAACCATCGGAATAGATAAAGCCCTTGGTGTATTCCGGCTTGAGCGCCCGGCCGGATGAATGCACCCGGAAATCCACCCCGTGCGACTTGGGGAGCGTCATGTTGGACGCCAGATGATCGTAAAGGAACAGCCCGGCCCGGAGCATCCATGCCGGACGCACCAGCTTGGAATGCGGTAGCACAAAGCGCATGGGCCAGATAATGTGCGGTGCGATTTTCAGCAGGCGCTCACGCTCCATGAGCGCTTCACGCACCAGCCGGAATTCATAATATTCCAGATACCTCAGGCCACCATGCACCAGCTTTGTGCTGGCCGATGAGGTATAGCTGGCCAGATCATCCTGCTCCACCAGCAGAACAGAGGCACCGCGCCCGGTCGCATCGCGTGCGATACCCGCGCCGTTTACCCCACCGCCGACAACGAGCAGGTCATAAGGGACGTTGGTTGATACAGTCTGTGACATGATCCGGGCTGGTTCCATCAAAACGAAATTGTCCACAGCTTATTCGAAAACGAAAACAAAAAGCAAGATTTTCGCGCAAGCCCACACCAGACTCCGCGCAAACGTGTTCGTTTACGAAAAAAACTACCCAGTCTGGCCCGTTCCATCGCTGGAAACGACGTGCAACCGCACATTGTTCTCCTGCAGGATGGTGCGGATTCCCGCCGGGGGTGGCTGGTCAGTATAAAACGCGCTGACCTGCGCAATATGCCCCACACGCGCCATGGGCCTGCGGTGGAACTTGGTGTGATCCGCCAGCAGAAACACCGTACGCGCATTGCGCAGGATCGCCTGGGCCGCGTTGATTTCATCCGCATCGAAATCCAGCAGCGTGCCATCCTCATCAATCCCGCTTATCCCGATCACCCCGAAATCGGCGCGGTACTGCTCGATCATGGCGGCTGCCGCCGGGCCGACAATCCCGCCATCGCGCAGGCGCACGCTGCCGCCTGCAATAATCAGGCTACAATCGGGAGCTGGGGCCAGAAGACTGGCGACATGGATATTGTTGGTTATGACCCGCAGCGCCCTGTGCCCACGCAGGCTACGGGCAAAGGCCTCGGTGGTGGTGCCGATATTGATGAATAGCGAGGCTCCATCCGGTATGGCGCGGGCGGCCTCGCGGCCTATGGCTTCCTTTTCGCGCAGATGCAGGATCTGGCGGTCGGAATAATCGATATTCTCGGCCTGCGAGAGCGGGCTGGCCCCACCATGATGCCGGGTCAGCCACCCTTGGGCATCCATGCAGTTTACATCGCGCCGGACTGTCTGCACCGTAACATCAAGCACACGGGCCAGTTCCTCGCTGCTCAGATATCCACGCTGGTTAACCAGTTCAAGAATACGCGCGCGACGAATATCAACAGCGCTTGCCATGCGTCCTTTATGCCCCTGTAACAGCCGGGATCACCCCTGCGCGATACCGAAAACGCCCGCCCTTGGTGCCCCAGACCCGCTTGCGCCGTCAACACCGGGCAAAAAAACGCAAAAAAAACGCACAGGCCCGGATACCCGCTCAGCCATGTATGACGGCTTGGCGTTTTTGTTCTGGCATCAGAATGGTCTTGCACGGCAAAAATAATCAGTATACTGATATAAAAACGGCACGCCCCCCTAGCCATGGAGACATTGCATGTCTGTCAAAACCATCCTGTCCGAACTGGAAGGGTGCACGGATTCCGCCCTGCTGAACGACTGGCACGTTGTTGCCTATTCCACTGATCTGGAACAGGGCAAGCTGCTGCCCGTAACCCTTATGGAACGCGATCTGGTGCTCTGGCGCTCCGCCTCGGGCGATGTGCACGCATGGGACGATCTGTGCATCCACCGTGGCGCACGCCTGTCCAAAGGGTGTATCGAGCGCGATACCGTTGTCTGCCCCTATCATGGCTGGCGCTATAACGATCAGGGGAGTTGCGTGCTTATTCCCGCAGCCCCCAACGAGCCCCCCATGAAAAAGGCCCGAGCCATTACCCACCCCGTCAAGGAACGGTACGGTTTTATCTGGGTCAGCACCGGCACCCCGGAAAAGGACATTCCCATTTTTCCCGAATGGGACGACGCCAGCTACCAGAAGGTGCATTGCGGCCCCTATACCTTCCGCTCCGGGTATCGCGCGGTCGAAAACTTCATGGACCCCAGCCATTTTCCGTTTGTGCATGCCGGGGTAAACGGCATTTACGACAACCCCGACCCCATCGCCCCCTATGATGTGGAACTGACAGAGGAAGGCTGGTCACCAGCGAGGTACGCGTAACCCAGCCTTATGGCGACCCGCGCCAGATTCCGGTCATTGCCTATTACGCTTACAAATGCTTTCGCCCGCTTGTGGCGTATTTCAAAAAACGTCTGGTTATCCAGAACCCCGAAGACCAGCATCTGGGCAATGAGGATGACCGCTTCTGCACGTTCCTGACCACGCAGATGGTCGATCAGCAGACCAGCATCGTGCGGATCTGCTGCGCCATGAACTTCAACCCGCAACCGACGGTTGAGGATGTCCGCCGCCGTCAGGACATTGTCTATGCGCAGGATGCGGGCATTGTCGATACACAGCGCCCCGAACGTATCCCGGTTGATCTGCGGCTGGAACTGCACCACCGCAGCGACCTGCTGGGGCAGAAATACCGCAAATGGATCCAGACCATGGGAATTACCTACGGTGTCTTCTGAAGGTTCGGCCCTCTCCACCCGGCTGGCCATCATTACCGCCCGGCAGGTTGCCGGGCGGGACATCTGCCTGCTGACCCTGCAGGCCGAGGATGGCACCCCCCTGCCCCCGGCAACACCGGGGGCCCATATCGACGTACACCTGCCCGATGGCCGGAGCCGACAATACTCTCTGCTGTCATCCGCTCCCTATACCATCGCCATCAAGGCCGTGCGGGACGGGCGTGGGGCTTCGCAATGGCTGCATGATACGCTCAGCGTGGGCGATACCATCCGAATTGGCACGCCCAGAAACAATTTTGGCCTGCGCGAAGGGGCGACCGATACCGTGCTGCTGGCAGGCGGGATCGGGGTTACGGCCCTTTTGTGCATGTATGATGCGCTGGTGGCTGGTGGCCACACGGTCTGCTTGCATTACTGGGCCCGCTCGGTGGAGGAAACATTCCTGCATGCGCAGCTTTCCGGCAGGCCGGGGCTGCATATCCATGCATGCGGTGGCCGTGTCACCTCAATGGCCGCAATCATAGCCGAACATGGACCGCAAGCTGACCTCTACTGCTGCGGCCCCACACGGATGCTGGCCGAGTTTACGGCTCTGACACAAGACCGTGCCCCCAGCACAGTCCATATCGAACGTTTTGAGGCTGACAGTGCCGCCATGCCTATAGCGGCGGATGAGGGGTTCAGTGTCAGGCTGGCACGCAGCGGCACCACCATTGCTGTTGGCAAGGATCAGTCCATTCTCGAAGCCCTGACGGATGCCGGGGTCGATATCGAATATTCCTGCGAGGAAGGACTGTGCGGTGCATGCGAAGTGCGCCTGCTGGAAGGCGATCCCCTGCACCGCGACAGCGTACGCACACCAAACGAGCATGACCAGCGCCGCACCATCATGCTGTGTGTAAGCCGGGCACGCTCAGGCACACTGGTGCTGGACCTGTAAACAGACACAAAAAAAAACCGCCCCCTTACGCCGGGGCGAATGGATCGGCAGTATAGCAGGAGGCGTCTTTTCATGAGCACATCAGCACCTTTCCCGAGTGAGGAAGACGTGCAGGCACTGGCCCGGCTGGCAAGGCTTGAACTCGCTACCGACCACCTGCCAGGCATTGTGCAAAATATGCGCATCCTCCAGCATTATTCTGATCTGATTGAAGACTTCCCTCTTTCGGACCATTGCGCACCCGCTTTTGGATATGTGCCATGACAGCGGGCGTGCAGACACTGGCAGAGAGAGTGCGCGCTGGAAAAGCGCGGGTAAGCGACATTATCCGAACAACCATGGAAGACATCACCCGGCGGGACAATGGCCTGAATGCCGTAACAAACGTTCTGGCAACACGCGCCATGAATGCTGCGGCGGCACAGGACGCCTATCTAGATGCCGGGGGCACACCCGGCCCACTGGCTGGTGTGCCGTTCGGGGTGAAGGATCTTTTCGATCTGGAAGGCATGACCACCACCGCAGGGTCCATGGCGCTGGCGGATACACCGCCCGCCACACAGGATGCGCTGGTCATTACCCGGCTGATCCGGGCTGGGGCCATTCCTGTCGCAACACTGAACATGGATGAATTCGCCTACGGGTTTGTAACCGAAAACGCCCATTACGGCCGCACCGCCAACCCGCATGACCCAGCCAGACTGGCGGGCGGCTCCTCGGGCGGTTCGGCTGCCAGTGTCGCGGCGGGTCTGCTGCCTTTCTCCCTTGGTTCGGACACGAATGGTTCCATCCGGGTTCCTGCCTCTCTGTGCGGCGTGTGGGGACTGCGCCCCACTTATGGACGGCTGCCGCTCGACGGAGTTTATCCCTTTGCCGCCAGCCTCGACACGATCGGGCCGTTTACACGCAATGCCACCGACCTGCGGCTTGTCTTTTCTGCCCTGACCTCAGAAACCCCACCCAGCGCGACCGAAACAGTAGCGGACAGCCAGACCGGCACCCTGCGGGTTGCCCGCCTAGGTGGGTGGTTTGCCAAAAATCTTGCTCCCGAGCTTGAACATGGCATTGCCCGTATCATGAACCATCTGGCACCCGGCATGTGGTAGAACTGCCCGAAGTGGAACGCGCACGGGCCGCTGCTTTTCTCATGACCGCTGCCGAGGGCGGCAACCTGCATCTGCCACGCCTGCGCACCAACCCGCAGGCCTATGACCCGGCCACACGCGACCGCCTGCTGGCCGGAGCCCTGTTACAGGCAGGGCCGGTGATACAGGCACACCGGTTCCGCACATGGTTTCGTGAGGCAATACAGGCCATTTTCAACAAGCATGACATTCTCATAGCCCCGGCAACCCCCGGCCCCGCCCCGCTTCAGGCCAATCCGATCCTGACACTGGATGGTAGACCCGTGCCCGCGCGCGCCAATCTGGGCCTGTTTACCCAGCCCATCAGCCTTGCCGGTGTGCCCGTGCTCAGCGCTCCGCTCCCTCCGGCTTGCACAGGACATAATGCAACAGCACCCGACATGCCGCTTGGCATTCAGCTTATCGCAGCGCCCGGTCAGGAAGAACGCCTACTTTCACTGGGGATCATGCTGGAAAAAGCGGGCCTACTGGGCAGGCCAGCCGCGCAATGGCCATAAAAAAATCCTGACAGAGTCAGGATTTTACAGGAGCCCGGCTATGAATATTTCCCGCTTCGGTCAAGGTTTTCATGGCGGACATGAACTGCGCGCGACCTTTTACGGGCAGGGCTTCAATTGTACGGGCATGGGCGCGGCGGGCGGGCTCGCTCATCTGATCGAGAATATCCTGCCCCGCCTGCGTTAGAAAAACCTGCTTCACACGCCTGTCATGCTGCGCGTTTTCACGCCGCAACACATCGCGTTTTTCAAGCCGGGCCACCACATTGGCTAAAGTCGCCCGGTCAACACCGATAGCCTGACCCAGCTCATGCTGATCCTTGCCCGGATACAGGCTGACCATGCTCATGATACTGTACTGGACAGGCGTTATGTCAAAACCGCTGCATTCTTCCATGAAAAGCGAGACATGGATCTGATGCAGCCGACGGATAAGAAAACCGGGCCGTTCCAGAATCGCCTGTGTCCAGGCCTGATCAGGCTCTGAGGCCTCAGCGATGATATCGGGGGACGACTGATTTTTCATGTCGAGAAGCTAACAGATTTCGCCTGCCCTGCCAAACATTGCATAGGTTTATCGGTTTTTTCCGCTCCTGCCGGGTATTTACGCTTGCCTGCCCCGTCAATAAATCAGTATACTGATCAATAATCTTACAAAGGATGTCTGATAATGCCTGTTGACCTGATCCTGCGCTCCGGCACGGTAATTGATCCGCTTACAAAACGAAATGAGGTGCTGGACATCGCCATCACCAACGGGCGGATCTCGCACATGGCGCCCCGGCTCGGGCCAGACATTACGGCATCCAGAGAAATTGACGTAACAGGCCGCATTGTAGCACCGGGGCTGATCGATACTCACGGGCATATCTACCAGCATGTTACAGGCCGGTTTGGCCTCAATCCTGACCTCGTTGGCGTGCGTTCGGGGGTTACCACCATTATCGATCAGGGCGGCCCAAGCTGCATGACACTGGGCGGTTTCCGCCATTTTGTGGCCGAACCAGCCGATACGCGCGTGCTGTGCTTCCTGTCCGCCTATCTGGTGGGTGGGCTTGAAGGCCACCTCTACCCCGAACTCTATGGCCCCGGTCAGACGAATGTCGAACACAGCGTACGGGTTGCCCGCGATAACGCCGATATCGTGCGGGGCATCAAGGGCCATGCGGAAATCGGCGGCATTTCACGCTGGGGGCTTGAGGTGGTCAAGATCGGCAAGGAAATCGCCCGGCAGGCCGGTATTCCACTTTATGTCCATCTGGGTCAGCTCTGGCCAACACGGGAGGATGCGCCCGATATCAATGCGGATGATGTCGTACGCGAACTTGTCCCCCTGCTGGAAGAAGGCGATGTTCTGGCACATCCCTTCACGCGCCATCCGGGCGGATTTATTTCCATGGAAACAGGCGAGGTTCATCCTGTCGTCTGGGCTGCACTCGAGCGTGGCGTTACGGTTGATGTAGGCCATGGCTCGCATTTTTCGTTCGAGATGGCTGAACAAGTCATGCGCGCGGGTATTCGCCCTTACACGCTGGGGGCAGACATGCACGGCTATAATGTTAACGTGCCCGATATTACCGACAGTGAAGACCGTCAGGCCAACCCGTTTGCCGGGCGCGCGCCATTCAGCCTGACCAACGCCATGTCCAAGCTGCTCTATCTTGGCATGCCGCTGGAAGAGGTTGTGGCGACCGTAACCGCCAACCCGGCAAAAATGATTGGCATGTCCGACACACTCGGCTCACTTCAGGTGGGGCGTGAGGCGGATATCAGCGTGCTTAACCTTGAAAGCGGGCGCTTTGAAATGGCGGATAACAGTGGCGTTCGGGTCGTAACCGACACCATGGTTACCCCCGCCTTTACCCTGCGCGCGGGCAGGATTTTTGAGACGGACAGCCCCCTCAACCCGCCCGTCGTGCCTGTTCAGTAAAAGCGGAGCCAGCCCCATGCCCCATACCGGCGACAGCTCTGCCGAACAGGCCGCCCGTGACGCCGCCTATGACAATGTTGCCGCCGTGCCGGGCAGCCGGGAGTGGATGGCCCAGTTGCGTGCGGATTCAGCGCATTTTCGCGCGCATCCGCAAAGCGGGTGGCATGATGTGCAATGGGGGCCAGAGCCCGCCAACCGCTGGACATTATATCCCTCGCACCGGGCCCATGCCCCCTGCCTGATTTTCATTCATGGTGGGTACTGGCAGTGGAACCGGCCTGAAGACTTCGCCTGCCTAGCTGAAGGCTCATTGCCCATGGCTGGTCTGTCGCCATGCCTGCCCACACCTTAGCCCCCGCCGCCAGCCTGACGCGCATTGTCCACGAGCTTGAACAGGCACTGGACTGGCTGGCCGAACAGGGTGATTCCCATGGGATAAGCGGGCCTTATGTGCTGTCCGGCTGGTCGGCCGGGGGGACGCTGGCCACGCTACTGCTGGGGCATTCTCTCATTACATCAGGGCTGTGCCTGTCAGGTATTCATGATCTCGCTCCCCTACGTGAGACCTACCTGAACGCGGCACTGAACCTGAGTGCGCAGGAAATCGAAGAATTTTCTCCGCTGCACTTATCTCCCTGCCCCAAGCCGCTCTGCCTTGCCTTTGGCACGCAGGAACTACCGGTATTCGGGCGGGATGCCGCGGCACTCCATGGCCTGAGAAACCGCCACCAATGCCCGACAACGCTCATGCCTGTGCCGCAAATGGATCATTTCCGTATCCTTGACATGCTGCGCGCGCCAGACGGATTACTGACACGCTGGCTGGTGGAAACAACCTAACGCATCAATAAAAAACCCATTTGTGTAAAAAGGGTTTTTATACGTTTACAATCAGGGTGCGGTTTCTGGCCTGTCCGCCATCATGGATACATGGGCAGCCAGAATACGCCACCCGGCCTCCCCCCTGACCCATGTCTGCATCTGCCGCCCGATGGCCGTGCCACCAAGGCGGCAAAACTCCAGACTGACAACAGCCATTGTCTCATCCACACAAACAATGTGCCGCCACAGCACGTCGCGTGGGGGAGAACCACCCGGCCGGGCACGACGGAACGCCGCAATAGCCTGCGCACCATAGAGGTTTTCGCCCACACCGTAGCGCACCACCTCCGGCCCATTCCAAAACAGCGCATCAAGGGCGGGCAGGTCGTTACGGGCCAGAGCCTCCTCATAGGCATCAGCACATCGGGTGACCTGCGCCACAATATCCGGGTCATTCAGGCGCATTGGTCGCAATCCGCCTGTTTGTCGTGCCTGCGGCATCAGTGCTGGCGGGCATAGTCTTCGGCCAGCATGACCGCTCCCTTGCGCGCCAGCGCCTGACATGGCGCATTGGTGTTGGCGCTGACAATATTGGGCATGATGGACGCATCAATCACCCGCAGGTTTTCAACACCTTTAACGCGCAGGCGCGCATCCACCACTGCCCTGTCATCACTCCCCATGCGGCAGGTGCCCACAGGGTGCCACATGGTATTGACCACCTTGCGTATCCACTGGGCGATTTCCTCATCGCTCTGCACCGCGGCTCCGGGGGCTAGTTCTTCCTCCGTTACCTGAGCCAGCGAGTCCTGAGCCATGACCAAACGTGCCGCACGAATAGCCGCCACGGCATCGCTCAGGTCCTGCTCATCCTCCATGAAATTGGGGTTGATCAGCGGCATGGAATCAGGGTTTGCATCCGCCAGTCTGACCCAGCCACGACTGCGAGGCCGCAACAGCACCACCTCCAGCGTAACACCCGGCCGCTTGCCGGTAGGGATCAGGCCATCCTCGGAAATAACCGGCACATGGTAGCACTGCACGGTCGGGTCCGCCGTGAAATCCTGCGGGTTCCAGTGCGATACGGTCTCGATCCCGTTCCCTGCTATAGGCCCATCGCGCGTCAGCAGATACCGCAACCCGGCCTTGGCCGCACCCAGTCCGCTACAGATATCCTGATACCCCAGCTTGTCCCGCACATAAGTCCGCACGCAGCAGATCGGATGATCCTGCAGGTTTTCACCCACCTCCGGAGCATCAACCTTGACCGGAATACCGAATTTACTCAGCTCCGTCTGCGGTCCCACCCCGGAATGCATAAGAATTTTGGGGGATTGCACGGCCCCAGCCGACAGGACAACCTGCCGGGCCAGTACCCTGTGCGTACGCCCGCTGGCAAGATATTCCACACCATAGGCCTCCCCCTCGCGGATCAGCACGCGCGTAACGGTAACACCTGTAACAGCCTTGACCCGCCCTGATTTCAGGTGCCGACGCAGATAGGCATCGACAGCGTTGCAACGCCGCCCGTTGTGGATATTGGTCTGCACGGGTGAGACGCCTATCTGACTCTCCCCGTTGTAATCCACGTTATAGGGCAGTCCGTATTCCTGAAACGCCTTGACGCAGAGCTGGTTGAGCGGATTGATATGGCGTGTCAGCTCTATTTTCATATCGCCGCTGGCACCATGATAGGCGTTATGGAAGGTATCGCTACATTCCTGTGCCACGAAATGCTTCAGCATTTCCTCGTAGGACCAGTCTTCCTCGCCTTCTACCGCGTCGTTCCACTCATCATAATCGCGCTTCTGCCCACGCACATAGCACAACGCATTGACAGACGAGCCTCCCCCCATGACCTTGCCAGACCGATAAGGCCGGGGTGTGCCGTACTGGGGCACGGTATCATATTTCCATAAATGCCGGTCATGCTCGAGAAGCTTAGCATAGCCTGCGGGTATTTTTATCAACGGGTCCTTATCGGCCCCTCCGGCTTCCAGCAACGTGATACGGGCATCCGTATGTTCGGCCAGGTACCCCGCCACGACACAGCCGGATGCCCCCGCGCCGACAATAACGATATCTGTTTCCGTATCCGGCATTACTTTTGCTTTCATGCTGGGTTGTGGCGGCGCATCCCAGACAAGACACACCGCCGGATTTATAGAAGATCAAGACCAGAACAAGCGCTCTGTCTCAGGCTCCTGCGCGAAGGGCTTTCTGCTTTTTCCGACTGGCCAGAACCCAGTAAAGGACGCCCGGTACCACTATCCCCAAAATCCAGGAAATATCGATACCACCAAGCTGGTTTGCAATCACACCCGTATACAGGCTGTTGGACAGGAACGGTACCTGCACGAGAATACCGATTACGTAGCAGCTCACGGCCAGCCCGTTGACAAGACCATACACCCCGCCATCGTTACGATAGAGCGAAGGAATATCGTAACGCCCGTGCTCGATCAGATAGTAATCCACCAGATTGATGGCAGTCCATGGCGACAGAACCGCCAGTAGGAGCAGCAGAAAATTACTGATGTTATCAAGGGCATCACCGCTCAGGCTCATGGTCAGCAGTGCCGATGCACAGACCAGAACCGCAGCAACAACGGTCCGCGCCTTTTTGGACGGCTTCCATGATGGTACGAATGTATGGAGCAATGTCAGGCTGGACAATGTTGCGCAATAAATCTGCATCGATGCGCAAACAATGGTCGAGGCAAAAAACACGATATAGATAACAGCAGGCAGGATACCCGAAACCTGCCGGAGCGATTCATAGTAATTATCGCCCGATACCGTTCCCGCCACGTAAGCGCCTACAATCATGGGCAGAGCCGCACCAATGGTGCTGCCGGAAAGGCAGCCGTAAAACGCTTCCTTTTCCCCTGTGTGAACCGGCAGATAGCGCGAATAATCAGACACATAAGGCGCATAGGCAACCTGCCACAGCACACCAACCGAAATGGCCATGAGAAAATCATGCACACTGGGCGTTGCGAAAAAAGGCAGCTTCAGCGCGCCAAAGGGGCTGAAGAGGTAAACCGCCCCCATAACGACAAACACAATCCCCGCGATATAGGAGAACGCGGCAATAAAGCGTTCAAGCAGGGCATGCCCGACCGTGCAGAGCACCCATACCATGAAAGCCGAGGCATAAATGGCCGGATGACTGGAAAGCGGGCCAAAGAACGTGCCCGACTGATCGCGCCCGATGGCAAAAAGCGTCGAGGCAAAGCCGATATACATAAAAATAACGATCAGGATAACCAGCAGCGAGCCATAAACCCCAAACTGGCCACGGGTCTGCTGCATCTGCGGAATACCCAGATGCGGCCCCTGCGCGGCATGCAGCGCCATAAAGACGCCACCCAGCACGTTGCCCAGCACAATGGCCAGAATGGCCCAGCCAATGGAAAGATTGCAAAGCTGGGTATAGATCATCCCGGTCATGAAAGTCAGGACAGTCTGGTTTGCACCCAGCCAGACCGTGGCGAGGGAACGCGCATTACCACGCCGGACATTTTCCGGAATGGGAAATATTGTTTCACTTTCGATATGAAATGAACTGTTTTTTCCGCCCTGCGGATCCAGAACACTTTCGGACATGTCATTATCTCCAAAAAGACAGGAAGCAGGCAAACACCGGTCAGGCCCGGCACAGCAAAACCACGAAAACACTCAGAAGGGGAAAGAGGCTTTCCCTGTCTGGAAGGTCACCCATTTAAGTTCCGTCATTTCCTCAATGGAGTAGCGTCCGCCTTCCCGGCCGAACCCACTGCTCTTGACACCACCGAACGGCACATGCGGCTCGTCGGAAATGGTCGAATCATTAACATGCACCATGCCCGCCTCGATATTTTGTGCAAAATACCATGCATCCCGCAGGTTTTCTGTCATGACGGCAGCAGACAGGCCATAAGCCGTATCATTAGCAAGCCGCAAGGCATCCTGCGTGTCCTGCGCACGCAACACAGACACGACCGGCCCGAAGGATTCCTCATGGTAAATCCGCATAGCGGGCGTGACACCACTCAGAACTGTCGGGGCAAAATATGGCCCGTCATGCGTACCGCCACAGCGCACAACCGCGCCTTTGGACACGGCATCCTCAATCTGTCCGGCAATGAACGCGCATTGCGAAAGCCGGATGAGCGGCCCCACGACTGTATCTTCCTGATCGGGCGGCCCTACGCGAACCTGCTTCGCGCGCTCGACAAAACGCGTGCAGAATTCATCATGCAAGGCAGAATCGACAATCACGCGCGACCCGGCCATGCACACCTGCCCCTGATGCAAAAACGCCCCGAAAGTGGCGGCCCGCACGGCGGCGTCAAGGTCGGCATCGCGCAGGACAACCAGCGGCCCCTTGCCGCCCATTTCCAGCGTAATACGCTTGAGCCCACGGGCGGCCCCTTCAGCCAGCAGACGCCCCGTGCGGGTCGAACCTGTAAAGGTAATGGCTTTTATGCGCGGGTCTTCGGTCAGCGCTGGTGAAACATCCGACACCGCCGCGTTAATGACATTCAGCACACCCGGCGGCAGCCCCGCCTCTTCAAACAAATCGGCAATCAGCAGGCCGGAAAGCGGTGTTTCTTCCGATGGTTTGATAATAATGGCATTGCCTGCCGCAACAGCAGGCACGACCTTTTTCATGGTCAGCAGAAAGGGCGAGTTGAACGGGCAGATACCCAGCACCACACCCAAAGGCTGACGGAACGACATGGAAACCCGACCATCGATGGTCGTCGGCATGGTCTCACCCGAGATCCGGCGGATTTCTCCCACCATGGTCTGAATGAGATCGATCACATAATCGATTTCCCACAGGGCTTTTTTAAAAGCCGATCCAGATTCGCGAATCAGGAGCTGCTGGATTTCCGTACGCCGCGCCAGAATGACCTCACGCAGGCGGAAAAACAGTGCTTCCTTAGTTGCGACCAGCGTATTGGCCCAATCCTTGGCTGCACACTGGGCGCTGTGCAGGGCGGCCTCAATTTCGGTTGCGGAGGCCTGATGCACATACGCAATCAGGGCATTATCGGCCGGGCTGTGATCAGGGGCCAGAACCTCCTGCGCGGACGCCACCCACTGGCCATTCACATACAGCCCGTAAACCGGAATACCGTTTTGTTCACAAAGAGGTTTCAGCATCGTTTCACCGTTCGTATTACGCCGCACGCCTGAGCTTTCGGGCCTGTTTTACGCCCATGCACCCAAGCCCGCTCCTTGCGGCAGCCCGCAGTCCACAGGAGAGGTCGCGCTTTTCATATTCCGATAACGGAACGATTGCACAAAGCGCAGGAGCGCGCAATACTAATCAGTATGCTGATAAAATATCCCTCCACACAGAGCTGGCCAGCACCCCTATTAGGCATACCGGGCCAGAAGCGGATAAGCTGGCCGTCCGCCAAGAACATAACCACCAAACAATAAAGCGGGACAAAAAATGCTTCATACTCCACGATCAACCAGAGGCATGGTTACATCGCCGCATCATCTGGCCAGCCAGAGCGGGCTGGACGTTCTGCGCAAGGGCGGCACGGCTCTGGAAGCCGTCATCGCAACAGCCGCCACCCTTTCCGTCGTCTATCCGCACATGACCGGGCTGGGGGGAGATGCATTCTGGCTGATAGCTACCCGGACGGCACAACCACCGTTATCGATGCTTCTGGCCGGGCGGGACAAAACGTTAATCAGGCACTCTACCGCACCGCAGGCCATGACAGCGTGCCATGGCGCGGAGGGCTTGCCGCCAACACCATGGCGGGCACGGTTTCAGGCTGGCAGGAAGCCCGACGACAGAGTGCAAAGCTAGCCCCCTGCCTGCCGCTGGAAACGCTGTTTGAAGACGCGATTTTCCATGCGGCACAGGGCTACCCCATGAGCCAGAGCGAAGCGCTGCTTCTACGCGAAAAAATGCCCGACCTGCTGGCCAACCCGCAATTCCGCACGGCTTATGATGTGCCACAGGCCCCACAGACCGGGCATATCCGGCGCAATCCGGCCCTGGCCCGCACACTGGAATCCCTTGCGCGTAACGGGCTCGACAGCTTTTACGAAGGCCCTCTGGCCAAAATGCTGGCCACCGGTCTGGCAGAGGCGGGCAGCCCGCTTGATCATGCAGATTTCGCCAGCCACACCGTACGGGTCACCCAGCTTGCACACGGACCTGCCCGGCGTACGGGTTTTTAACGCACCACCGCCCACACAGGGCGTTGCGTCACTGGCCATTCTCAAACTGTTCAGCCTGCTCGACAGGCCGCAGGCTGAAAGCTTTGGCTATGTGCATGGTCTGGTGGAAGCCACAAAACGTGCATTCCTGTTTCGTAACCAGCATGTGCAGGATCCCGGCAGCATGAGCGAGAATTGTCAGGCTTTCCTTGATGATGAAAACCGCCTGCGCGCACTGGCCGCTGGCATTGACAGCCATCAGGCCATGCCATGGCCCCACCCGGCACAGGCTGGCGATACCACATGGATGGGAGCGGTCGATTCCTCGGGTGTGGTCGTGAGCATGATCCAGAGCCTGTATTTCGAATTCGGCTCAGGAGTTTTCCTGCCTGACGCGGGCCTGTTCTGGCAAAATCGGGGCGCCTCCTTCCAGCTTGCTCCCGAAGGTGACCCCGATGGTTGGAACACACTGGCTCCGGGCAAAAAGCCTTTCCATACCCTCAACCCGGCCATCGCCCGCTTTGCCGATGGCCGCGTCATGGCCTACGGCACCATGGGCGGAGAAGGCCAGCCCCAGACACAGGCCGCCCTGTTCACCCGCTATGCACTCTACGATACGCCGCTACAGCAGGCGGTTTCAGCCCCCCGCTGGCTACTGGGCCGCACATGGGGCGACGACAACACAGCCCTGAAAGTGGAAAACAACCTCGATCCCACCATACGGCATGAACTCAGTGCCGCCGGGCATATAGTTGTTGAAGTAGAGGCCTTTTCAGACCTCATGGGCCATGCTGGCGCGCTCGTGCACCACCCCGATGGCATGCTCGAAGGTGCCGCCGACCCCAGAAGCGATGGTGTTGTAGCCGCGTTCTAACGTGACCTGACCGCCCAAAGGCTTCCTGCACGCCGGAACAACCACCTCTGGCGCGCAGGATGCTGCTCATGCGCGCCATGAAGCGGCCTAATCGTAGCCCGGCGCATGCAGCGGCAGAGCAATCACGTTATGTTCAGAAAAATAACCTTATGGCGGATGGGGTGGGATTCGAACCCACGGTACGGTTCCCCGCACGCTGGTTTTCAAGACCAGTTCCTTAAACCGCTCGGACACCCATCCAGCTTCGCCAAGGCACTGCCTTATAAGCAGGATGCAGTGAGGCTGTCCAGCCATCCGCTTGCTGTATGATACAAAGACAGCAGGTGGCGTGCAGCCCATGGTGCTTGCCCTTCCTGCCACGGGACTGTACAAGCCCCATCCTGAATAGCCATTCCTCTTGGGAACCACGTATGAAACAGCAGGCAAACCTGATCCGTGCCGGTCAGGTCATTGAGCATGACGGTCGTCGCTGGACGGTCTTGAAGCAGCAGATCATCACCCCCGGCAAGGGCGGCGCTTTCATTCAGGTTGAAATGCGCGACCTCAAGACGGGCAACAAGACCAACGAACGGTGGCGCACGGCCGATACCGTCGAACGTCTGATGACCGAAGACCGGGAATATCTGTACTCCTACACCGATGGTGAACTGCTGGTACTGATGGACCCCGAAAACTTCGAGCAGCTGACAGTGCCGCTTGAGCTGCTGGGCGAACAGGCTCCCTTTATTCAGGACAACATGACCATCAACCTGCATCTGGTTGAAGGCGACCCGGTGGGTATCGACCTGCCGCCGCAGGTCACGCTTGAGGTTGTCGAGGCCGATCCCGTCGTCAAGGGGCAGACCGCCAGCTCTTCCTATAAGCCTGCCAAGCTTTCCAATGGGGTCAAGACCATGGTGCCGCCCTTTATCGAAGCGGGCGAGCGTATCGTGGTTCGTACGGAAGACGGTTCCTACGTCGAACGCGCCAAGAACTGATCTTTTTCCGTCTCTCCACCCTTTAAGTCAGGACAAAACACCGTGGCCATGCGTCTCTCCCCCGTCATGATGGTGATGCAAACCGCAGCCCAGAAAGCGGCCAAGCGCCTGCTGCGTGACTTTAACGAAGTCGAGCAGCTTCAGGTCAGCATCAAGGGGCCGGGCGACTTTGTCTCCCAGGCGGATCTGCGCGCAGAACAGACCCTGCGTGAGGAACTGGAACGCGCCCGGCCCGGCTATGCCTTTCTTATGGAAGAATCCGGCGCATCGGGCAGCGATAACTGGACCTGGCGCTGGGTGGTGGACCCGCTCGACGGCACCACCAACTTCCTGCACGGCATTCCGCACTGGGCCATTTCCATCGGCCTGCAGCGTCGCCTGCCTGACGGACGCGTGGAACTGGCAGCCGGGCTGGTTTACAACCCCGCCGCCGGTGAAATGTTCTGGGCCGAAAAAGGCTCGGGTGCTTATCTGAACGAGCGCCGCCTGCGTGTTTCCGCCCGGCGTGACATGAACGAGGCGGTGTTTGCTACGGGCATTCCCTTTGCCAAGGTTCCCGCCAAACAGCGCCTGCCCTTTGCCCGCGTTATGGGCAACCTGATGCCCCGCGTGGCGGGAATCCGCCGCTTTGGTGCCGCAGCCCTCGACCTCGCATGGGTCGCGGCCGGACGCTACGAAGGGTATTGGGAATTTGGCATCAAACCGTGGGACTGCGCAGCTGGTGCACTGATCGTGCGTGAAGCGGGCGGTCAGGTCACAGACCCCGATGGTATTGACCTTGATGACCTGCCTGACGATGTGATGATCGTGGCTGGCAACGGCAACATGCATGGCAAGCTGCTCGAAATTGTTGTGGACAGCCTGAAAACTCAGGACTGATTTTTCCACCCGCTTTCAAGCTCAAGCCCGCGCGCTCTACCGGCACGCGGGCTTTTGTTTTTGAAGGACGGCTTTTGCTGCATCCCCTCTGGCGCTGAGCCTGCGAATAGCTCATCTAGAAAGCATGCAGTCTTCTTTTCCCTCCGCGCATGATGCACCGGCCCTTGTCCCTTACCGGGGCGGCTTTTCGCTTCTGACCGAGGATGGCGAACTGCTGACCCTGTCTGCTCAGCCTTGCGTGAGCGGCTGGGCACCCTTCCCCCGCTCCTTGTTGTCCACGCCCCGGCTCTGGCCCGCAGGCTAGGCCTACCCGCGCCGGGACAACCCGGCCCATGGCTTGACCTTCTTGAGCTGTTTGCTTTCGTCCACCCTGCCCGCCCTGCCGTGCCCACACCACGGGGGCTGGCCATGGCTCTGGGGCTGGACGCAGAAGCACTGGAAACAATCGAGGCTGATCTGTTGCCCGGCCTACTGGCCAGCCTGCTGAACGACCTGCGCCAACGCAATACCGGTGATGAGGCGGAACAGCTTGCCGCGTTCTGCCTGCGCATGGCGCAGGCGGGCTGGCCATGGGCAGGCACCGTGGCCGAAACGCTGGAACTGCAAAACAGGCTTACCCCCCGTGGCACCCTGCCCGAAGACGCCATGCAACCCGCCGATGCCCTCAGGGTGTGGCGCACCCTCCCCAAATGGGAGGAAAACGCACCACGCCCGCCCCCGGCCTCTCACGCTATCACGCCGCTCGAAGTTCGCGCCAGACTGGCCCATATTCTGGGTGACGGCGCTGAAAGCCGCGCCGGTCAGGCGGATTTCGCCAATGTGTGCATCAACGCTTTCGCACCACGCAGCATGCCGGGCGACCCCACAGTGCTACTGGCTGAGGCCGGAACCGGAACCGGCAAGACTCTGGCTACATCGCCCCCGCCAGCATCTGGGCCGAACGCAATGACGGGCCGGTATGGATCAGCACCTATACCCGCCACCTGCAACGCCAGATCGAGCAGGAAACCCGCCGCCTCTACCCCGACAGCGCCACACATCGGCAGAAGGTCGTGCTCCGCAAGGGCCGCGAGAACTATCTGTGCCTGCTGAACATGGAAGAGGCCGTCAACACAGCAACCAGCCGCCCTGCAGGCGTAAGCATTGCGCTGGTCATGCTCGCACGCTGGGCGCTGGCTACAGCCGATGGTGACCTGATGGGCGGAGACCTGCCGGGCTGGTTTGGCGATCTTTTCGGGCAGGGCAATCTGGCCGGGGTAGCAGACAGGCGCGGCGAATGTATCCATGGTGCCTGCCCGCATTACCAGCGCTGCTTTGTCGAACACGGCATCCGTCGCGCAAAGGATGCGGATCTGGTGATCGCCAACCATGCGCTGGTCATGGCGCAGGCAGCCTATGCACAGGCGGGCATTAGCGATGATGCCGCAAACAGCCCGGAAAATGCCCCCCCCTCACGCTATGTCTTTGATGAAGGCCATCATCTGGCCGATGCCGCGGATGGTGCTTTCTGCGCTGAACTCTCCGGGCTGGAAGCTGCGGAACTCAGGCGCTGGCTGCTGGGGGCCGAGGGCCGACGCTCCCGCGCGCGCGGCTCAAACGGCGGCTGGATGATCTGGTTGTCGGCCACCCACGACTGGAAACACCGCTGGATGCGGCATTAACCGCGGCCCATGCACTCCCCGCTCCCGGCTGGTCCACCCGGCTAGCGGATGAAGACACAGCGCAGGAAGCATGGAGCCAGATCCGCCGCCGCAGGAACCCGAGGTCTCCTTCGCCTCAACACTCCTCTTGCCGCCAGACGCCCCAGCCGCACAGCCTGTCATGGACAACCCAACCGAGGCTTTTCTGCGCCTGCTACGCCAGCAAAGCCTTGCCCGTGCGCATGAAGGCGGGCGGCAGCATTTACAGGGCGGCACGCTGGAATGCGACCTGCACCCTCTTGTGCCGGGTTTGGCGCAAGCCGGGCAGCTACTCTCCCGTGCGCTGACCCGCCTTGTAGAGCCTCTACGCACGCTCTGCGACCGCCTGCGCGAGCGGCTGGAAGAAGATGCCGACAGTCTGGACAGCACCACCCGCGTACGGATCGAAGCCATGACACGCGCCTTGCACCGCCGTGCCATTGCCCGGTTGGATGCGTGGCTGGCCATGCTGTCCGAACTGGAGCTCTCACCCCAGACTGAAGGCCGCGTGCCTTCACATGTGCATTTCATCCGACTGGAACGGCGCGAGCGCCAGCGCATGGGCGAACAGGACGTGGGCCTGCACCGCCACTGGATAGACCCGACCATTCCATTTGCCGCCACCATGGCTATTCCCGCACAGGGAATGTTGATTACCTCCGCCACCCTGCGCGACCACCAGCCCACCACCATATCGTCCGATAACAGCCCGGATGACAGTCGGGAGGCCGATGATGCCGAACGCACATGGGAAGCGGCAGAGGCCCGCACAGGGGCCAATCATTTTCCCTCACCCGCCATACGGGCCAGCCTTGCCAGCCCGTTCAACTATCAGGCACAGACTCGTGTCTTTATCGTAACGGATGTAGACAACAGCAGTATTGTGGACCTTTCAGCCGCCTTCCGCACGCTGTTTATGGCCTCTGGCGGCGGGGCATTGGGGCTGTTTACCGCTATTTCCCGCCTACGGGGGGTGCATGAGCGTATTGCCCCCACATTGGAGGAAAACGGGCTGCCGCTTTACGCCCAGCATGTCGATGCCATGGACAACAATACGCTGGTGGATATTTTCCGCACCGAGGAACATGCCTGCCTGCTCGGAACCGATGCCATGCGTGATGGGGTGGATGTGCCGGGCAATGCGCTCCGGCTGGTCGTGTTCGAGCGGGTGCCATGGCCACGCCCCGATATCCTGCACCGGGAGCGGCGCATTCATCTGGCGGGTGGAGACCCAAAAGGATTTGATGATGCCATTGCCCGCCTGCGCCTGCGACAGGCTTTCGGGCGGCTGATCCGCCGTCAGTCAGACCGTGGGGTATTTGTCCTGCTGGACCGGCGCGCACCCTCGCGCCTGCTCTCCGCCTTTCCCGGCGGGGTGGAAACACACAGGGCCGGGCTTGCACAAACTGCGCGTGCCATTACGGCCTTCCTGCATGCCAAACCCGATGCGCCACCATCAAGCGGTCAAGCCGCAACGCTGGATGATGCATGGGAAAACGGCCCCCCGCAAGACAGGGAGCCGTAACGGCCTTAAATAACCTGAAGGTTGGTCGCAGCCTGCTTGCCACGCTCTTCCACCAGATCGAAGGACACTTTCTGCCCGTCGTTCAGGCCGCGCAGGCCAGCAGCCTGAACGGCCGTAATGTGCACGAAAACATCCTTGCTGCCTTCATCGGGAGCAATAAAACCATAGCCTTTGGTGGTATTGAACCACTTGACGGTACCGGTGGGCATGAGCGGGAACGATCCTTGTTTCTCTTCAACTCCCGGCCACACACCACGCACTGCCGGGGTTTATGGTTTAATCCCGTCATGTGCGGGCGGTCTTGTCAATCAGAATATCCAGCCAGCCCTCAGGGAGCCAGTGCATTTTCCAGAAAGGACAGGCTACGTTCGCGTGCCAGAGCATAGGCTGGGGCGTTGAAGGCCGCCCGCTCGGCACAGCCGAAACCATGCCCGGCTTCGTCGTAAACAAACATCTCCAACTCGGAATGTCTTTGGCGAATGGCTGCAATGTCAGCAGGCGGAATACTGGCATCCTGCCCGCCAAAATGCATCTGCACCGGGCAGGCAGGTTCCTGCTCCAGTGCCGAGGCTATGCCCGCGCCATACCAGCAGCAGGCGGCGGCCAGCCCTTCAAGACGGCAGGCACTTTCCCATGCAAGCGTGCCTCCCCAGCAATACCCGATCATACCTGCCCTGCCCGAACGCGGGTGGGCCAGCACGGCGCGCAGGTCGGCCAGTGTCTGCTCAAGGGGAATCCGTGCGCGCAGGGCTTTGCCCTGTTCCACATCCGCCGCAGTATACCCCAGCGAGATACCCCGCTCGGCCCTGTCGAACAGAGCGGGGGCCAGCACATGAAAGCCCGCCTGCACAAAATCTTCGCAAACCGCGCGGATATGGTGGTTCACCCCGAAAATTTCCTGCAAGACCACAAGCGTGGGCCGCAGGCCGGGCTGTCCCTCCTCCCAGACGTCAAAACCATGGCCGTCAGCGGCCTCAAGTGTTATCCAGTGTCCCATCAGAGCGCCCCTTGTTATACCGGGTTTGCAAGCCTGTAGCGGCACCATAACCGATGCCAGCTCCCGCCATTATGACGTCAAAAAGAAACTGCGCGCCATTCCTTGACACCGCCATGGGGCGCACCTATCTCCTGTTCTGGCACTCCCGGGGTGGGAGTGCTAACGTAACGCGGCGTTATGTTACGCGCGGCAAAACTGATGGTGCTGCTTCCTGATACAAGGGCACCGTCACAGCAAGAATGTGGAGCGATCCATAATGACGAAGTTTCGTCCCTTACACGACCGTGTAGTTGTCCGCCGCCTTGAAGGCGAGCTGAAGACGGCTGGCGGAATCATCATCCCCGACACCGCCAAGGAAAAGCCGATGGAAGGCGAAGTTGTCGCCGCCGGCCCCGGTGCGCGCAACGAACAGGGCCAGATCGTGGCTCTGGACGTCAAGGCTGGCGACCGCATCCTGTTTGGCAAATGGTCCGGCACGGAAGTGAAGATCGACGGCGAAGAGCTGCTGATCATGAAGGAAAGCGACATTCTGGGCGTGATTTCCGCCTGAGCCGCTAACCCTTATCGCAATTCAAGAACGATCTTCACAGGAGACATTCAATGGCTGCCAAAGACGTAAAGTTTGGTGCTGATGCCCGCCAGCGTATGCTGCGCGGCGTGGACATTCTGGCCGATGCGGTCAAAGTAACGCTGGGCCCCAAAGGCCGTAACGTTGTTCTGGACAAGAGCTTCGGCGCACCGCGCATCACCAAGGACGGCGTTTCCGTCGCCAAGGAAATCGAACTGGCTGACAAGTTCGAGAACATGGGCGCGCAGATGCTGCGTGAAGTTGCCTCCAAGACCAACGACATCGCGGGCGACGGCACCACCACCGCTACCGTGCTGGCTCAGGCTATCGTGCGCGAAGGCATGAAGGCCGTTGCCGCTGGCATGAACCCGATGGACCTCAAGCGCGGTATCGACAAGGCCGTGACCGTGGTTACGGAAGAGCTGAAGAAGAACGCCAAGAAGGTCACGACCCCGGCGGAAACCGCTCAGGTCGGCACGATTTCCGCCAACGGCGAACACGAAATCGGCCAGATGATCTCCGAAGCCATGCAGAAAGTTGGCTCCGAAGGCGTCATCACGGTTGAGGAAGCCAAGCACTTCCAGACCGAACTCGACGTTGTCGAGGGCATGCAGTTCGACCGCGGCTACCTGTCCCCCTACTTCGTCACCAACCCGGAAAAGATGACTGCGGACCTCGAAAATCCGTACATCCTGATCCACGAGAAGAAGCTCTCTTCTCTCCAGCCCATGCTGCCGCTGCTTGAAGCCGTTGTGCAGTCCGGCCGCCCGCTGCTGATCATCGCTGAAGATGTCGATGGCGAAGCGCTGGCCACTCTGGTTGTCAACAAGCTGCGTGGCGGCCTGAAGATCGCTGCTGTGAAGGCTCCGGGCTTTGGTGACCGTCGCAAGGCCATGCTGGAAGACATCGCGATCCTGACCGGTGGTCAGGTTATCAGCGAAGACCTCGGCATCAAGCTCGAAACCGTGACGCTGAACATGCTTGGCACCGCCAAGAAAGTGCATATCGACAAGGAAAACACCACCGTTGTCGATGGCTCTGGCAGCTCGGACGACATCAAGGGCCGCGTGAAGCAGATCCGTGCGCAGATCGAGGAAACCTCCTCCGACTACGACCGCGAAAAGCTGCAGGAACGTCTGGCCAAACTGGCTGGCGGCGTTGCCGTGATCCGCGTTGGCGGCTCCACGGAAATCGAAGTCAAGGAACGCAAGGACCGCGTGGACGATGCCCTGCACGCAACCCGTGCGGCTGTTGAAGAAGGCATTATCCCCGGCGGTGGCACGGCTCTGGCCCGCGCTACGACGGCTCTTGCCCACCTGCACTACCACAACGACGACCAGCGCGTTGGTGGCGACATCATCCGCCGCGCCCTGCAGGCTCCGCTGCGCCAGATCGCCCTGAACGCGGGTGAAGACGGTGCGGTTGTCGCCAGCAAGGTTCTGGAAAACCCCGACTACAACTTTGGGTTCGACGCTCAGGCTGGCGAATACAAGAACCTGGTTGAAGCCGGTATTATCGACCCGGCCAAGGTTG
The DNA here is from genome assembly GCF_000613285.1 of Acetobacter papayae JCM 25143. GTDB lineage: Bacteria > Pseudomonadota > Alphaproteobacteria > Acetobacterales > Acetobacteraceae > Acetobacter > Acetobacter papayae. The sequence goes on along the minus strand of NZ_BAIN01000019.1, from coordinate 11,389 downwards.
TGCGCACGGCTCTGCAGGATGCAGCTTCCGTTGCCGGCCTGCTGATCACCACCGAAGCATGGTGGCTGAACGTCCTGAAAAGAAGGCGGCTCCGGCCCCTGACATGGGCGGTATGGGTGGCATGGGCGGTATGGACTTCTAATACCCCTCTCCACACCTACTGTGGAAACGGCCGTGGCTTAATGTCACGGCCGTTTTTTTATGCCCGCAGGCTTAGCCGCCACCCGCATTGCGTTGCCTGATACTGGACATTGAAATTTTCTCTGGACAATTCCGGGCAGAAAACGCTTTTTTACCGCAATGACTTAGCCCCTCTGAGAAACCGGGCTATCCAATTCATCCCCCGCCCTTGCTGGAACCTCTCATGCAGGCTGCCCGACCGGACAAAAGCACTGTTATTTTCAAGGTTGTCTTGGGGCTTTTGCTGTATTTCATTACCTCGGCGCTGGTTATTCGCTTTACAACCGATGGACGCAGCCATGCCTCTATCTGCCGGGTAACGGCATTATTCTGGCACTCCTGCTCAATAGGGGCTTAACCCTTCGCAAGCGTGTTCTGTGCCTGACCTTTCTGACGGACATTCTGGCCAAGAGCGTTGTCTGGCAATGGACCCCATGGTTTTGTGCCACGGCTTTTCTCAATGTTGCTGAAATCGCGTTGGTCGCGGCTTTTGCACGGTTTTATACGAGTCATGGCAAACCATTTTCCACAGCCCGCACGGTTCTAAATTTTGCATTGATCGCGGGGCTTGCCGTACCGTTCGTCATTTCCATACCCGGTGCGTTTGTCACCAGCATTGCACACCATACCAGCTTCTCTCTGTCTTTCTGGGAATGGCTGTTCAGCACGTCCTTCGGGCTGCTGATCTTTACCCCCATGTTTACCTCGCTGTTCGGCGGGCAATTCATGCATGACCTGACGGAAAATGGCAGCTATCCGCTATGGAAAATCGGTATTGTTCTGCTCTGTCAGGCCATTCTGGCCGTTTTGGTTTTCAGCCAGAGCGCCTATCCGCTGCTTTTCATTCCCGCTGAAGCCCTGATTATTTCCCCTATGCTGATCGGAGAGGCCGGGACGACACTGTCCTTCATGATCATTACGATTACGGGGCTTGCCTTTACAATTGATGGCAAAGGGCCAACCAGCCTCATCCACACTGATCATTTCAAACGCGAAGTGCTGCTGCAGGTCTATCTTTTCATCCTGCTGCTAACCGAGCGGCCTGTTTCTTCCATACTGATGAGCAAGCGTGCGCTCATCAAACGCCTGACCGCACGCGAACAGATGCTGGCACTGGCCATGATCAACGCGACAGACAGTATCCTCAGCTTTGACCGAGACTGGATCTGCCGCTGGGCGGGCGGGGCATCGCTCTCCCTGCTGGGCGTTGCCAACGAAAACCTACCAACGCAACGGCTGTGCAACATTCTGGAAACTAACAACAGGGAAGTTGTTACCCTGATGGAAACATTTTTCAGTGGCGACCAGTATGCCGCCATTCTGGAAATTGCCGCCCCACACACGCAAGACACCACAATTGAACTCAACTTCCGCAAGGTTTTTGACGCGGGCACGGTTGCCGGCGCGATTGTCACCATCCATGACGTGACCCAGCGCAAGCTCAAGGAAGACGACATTGCCCGCCAGTCTGAAAGCGACCCCATGACGGGCCTTCTGAACCGGGCCGGGTTTCAGAGACGGATCAACGCGCTTATCAACGCCGAGCATGCGGATTTCTCTCTCGCCTATATTGATGCCGACCATTTCAAGGATATCAACGACCATTATGGTCATGAAGCAGGCGATACAGTGCTCAAGACCATAGCGGCACGAATCAGCCACCAGACGCGCGCAAGCGATATCGTCTCACGTTTCGGGGGAGATGAATTCGTGCTGGCTATTACAAAAAACCAGAAGGATGCCGCTGCAACGCTGGACCGGATCGTGCACGCCATTCACGACGAGCCTATTGCTCTTGATACGGGTGAAACTGTCCAGATTTCAATCAGTTGCGGTGTTGCCCCCTATAGCGTGGGCGTCTCGGTCGAATCCCTTTTACGGCAGGCGGACAGCGCATTGTACGAGGCCAAGAAAGCGGGCCGTAACCGCACGTGCGAGGTCAGCAGCGTTATCGTATCACCGCAGACCCCAGCCACCTGAGGCACGCGGCCTCAGGGAGTGACGGGTTCAGATAATATAATCAATGGGGGGGAGCGTCTGGTCCATGTTCAGCGCAGGCATGCTGCCGACATGGCGTGTCCCCACCTTACGGGCCGGATTCCCGACAACTGTTGTAAAGGGCGGCACCGGTTCCAGAACAATGGAGCCCGCACCGATTTTAGCCCCTTCGCCCAGTTCAATATTACCCAGCACCTTGGCACCCGCGCCAATCAGCACACCACGGCGCACCTTGGGTGGCGGTCGCCACTATGCTTGCCGGTGCCACCAAGGGTTACATTCTGCAGGATGGACACATCGTTTTCGATCACGCAGGTCTCGCCCACGACAATACCCGTGCCATGATCGAACAGGATGCGCCGCCCCAGACGGGCTGCCGGGTGAATATCTACACTGAACAGTTCTGACGCGCGGCTTTGCAGATGCAGCGCCAGATGGCCGCGCCCCGTCCGCCACAGCCAGTGCGCGACCCGGTAGGTCTGCACTGCATGATAGCCCTTGAAGAACAGGAACGGGGTGACAAAATCCGGGCAGGCCGGGTCACGCTCACGGATAGCCAGCAGATCGGCCGCCGCCGCGCACACAATGTCAGGGTCAGCCTCAAAGCCTTCCTGCACCAGTTCGCTCAGCGCATCCGCCGCCACAGAGCGGTCTCCCAGCTTGCGGCCCAGAAGGGCAGCCAGCGCCGAGGCAAAATCGGCATGGCTGCGCACGCCTGTTGCCAGCAGCCCACGCACCAGCGGATCGTTGCAACCACAGGCATCGTGAAGCATCTGCTGCCATAACATGCCAAGCTGCGGCGCACACAGGCTGCTGCTTTTATCAAACTGGCTGGATGCGAGAACGCTCTGCTCCCGACTTCCTGTCATGACTGCATCATCCATGATCGTTTCCTGCTCCTACAGCCCCATGGCATGTCGGACAAAGGCCCTGCGTAGTGCTGGAATCCGGTGGACACTCGCAATACCGAGGTCACGCGCCAGACGCAGGACAGGATTATTATTACTGAACAGCCTGTCCAGCGCATCGGTTGCCGCCAGCATCAGCATATTGGCGGGGCGGCAGCGGACCTGATAGCTGGCCAGCAGTTCCGTGCTGCCCACATCCTGCCCTTTTGCATGCGCCTCAACCAGCAGGGGCACAAGCTGGATGATATCCCGATACCCCAGATTCAGCCCCTGCCCGGCTATAGGGTGAATACCATGGGCGGCATCCCCCACGAGCAGCAGCCGTGTATCAGTATAACGCTGCGCATACTGGGCGGAAAGCGGATATGTCCAGCGCCGCCCGACCGGCGTGACCCGGCCCAGCCGTTCCGTGCCCATGCGGCTTTCCACCTGCCGGGCAAAGACCTCATCCGGCAGGGCCGCAAAGCGTTCGGCCGTACCATCCTTGTCGCTCCAGACGATGGCGGACATGTGGGGATGTTCATCCGTGCCGCACATTGGCAGTTGCGCGAACGGCCCGGCGGGCAGAAAATGCTCAAGCGCGCTGTTATCATGCGGAAATTCATGAGCAATCGCGCAGACAATGGCCGTCTGCCCGTATGGCAGGCGTGTAAGCCCGATACCCGCTTCCTCCCGCAGGCGCGAGCGCCGGCCATCGGCCGCCACAATCAGCTTCGCTCCAAATGAGCGACCATCCGACAGGCTGACACGCGCCCCATCCGCCCGGCGGGTAATGCTGGCCTCCACCGGGGCCAGAACCGTAATGCCCGGTGTTGCCGCCAGACAGGTATTAAGCGCCACACGCAGGGCACGGGCCTCGATCATCCAGCCAAAAGGCTGGCCCGCATCCTCACGCTTGAATTCCAAAAACAGGGATGACGCAGGCTCGCCGGGGCGGCCATCTGTCACCAGAATATCCTCGATCGGGCAAGAGGGACGGGGCAGTGCATCCCACACCCCGGCCTCTTCCAGAAACAGCTTGGGGCCAGCCGCAATAGCATAGGCCCTGCCATCCAGATCAGGATGTTCCATGCCCGCCAGTTCAGCCCGGTCCAGCACGGCAACACTCAAGCCCGCGCGGCCCAGACGGCAGGCCAGTGACGCGCCAACCGGCCCCGCCCCCACAATACAGACATCCACATCGGGCAGATCATCCGCGGGAAAAACGCCTTCCGCCATGCTGGCTGCGGCCTTCTGGTGCATATGCTCGGTTTCCTTCAATACCCAAGTCCCTGCCCTGCATGAGAGCAGACCCGCCACGCACCGGGCGGGCGGCGGATCATATATGCGCCTGACCGCCCGGAAAAACCAGACATGCGCTTGGAACATCCCACATAAAAGCCTAGCGCGGCATGACCAAATGTGTCAGTCTCGGAACAGGAAAGAAATGATTATCGGGAGGGAGTAAAAGTTAAATGAAACTGATTACAGCCATTATAAAGCCCTTCAAACTCGGCGATGTGCGCGAAGCGCTCGCCCCGCTTGGGGTGCAGGGTCTGACCGTTTCTGAAGTCAAGGGCTTTGGCCGCCAGAAAGGCCAGAACGAAATCTACCGTGGCGCCGAATACCGGATCAGCTTCCTTCCCAAGATCAAGGTGGAAATCGCCACGACAGACGATCTGGTTGATCAGGTTATTGAAGCCATCCTTGATTCCGCTCACACAGGCAAGATCGGCGACGGCAAAATTTTTGTTAGCGATCTCGACCGCGTTATCCGTATCCGCACCCGCGAAACAGGCGATTCCGCCCTGTAATTAACGGATTTTCCGCCTTTCCATGCCTGCTTTCCCTATTGGGTAACAGCATGGAAAGGCCGGGCGCCTTACACAAGCGCGCTCTTTGGGCAGATTTTCAAAAAACCGACAGACCATTTTATGGTCTGCCCTGCCCCTGACATATCTCCCACCCGTTTCTTTCTGTCTTCAAACTTGGCCTTAACCGGCCGGGCAAGGCGCGCAAGCCCGCAACATGGGGCCTGCGCGCTTTTATGCGTTCAATAACCCGCATGGCTGTGCATCTCCCCGGCTCCTTTATCGCTGCCTTGTGATCACCCTGAATAGTGTCGTTTTACTTTCTCTCATACCGACAACAATTTCAGCCCCCCTCAAACCGGCCCGACCTCACTATCAGAACCAACGTGAATATTGCGTGCTCAGAATAAGAAACCTGCACACGCCAATAAAAAAGCCCCCGCCACACACGGTGGCGGGGGCTTTCCCCTGTCAGAAATACCCTCCCCTGATAGGAAGGGCACTTGCAAACTCAGAGGTTGATCTGTTCCCCATGCAGGGACGTATCCAGACCTTCCTGTTCCTGATCGGGGGTAACGCGCAGGCCGATCACAACATCCACAACCTTGAGGATGATGAAGCTGACCAGAGCACACCACACGATGGTAACCATAACGGCCTCAGCCTGAATCATCATCTGCTTGAAGGAGCCGACAATCCCCTCGGGGCTGGAGTCCGTGGCGGACAGCGGACCATAAGCCAGCAGACCGGTCAGCAGCGCACCAACAATACCGCCAACGCCATGCACGCCAAAGGCGTCGAGACTGTCGTCATAACCCAGCATGTGCTTGAGGCTGGTAGCGCTCCAGTAGCAGACCACACCGGTGATCAGGCCAATGATCAGCGCACCGCCGGGCAGCACGAAACCAGCCGCCGGGGTAATGGCCACAAGGCCACCCACTGCACCGGAAATGATACCCAGAACGGTCGGCTTGCCTGCACGCAGCCATTCCATCACCATCCAGGACAGGCCTGCGGCGGCGGCGGCGATCTGCGTCGTCACCATGGCCATGCCCGCACGGCCAGCCGCACCCAGAGCAGAACCTGCGTTGAAGCCGAACCAGCCAACCCACAGCAGGGAAGCGCCGATAACGGCATAGGTCAGGTTGAAGGGAGCAAGGTCATCCTGCCCGTAACCCTTACGGCGGCCCAGAACCAGCGCGCAGACAAGACCAGCCACACCGGCATTGATATGCACGACCGTACCACCAGCGAAGTCAGCAGTGCCGAGAGCGGCCAGCCAGCCCATCGGGCTCCAGACCCAGTGAGCGATCGGCGCGTAAACCAGCAGCGACCACAGAACAGAGAACACGCACATGGCGCTGAACTTCATCCGCTCTGCATAGGCACCGGCGATCAGTGCCGGGGTGATGATGGCAAACGTCATCTGGAAGACCATGAAGACGCTTTCGGGGATGGTCATCGTCGAGGCGTTGGGCGTGCCTTCACCAATGGTGAAGGGAATATCCGCACCATTATGGATGTGTTCGCCAAGGCCGTTAAGGAAAAGACGCGAAAAACCACCGATCCAAGGCGTGCCATTGCTGAACGCCAGAGAGTAGCCAGCTACCATCCACACGATGGACATGAGACAGCACAGGGCGAAAGCCTGCATCATGGTGGCCAGAACGTTCTTCTTGCGCACCATACCGGCGTAGAAGAGGCCCAGACCGGGAATGGTCATCATGAGAACCAGCGCCGTGCTGGTCAGCATCCATGCGGTATCACCGGTATCGATGGCCGGAGCGGCATCGGCCGCCAGGGCGGAACCGCCACCCAGCAGCGAAACCGCAACCGCGCCCGCCAGCAGTGACAGGGATGACGTCATCCCCGTGCGTTTTACGGCAGAATATGCCCTAGATAATGACAGGAACATATATTGGGTCTCTCCTTAAACTCAAGGCTCTCAGCAATACTGGTTTTAATGGTTCACCGGCTGACACTGCCATTGTTTGACTTGTATCTCAAGCGGAACAAAGCACCCTTTGTTAGCGTATTCCGTAATCATGGCCAGAATCTGAACATGAACGGGCGTAATCGTGACGGTTCATACCCTGCTGCCAGACAAAGAAGCGTGGTCTAAAAACCTTTAAATTCCTTCTTTTTCTGCCACTTCCCGGTAGGTTGCACGTGCCACGACAGCCGCGGCTCTTTCACGCGCATTTTCTGCCAAATGCGGCATGGATGCCACACCCGATCCACCCCGCCCCAATCATGCGCAGACTGTTACATACCCCCTGCGCCCGCCTGATACCGATAGCCCCAACAAGGCCGCCCCACCGCCGGAAAACGCCCCTTACGGCACAAAAGCAGACCCATACAAGGGCCTTTAACATTGTGCGAATTTGCCGTAGCGTGCACGGGTCATCGCTCTTCTGGCTGACGGACAGGGCAATGGGCCACAGCGCCCGTCAGAGGCTATGAGCGTGCATCTTCCTGCCTATCTTCCTTGTAAGGTAATCACCATGAAAGTATTCGCGCGTATTGGTCTGGCGGCGACGCTCCTCGCCTGCACCACTGTTATGGCCGCTCCCAGCGCCCATGCGCTGACGGCCAAGGAATGCCACGAAAAGTTCAAGGAAGCGAAAGCCGATGGCTCGCTGAAGGATCAGACCTACAAGGCGTTCAAGACCGCTACGTGCGATGCGGCACAGCCGGAAGCGACCAAGGCTACGGAAACCAAAGCCGCAGAAGCCAAAGCGCCGGAGGCAAAACCCGCTGAAACCAAGGCAGCCGAAACCGCCAGCACGGCCAAGCCCCTGCCCGCCAGTGCTGAAGGTGCAGTTTTCCCGAGTGCTGTCAGCGCCCAGTATTCAAAGCTCAGCGCAGGAAAAGCCCGTCAGAAAACCTGCCTTGACCAGTACAACGCCAACAAGGCCAACAACGCCAATGGTGGCCTGAAATGGATTCAGAAAGGCGGCGGCTATTACAGCGTGTGCAACACACGCCTGAAGGGCTGATACGCTCAGGCTCTAAAACGCGCACCACTCTGCTGCCGGGTGGTGCGCTCCAGAGTTCTTACGGCTCAACGCGTTTCCGCGCAGGCATGAGGTAGAGCGAGCGCGTTGCGTAAGAAATCCACACCCTGTGGGTCATGAACCAGTCTGCCCCCAGCAGCATGTCCGCCGTATCATGCACGGGCGAGACAGTTAAAACCGGTGCCTTTTCCTCCTCCTGACCGACTCGCAGGCTCTGAAAACGGTGCCAGTGATAAACTTGCCCGTGCCCATCTAGTCCGGCGGCAACCCCGCCCGGATCGCCTGCCAGTGTCGCTGCCGAAACGCCAGCCCTGTGCGCCGCGTCAGTAGATACAATGGTGGAGCGTGCGCCACTATCGATAAGGGCATGCAGGGTGTGGCCATCAAGTTCCACCGCCGCCATCAGGCGTTTGCGCGGGGTAATATCGAGCGGCACCGCCCGATACAGATACCGCCAGCCAACAGGGCCTGAACACGTTGCGGTTGCGGGCGACCAGAACGCCATCCAACCTTCCGCCACGCTGAATTCGATATCGTAACGCGAGAGCAGGTCAGCCCCCACCAGCCTTCAATAGCGGGCACCAATGCGGGGATGGCGGGCAAGGCCTCTACCGGCACGGAAACCGGGCCAAATTCTACCGTACCAATCCGCAGGGAATGGATAATGGCATTGGGCACAAGCCGCCCCTCGCCCCCGGTGCCCTGCACCACAGTCCGCCGTTCCCGGTCGGGCTGCATATCAAACAGGGCCATGGCCTCGGGGGAGACAAGACTGCCCTCGGAGCCGGTATCGACAATCATCCGCGCGGCATGACCGTTCAGGCTGGCGGGCACGTTGATAAACCCGGCATCATTACGCAGGGATACCCGCGCCACTAGATGCTGGCACGCGGCAGGCTCGGCATTCGCTTCCGAGCAGAAAAAAGCCATGGCCAGAAGCGCCATGGCCACAGGCGCGCCGTAGCGTGGCAGAGACGGCAAAACCCGCCTGCCCCACCCGGCACGCCTGTTTTCCTGCCCGGAGACCATCAGCCCAGTTCTCTGGCAAAACGGTCTGCCGCATTCAGCAGGGCTGTCAGGATACCCGGCTCGAACAAGGCATGCCCGGCCGCGTCAATCAGATGAAACTCTGCCTCCGGCCACGCCCTGTGCAGGTCCCATGCCGTGCGCACCGGGGTGGCCATGTCATAGCGCCCCTGCACGATCACGGTGGGAATATGCCGGATGCGCTCCACATCACGGATAAGCTGCCCCTCCTCCAGCCAGCCGTCATGAACGAAATAATGGTTTTCGATACGCGAGAAGGCCAGAGCGTATTCGGCCTCGTCATGCTGCTCTTCCAGTTCGGGAGAGGGCAGCAGGGTCAGGGTTCGGCCTTCCCACAGGCTCCAGGCTTTGGCGGCCTGCACGCGCGTTGCCCTGTCCTCGTCCGTCAGGCGGCGGCGATAGGCGGCCATCATGTCGTGCCGCTCCGCTTGGGGAATAGGGGCCAGAAAGTCCTCCCACTTATCAGGAAACAGCCATGAGGCACCCTCCTGATAATACCAGAGCAGTTCGGCCTTTCGCAGTGTAAAGATGCCGCGCAGCATCAGGGCCAGAACCCTGTCCGGGTGGGTCTGAGCATAAGCCAGCGCGAGCGTTGAACCCCACGAGCCGCCAAACACCGCCCATTGCGCCACACCGCACTGTTCGCGCAGGCGTTCGATATCGGCTACCAGATGCCATGTCGTATTGGCTTCAAGGCTGGCATGGGGGCGTGAGCGTCCGCAGCCGCGCTGGTCAAACAGCACAATACGATACCGGGTAGGGTCAAACAGCCGACGCTGGGCTGGAGAACAGCCGCCCCCCGGCCCGCCATGTAAAAACACCACCGGAATGCCATCGGGGTTGCCGCATTCCTCCCAGTAGATTTCGTGCCCTTCACCCGTATCGAGATAACCGTGGGCGTAGGGTTCGATCTCGGGCCAGGGGGCGCGGTATGCTTCCATCATGCCAGTTTTCGTCCTTTGGACTTTTCTGTGTTATTTCCTGTTGCGTTCCATTTGCGCACGTGGGTGCGCGCGCGTCCAGACATCCAGCAGGCGGGCTTCGTCTGTCAGGGTATAGCGCTGGGTGGTGGACAGGCTGGCATGGCCCAGCAATTCCTGAATAACCCGCAAATCCGCCCCCCCTTCCATCAGATGCGTAGCAAAGGAATGTCGCAGCGCATGCGGGGTTGCATGCTCGGACAGGCCGGAGAGCGTGCGCCATGTGCGCATGGCCTTTTGCGCTATGGTCGGTTGCAACCGCCCTCCGCGCACGCCAACAAACAGAGGGGCTTCTGCCGTAGGGCATGGATGCAGGGCCAACCATGCCTCCAGCGCCTGCTGCACCTGTGGCAGCACGGGCACCAGCCGTTCCTTGCCCCCCTTGCCCTGAATCCGCAGCCCACCCGTAGCGGCAAGGGTACGCATATCCGCCACATCCAGCGACAGCGCTTCGGAAATACGTAATCCGCAACCATAGAGCAGCAGAAACAGCGCCTTGTCCCGCCCGCGCTCAAAGGGGGTGCGGGCCAGTTCCGCTATATCCTCAGGGGCCGCCAGCGCATCGGGGCGAGACAACGGGCGGGGCAGTGTTTTTTTAACACGCGGGCCGCCCAGAAGCTGAATGGCCGTATTTTCAACCCCTTCGCGCCGGGCAAGATAGCGGAAAAATGACCGCAGGGCCGAAACCCTGCGCGCGCGCGTGCGGGCGGCCTGATCAGGCGTGGAAGGCCGTACTGCGGGCCTATCGCTACGCGCCAGAGCGCGGGCCTGTTCCTGCGCCAGCCATGCCCTGAAGTCACGCAAGGTCAGCTGCCCCAGCCCGGCCATATCGGGCAGGCCATTCATATGCCCGGCCAGAAAAATCAAAAAACGCGACAGATCGGCCCTGTAAGCTTCAAGCGTGCGCGGAGAGGCGCGTTTTTCAACCGCCATCCATTCCATAAACCGCTGAACCGCTTCTTCCGCTGTCATATGCGCTCCCTGTCAAACCACCTGTCCAGTATACGGCCTGCCGTTCCAACATACACAGCAGGCCTGCTCCGGCTTTTTGGCCCTGTTCTTTGCGCCGCCACGGGCTTAAATACTGAACCATGGCTCAGCCCCCTTCTTCCCACGAAATGGATGCCCCGGCCAGCGTTGCCCGTGTGTCCGTGCTGCTGCCCATGCCGTTCGCGGGGGCTTTTGATTATGTGGCCCCTGCCCCCATGGCGTTGCAACCGGGGGATATTGTCACGGTGCCGCTGGGCCGAAGGTTTGAAACCGGCGTGGTCTGGGATGCAACCCCGGACCTTCCACCCGACCTCGCCTATGCCACCGACACAAAACCTGTTCCCGCCAGCCGCCTGCGCCCGGTTTCCGCACGGCTTGACCTGCCCCCCCTCAATGCCGAGTTGCGCCGTTTCGTAAACTGGGTTGCCGCCTATACGCTTTCGCCCCCCGGCATGGTGCTGGCCATGACCCTGCGCCAG
>NZ_BAIN01000020.1 GCF_000613285.1 Acetobacter papayae JCM 25143 | reverse complement strand
GCACGCACCTCTAACGGTCGCCGGAGCGACAGCACCGAGTGCCGCCACCGCGACACCGGCGGCGGTAGCACCTGTCGCACACAGTGCGACACCCATCACCGGTAAAGGCGGTGTGACATGGTTCGCCTTTGGTGATGGAACGCCCACCCTCACCTGCCATCACCCCGCGATCTGCATGATCCGCCTCGAAGCCGGGGAAACCGCCCTCGCCAGCCAGATCACCCTGAGCGACACCGCGAACTGGCATACCGACCTCGTGCGCGGCACCAGCGGGATCCATGCCGGATGGGCGCTAGCCATCGAACCCGGTCCGCAGGCGCGACAGGCCCAGCTCAGCCTGCCCACCAGCCGGCGCGTCTACAACATAGCACTCAGTGCCGCCCTGCCGAGCATGACAACGGTCGCCTTCACCCACGCTCCTACCGATCCCCTGTCGCAACCGGCATTCGCGCCCGCCAGCCCGCTTGCGGCCTACGATCGCTCAAACCCTGATTTCCGGTACACACTCAGCGGCGCGACACCGCCCTGGACACCGCTGCGCGTCTATCGGGATGCCGGCCACACCTTCATCGACTTCCCGCAGGGCCAGATCGTGACACGCCCCCGGCTTGTCGTTCTCGCCCCGCATGTCGCCCAGCCCAATGCCTACCATGTCGCCGGTGATTCCTACGTCGTCGATGCCGTCATCGACGACCTGCAGTTGATCGGCGCGGAGGCCGACCAGCCGACCGTGCGCGCAACCTACGGAGCCCACCCATGATCCCCAGAACTACGGGTGCGGCGCTGCTGTGCCTCACCGCCCTGAGTGCCTGTGCGACACTGCCCGCCGAAGACAGTTCCCACATCACAGGTCTGAACGCCGCCGATGCACAGGCCCTGAGCATACAGGCCAGTGACATCCTCACCGCCAGCATGGATCCGCGCCAGACGACACTGCGTGTCCTGCGCTTCAGCCCGGCCGAGCGTGCTGTGCAACAGACACTCGACAACGCCCTACGCGCACGCGGCTTTGCCCTCGCACCGGACGGCATGGCCTATCCGGGTGCGCTCTCCGTGCGCCTCGACCTGCAGGCGACACCCCAGCACCTGCTCATGACCCTGTATGCAGGCGACGGCCAGATGACCTGCTCCTACGTCCACGACAGCGCCGGTCAGCTTGTCCGTAAAGCCGGCTGCACCCTGCTTGAAGGCACGCGTGTCACCCTGCATGCCCCGCAGGTGCAGACGATCCCCGTGGCCAGCACGCCCATCACGGCCTCTCCCACGGCGACACCCCCGACGATCCCGGTCGCACCGGCCTCGTCCTCCCTCTCGCCTGTGCACCCTGCGGGCACCTCGCCCTCGGCCCCGGCAACGCGTCAGGACACAACCCCTGCGCCACCAGCCATCTCGCCCACAAACCCCGACACCGGCCCAGATACCACTCCCGCCCTGCCTGACCCGCAGCGTCAATGGGTGCTCAGTCGCGGTGAGCCCATCCGTGAGCAGGTCATCGCCTGGGGCACGCAGGTCGGTTGGACGGTCAAATGGCCCGAGGACATCAACTGGACCATCCCCGCGACAGCGGTTTTCACAGGCGATTTCGCGGACAGGGAGCACGGGCCGATCGAGCAGATCGTCGATGCCCTCGCCGAACAGGGACGCGCCATCAAGGTGAACTTCTACTACCCCAACAAGACCCTCGCGGTCACTCATGGAGACGTCCGGTAATGCGCCTGCGCCCCCTTGCCCTCTCAACCACCATACTGCTCGCTCTGGGCGGCTGCACACAGTTCAACGAGGCCCGCAATCAGGAAAAAGCCTACGAAGACCGGGCCCAGAGCACGCATATCCCAACGCGCGAACTGATCACGGCGAGCGATCATCCCTACCTGATCGGCGACCCCGTCAAACCCACCACCGTCATCCCCCCGGCCCTGCGTGAGCCCATCACCGTGTCGTGGTCGCGCCCACTGTCGCTGCGTGAGGCCGCAACCCAGCTCAGCATCCGCACCGGCATCCCGATCCGGGTGCGGCCTGACGCCGACGACACGGCCATAGCAGCTGACACACCCCAGCAAAGCGCGCTGAGCGGCATGAGCGCGCCGTCGTTCAATGGCACATCCCTGCCCGCACCCCCCGCCATCCAGTCCACGGCCGCACAGCCTACACCGCATGTGCGCCTGCACCATGCAGCCTATACGCCAGGCTATTCCGGCCGGGGCCCATGGCTCGAATATACCGGCACGCGCCACGGCCTGTTTGCAACCCTCGCCACGCGTTTCGGGGTGAGCGAACGCTTTACGGACGGCACCGAAGAGTTCTTCCGCAACATCACCAAAACCTACGTCATCCCGGCGTTTGACGGACAGACCAGCAATACATCGGCCATTACGGCCGTCACCGGCGGCGGTAGCTCGGGCAATTCCAGTTCGGGTATGTCGGGCACGGGCAGCGGTATGTCCTCAGGGATGGGCATGGGCTCAGGGATGGGGTCGGGAAACAGTTCGGGGAACAGCAGCCAGTCACAGGGCATGACCGGCGTATGGGAACAGATCAAAACCGACCGTCTGGCCCATCTGCAGGAGGCCGCCCAGATCGCAGGGAACGGCGCAGAGGTGCTCATGGATCCGGGTCTTGGGGTGCTCACCGTCTCGGGCACCCCCGAGCAGATCGCAGGCCTCGACGAATGGTATGATGGCCTCAAATCCATGCTGACCAAACAGGTCGCCATCACCGTGCGCGTCTGGGCGCTCAAATTCGACCGCGAAAGCAATTACGGCATCAGCCCGCAGGTCGCGGCCAAGCAGTTCTCCAAGTATTTCGTCGCCAGCGCCACCCCGGCCGCCATTCCGCTGATCCAGTCGCAGAGCACCCCGTTCAGCTTCGGGGCGCAAATCGTCAAGGGTAAGATGAGCGGCACGGATCTCTCCGTGCAGGCCTTGCAGTCACTCAACAACGCCACCGAACTCGACGAGCGCGGCGTCGTCACGACCAACGGCGTGCCTGCGCCCTTCCAGCACGGTACCAACACCACCTACGTGCAATACGCGGCCTCCTATCTGGCAACCAATGCCGGGTCATCTTCCTCGCAGTCTCCCGGTGTCGTCATGTCCGGCTTTGAAGGCTCCGTGACCCCACGCATCAGCGACGACCAGATCGTCCTCAACATGCACTTCCTGATCCAGACCGTGCTCTCGATCGACCTCGCCAACAGCACGACAGGCATGCAGCTCCCCAAAACATCCGGCACCACCCTGACCGACAACATCGTCCTCAAGAATGGCGAAATGCTCGTGCTGTCGGGTTACTCGGGCGATAGCACGTCGCGTCAGATGAACGGCGTCGGCTCCCCCTACAACCCGATCTTTGGCGGCGGCGGAGATGCCGACAATACCAAAAACCGTATTCTCATCACCGTCGAGGCCCACACGCTATGAGACAGATCCTGCCCGTCCTCGCCTGCGCTCTGGCGACACCCGTTCTCATGGCGACACCCTTGCGTGCGGCCGACTGTTCAGCCGCCATGATCGCGCCAGCTCCGGGTGAAACCCTGTCGGTCACCGCTCTGGACGCGAACAATGCGTGCCTGACCTACCTGCATCAACGCTCCGCTGCTGCCGATCTAAGCGCGCAGATTGCCGATTCAGACCGCCGAGCCAAAGGAGAAAAGCCCACAAACAAGCAGGCCACCGCGCCCAGTCCGCCACCACCAGCTATCGCCGCATCAGAGCCACCCCCGGCTCACGTCCTACCCCAGACGGACTCCCTTTATATCGACCAGCACGGAGCTAGTGCGACACTGGTTTTTGCTGACAGCAGCACGGCCGAAGTGACAACAGGCACCGGCCTGCCTGATGGGCTGAAGGTCACTGCCATCAACCGGACGGGCGTTTACGTCCGCAATGCCGACGGCCAGACCATCCGCCTCAATGACGCGACAAGCGGTTTCCAGGCCCAGCCCGTACGCACGGCCGTTCCTTCACATCAGTTGTCAATGACACACTCCCCGTTCGGGGCACTGCCAGGAATGCCCTGACCATGGCCAGAATTCTTCCCCTCCACGGCAAGCTATGGGTCGCAGGCATGGTCTGGCGGGACTATGGCACTCGCCCGGGTGGCGCGAGACTGCGCGCCGAAGGGCGCCTCGCCCACGCAACCCACTACGCCCGCTATCCGGGTCGCCCCCAGAGTGCGGCCTTCATCACTATCAGCCGCACCTATGCGCGCGGCGGCCTCAACAGTCTCGCCATCGCAACCGCTGCCGTTCTGGGGCCTCTCACCTATGCCGAATTCGAGATGGGCGGCGGCGATCTATGGGTGATCGCCACAGACGAAGACGGGGAGCTGCTCCCCGGATCGGATCAGTTCTACGACGGGGAAACCATCGTCACGCTCCGCGAGGCGTTGGACGGACAATCCTACACATCCCGGCAGACAATTGCCGAAGCCGATCTTGAAGCGTGGTTTTCACGTCTCGGACCCGCATCGATCACCCTGCATCCGGTTTCCCTACGCACCCTTTACACTGTGCTGGCGACAACCGCTGTGATCGGGCTTGTCGCAGCAACTGGCTGGAGCCTCTACAGCGCCCATGAAGCCGAATGGCTCGCGCGCGCGCGCCGTGAAGCCGCACTACGCAACACAAAACCCAGTATCGCACCCAGCGGACCAGCGGAAATCGTTACCGCCTGCATGCAGGCTATCACACCCATAACACCCCACTCTCACGGCTGGGTGCTGGAAAGCCTGCAATGTGATCAGAGCGGGTTGAATACCCGCTGGATGCGCGCAGGCGGCACGCTCCTCGACGCACCGCATGGACATATCTCCAGCAACGCCGACACCGACGACCTACTTACCACCATTCACCCCCATCCCGGGCGAGCGGGCACGCCACTACAGGGTGATCCGATCCGTCTGTTCGTCGGCATGTTGCAGGAGGCCGGCATCACACCGGCCATCACATCGGGCAAGACCCAGAACACCGGTCCCGCCCGCGAGATGGTGCAGGTCATCACCATACGCTTCCCCTGGCCCGCCGACCCGCGCGCCATCGCGTGGAACAGCTACCCCCGTCTCGAACAGGTCAGCCTGCGCCGCACCATCATGACAGCCGACCTCAAGCCATCAACCGGCGGCTACGACATCACCGCACTGTTCGCCATCACAGGAGCAACACCATGAGTGTAATCAGAAAAATCACTGGCTTGCTGCCTTGGAAGCCTGCCACACGCGCCGATCTGACCATGGACGGGATCAGAACCCCCGCCGATCTTCGCGGACAGTTCCACCTAGACGAAGTCCATTCCCTTCTGAGCATCAATGACGCGCTCAAGGTCCGGCGTGACGTCCTGCAATGGATCGACGATCTACGCCGCGCCCGCGCAGGCACATGAAGATCGAGTGGATCCCCCTGAGCATTGTCGCCGCCAGACTGGCGCAGGCCCATCATACCGGCACCATGGAGGGCAATGGAAATGGGCTGGACATGCGGGCCCGCGCCAAGGCGCTGCTGAAAACAGGCTGCGATCTCGGCGCCAGTGACATCGATATCCGACGCCTTGCGGGTCACGCGGTTATCGAGATGCATATCGACGGCACCGTGCGCGAATACGATGAAATTACCACCGATTACGCCGACAAGCTGATTAACGCCCTGTATATGCTGACCAAGCAGCAGTACCGCCCCAAACAGTCGCAGGATGGCTCGATTGCCGGTCGCGATCTGATGGGGACCGGTCTGGTCAACGTGCGGATCGCCCGCACCCCCATCGCTCCCGTCGACGCCGATGCCCAGTGGCTCAACATGCGTCTGCAGGCCGGCGTCCAGAAGGTGCCAGCCGTCGATGCACTCAAGGGGCTCAAACGCGTCGAGCCCCCACCGGGAAAGCTCGATCTTGTCAGTTCCGGCTGGACCGAAAAGCAGGCCGAACTGCTGCAGACCTTTGTCCTCAATGCCACCGGCACCGTCATTTTCACCGGGCCGCCGGGCTCGGGCAAAACTCATGTCCTGCACCGGCTGAGCGAACATATTGCCCGCACCCGGCCCGGTCAGCGACAGGCGTTCATCGAACAGCCCGTCGAGACCATTCTGCCTCATGCTCCCCAGCTCAATATTCTCGACACTCTGACCGCCAAGCGCCGGCGAAGCCTATGCGCACAGAACCCGCCTCGTTCTGCGTATGGCCGTCAACATTCTGGCTTGGGTGAAATCCGCGACCCGCTCGTCGCCACCACATGGCTCTCGGCCGCCGAGACCGGCATGCTCATGATGAGCACCATGCACACAGCCCATCCGTTTCTGGCCATCCCGCGCCTGCGCGACATGGATCCTGATCGGCTGGCCCTGCCCATTATCTGTGACCCCGCCATTATCTGTGGTCTGGTCGGCCAGCGCCTCGTGCCCATCCTGTGTGACCATTGCGCCCTGCCCTGGGATCAGAACGATCCGCGGCTCACCCAAATAATGCGCAACGCCATCCTGACCTGGCAGCGTCCAGACTGGCGCGCGTCAGACATCCGCAGGCTTGGCCCCGGCTGCCCCCACTGTGCGTGGAAAGGCACGGTGCGCCGTCAGGTTGTCGCCGAGGTCGTGGACCCCGATGAAACCCTCATGGCCGACTTCATCCAATACGGCCCGACCCTCGCGCGACATCGCTATCACACGCGCTCAAACGCCGACACCACCATGCTGGAAAAGGGCATGGGACTGGTCTTTCAGGGGCGCATGGATCCTTTCGACGTCCCCCTGAAAATCGAACGCATCCGGGCGTGGGACTTCCTTCAGCGCGAACGCGAGCGTGCGCTCAAAGGCCTCGAAACCACACCCTTGATGGAAAGAGGGCACTGACATGAGCATCGAAATCGTCTTTGACGACAACACGCGCGAGGAGAGTGAGGGGCGACTAAGCCTCTGGCTCGACCAGCGCATTGGCTTCTCCCTCAAACGTCGTCTGGCCTTCTACCGCACCCTGTCGCGCAAACTCCGCAATGGCGAGATGATCAACCGCGTCCTGCTCAACCGGGCAGAGCAGGCCGAAAAATTCAGCAATGTCTGGGAAGCGCGGATGCTGCGTCGCATCGAACGCATCCTCAACGACGAAGGCACCACCTTCGCCTACACGCTTCAGCCCTACATTCCCGAGGACGAATTCACCATGCTGCTCTCGGGGGAACAGGCGGATGACCTGCCCTCAGCCCTCGACATGATCTGCGACACCCGCACCCGTGTCGCAGCCCTGCAGAAAGAGTTCCGTGGCGCATGGGTGGAGCCGGCGGGCTACATCGCCATCGTCGTCGTCACCCTCTCGATCGCAGCCCAGTCCGCGCTACCGCAACTTGCGCGCACGCTGGAGCATAATGCACGTCCAGCACAGCATTGAACCTCATGCTCATGATGACCCGGATCGGCACGATCCCGGCAACTCTGGGCCTTATCGTCCTGATGATTGGAACCGCCTTCGTGGCGCGCTGGAGCCTGCCACGCCTGACAGGCCGTGTGCGCGTCTGGCTTGAAGTCGCACCACCCTGGTCCGTCTATCGCGACATTCAGGGCTATCTGTGGATCTGCAGCTTTCTGGCGCAGTGCAAAATCGGTGTCGCCGATGTCGATGTGCTCGAAAATCAGGCCGAGGACAGCCGCTCCCCATGGCTCACCGAGCGGCTGACCACCCTGCGCGACATGATGGTCACTGAAGGCGTCACCCTCCCTCGTGCCATGGAAATGGCCCGCCTGCATTTCCCAAACCCCGAGATCATCCGCGAGATCGACGATGTCTGGGGGGATGAGGGGGATTACGACACGCTGCTCGCTCACGCCCTGATCTGGGTCAACCAGATCGAAGACAGGACACGCGCCCAGATCCGGGTCGTGCGCGGCGTCACAAACTTTTCCTCCATGATGCTCGTCGGAGCAGTCGTGCTGCTCGAAATCTTCATCGGCCAGGACATGGTCCCGCGCTGACCCAATAAGGAGTATAAACATGAAAGATGTCCTCGGCCCCATCATCGGCGTGCTGGCCGGCCTGTTCGGTCTGGCGGCCCTCGCACTCGCCGGGTGGGAACTCGATCACGTCTATATGGTCTGGCAGGCCTCATCCTACGAAAGCCAGCTCGCTAACAAGATCGACAAGACCTACAGGCTCGTCGGCGCCATGAACGCGTCCAACCTGTCTAACTCCGTCGCAATCAGCGGCGGCATGGTTCCTGAAGGCTGATCGCCAGCGATGGAACCACCCTCAAAGGCCCCTGGTCGGGATCGACAGTAACGGTATCCGGTCTGGCATCCGGCGGGTTTCAGGACGCATGGACCGGCGTCGCATCTCATGACTGTGCGTCTTTTGCAGGCGGCCACCGCAGCAATGGCGGTGTCACGGTCAACGGCACGACCATCACCTTCGGCACCGGGACCGACACCGTCTCCCAGATTGCCTCGGCCTGTAACGGCGGTAGCGGCGGTACGGTCACCATCACCTTCCTCTATCCCGCATAAGGAGGGGGTCATGGGTTTCGGAATAGGCTTCGCCTTAGCCCTTCTTAGCCTGCTGGGGCTGTCAATCGAGACCTACCGGGCTCTGGACGGGCTGATCACCGTCCAGAACCAGCCCATGCACATCGCACTCCCCGAGGATCAGGCCTTTCTGGCGTTCAAAGCGCCGTACTCGCCTATGTCACCACCCACCCGGAAATAACGGGGGCCATACCGCTCGATGCTCTCGCTCTGGAAACCCCTGTCAGCACCGCGCTCAATGACGCAGGCGCGTATGTGAGCAGCGCGAACGGTGTCGTCACATTGCAGAGCTGGGCCGCGATGTCGCAGGTCAACATCCTAAAAACCATCACCCGGGCACGGGGCGACCTCAGTATTGGCTCAGCACAGGGCTCCACATGGACATCGCCCTATGCCGGAACCATGGGCTCACTGCCCACACCCGTGACGACAGGCCATGTCGTCTCGGTCGTGACCTTCAATAAAGGATCATTCTGATGTGGCAGCTCATCGGCTCCGCCGTCGCCGGGCTCATGATTCTTCTGACCATGCCGGTCTATAACGACATTCAGGCCAACAATCTCGCAGCCACCGTGGATGCCGATGCGGCCAGTCAGTTCCAGACCATTCTGGCTGGTGCGCAAAAATATGCCGCCGCCCAGAAAGACACACTCACCGATACGCTGAGTATCGGAGGCGCCTATCAGGAAGTGCCGTTCGCAGACCTCGTCAACACGGATACGGTGCCCGGAGGCTTCAGCCAGACCAATGTCTTGGGCGCGACATGGCATGTCTATGTGCAGCAACCCGCGTCAGGGGCCATCCGGACCATGGTCACAGCCACAGGCGGCCGCACCCTAACCCAAAGCGATCTGATCAATATCGCAGGCCTCACTGGGGATCAGGGCGGCTATGTGCCTATGACGGCATGCTCGGCAACCTCACCTCTTCCGAAGCCCATGGCACGACATGGAACCTCTCGCTTTCCGGGCTGCCGTCACCAGGAGCTGGGCATCTGTTTGGCACCGTCACTGTAGGCGATGCCGCCTCCCCCACCATCGACACCAATGATTTCTTATACCGTGTTGGCGTTCCGGGCCATGACGAGCTCAACACCATGGGTGTCGCTCTGAACATGGGCAGCAACAACATCAATAATGTCGGCACGATCAACGCTGAACAGGGAGTGTTTTCAGGTAACGTATTCGCACAGAGCGGTAATATTATCGATCTTGCCGCCACCAACATAGTATCCGGAGGCACCGTACAAACTAACCGGCTTTCTTCCGCGTCGTCCGATATCGTCTATCTGGCTGCCCGCAATGTACGCATTGACGAAAACGCCCAGATCTATGGAACGCTCAATGTCAATGGAAGAGCCTCCATGGATGCTGCGATTACAGGCACTGATGGTGGTAACGCAATAGCCGGGAACGCCTGTACAGATAACGGCGCAATCGCTTCCAGCCCCGATGGCACAGGCACCCACCTGGAATGTGTCAGAGGCCTTTGGGAAACTCTCGGCGGTGAGACATCCACGACCGTGAGCGGCTCTGCTGGCGTATATGGATCGTGGACAATGATTAAGACCAAGGATCCCACTGTACCAACCGGCTACCGGAAACGCATTATGGGGGAAAGCCCATGGTACTCTTCCAGTTGGGGAGACCACTCGTTCACCATCGCCTTTCCGGAACCATTTACGGCTATCCTGCCTGGTGCATATGGCTGTGCTCTTGTCAGCGAAGGGGGGGGCGGCCACGATAACTCACCATGGCTTATGAGTACACCATCGCTCACGCAGATCACCGTGTTTGTAAATTGGCCAACAGATGGCAATGGTTCAGATGCAATGGTGACATGGTGGGTGGAAGGTTACTAGCCGATGCCTACCTCCCTAGCATGCATGCACACCGCTGCAACGTACTACAACGTACCGCCGACCAATATAGAGACCGTGATGCAGCACGCGCGTGCCAGCGGCATCGGTCCTATGGGCATCCAGCCCGAATGGCTGCCCATCCTCACACGCGCAGGCTTTGACCCCGAAAAGGTCAGGACCGACGCGTGTATAAACATCGCGGCCGGCGCGTGGATCCTCGCATGGAGTGGCACCGGCACGACAGCGCATCGCGAGCCCCCGCCCGCAGGCAAAACCCCTCTGCCCCCACCGTCCAGCCCGCTTCCGGCCGACCTGAAATCCTGCGCGCTGGCGGCTGCCCGGCGCTACCATGTCCATGAACAGCTCTTTCTCGCCGTGCTGGCGACAGAGGGCGGGCGGGTCGGACAGGTCGTCCGCAACCGCAATGGCAGCTACGACATGGGGCCGACCCAGATCAATTCCATCCATCTCCGAACTGGCCAGACTGGGGATCACCCGCGAACAGGTCATCAATGACGGCTGCCTGAACCTGCAGATCGGCGCATGGATCCTCGCCCGCGCACTCGATGGACAGAGCCCGTCCAACCCGGGCGAGTTCTGGCGTCGCGTGGGCAATTACAACTCCGCGACGCCCATCCCCAACGTCACCTATCAGGCCAAAGTCTGGAGCCATCTGGTGGCCCACACGGCGTCACAACGGATGAGCGCACAATGAGGGAATGAACAACCCGTCATTCCCCAGAGGTCTCATGCTCCTCGCGCCCATTGCTCTTGCCGCCTGTCACCATCCCCCGCCACCCCAGATCCCCTTCGGCCAGCAGATGGCCATCCTCGACGCGCAGGCCAACGCACTGGCTGCAACCCGCTATCCCGTGCGCCGCCCGGGCTCCGTACTGCCTGCCGAACTGGAACGCCCCGTCAGCTGGCACTGGTCGGGCACACTGCGCGACGGACTGGGCGAGATCGCCAGCCAGATCGGCTATCACCTCATCATGGACGACACCGGCCCCGGCCCTGTTGTCGCCATCCGTGAGACCACGGCGACAGAAGCCAGCCTTATCGACGAACTCAGCCTCGCCGCCGGCCCCCGCTACCGTGTGGACATCGATGTGCCCACCCACGAGATCAGGGTGTCGCATCATGGCTAAATCCCCCGCCATCCTGTCATACGGGCTGCTCGCACTAGTGCTGGCGACACCCTGCCTCGCCGCCTCCAACGGGCCAGTCGCCCTGCCCGTGCCCTCCAATCCAACCCTGTCGCCTGGGGCTGCAAGCCCCATCGACACACCACTGACCGGGGCGGCCGAGATCCCACGGATCAGCGATGCGACACGCCCACCCTCCATGGAAGCGCTCATGGCCGTGCGCCCCGGCTACTCACCCCGTCCCGATACCGGCGCGGATCATGACGATGCCGTGCGACACGCCGCATGGGCCTATGGCGCACAGGGCGGCCTTGCCGCGCGCTCTTACGCGCTGAACGACATGCTCGACCGGTATGAGGCGACACTCGATCAGACCTTCGACTTTCGTCCCCTCGTCCTGCCCGCCGGCAGCGGTCAGACCCTCATGCGTCCGCCTGTCGTCTCGGAGGCCCAGATGGCCATGGCCCTCGATCCATCCGGGCAGACAGCACGGGAGACACGCCGGATTTTCCGCGTCACGCGCGAAGCCCAGCTGGTCTCGGCTCCCCCCCAGTGGCGTACATGGCTGGTCCGCACCATTACCCTCCCCGAAACACCGCCTGATGCGGTGCGACCCAGAACCCGCCACGAGGTCGAAGTCTGGCGTGAAGGTGTGGCGCGCGGCTGGGCGGCCGGAGAGCGACAGGCCGTCGAAATCTTCCTCGACGATCTCGCCCGCCTTGAACGCGACCTGATCGGCATGGCCCGCTACCGCCTGCTCCTCAAGGCCGGCAAGGTCGAAGCGCCCGAAGTCGCCTTCTTCCAGCGCGACACCGATGGCGGCAAGGACGTGCTGCGCGAAGACGACACGGAAATCCGTATCCGCGCACAGCCCGGCCTCGATGCGAACCGCGCCCACTGGCATGTCGGGGAGGACGCACCATGACCAGCGCCAATAGCCTGCAACGCGACACCGGGCCCGGGCAGATCCTCTTCGTCATCGGGGCCTCCCTGTTCCTGCTCTGTGTCGCAGGCTTCCTCCTGTGGGAGGTAGCACACACACAGATCGTCATGGCCGTGCTGTTCGAGCAGCGCCTGATCCTGCTGGCCGCCTCCCTGTTCACCGACAGCTACGCCTCCCTGCTCGACAGGATGGCGCAGGCCGACCCCCATAAGGTGAGTGCTGCGACACTATGGCAGCTTCTGGGTCTCACAGGTTTCCTGACCCTCCTGCCAGTACTGATCCTGTTCGGCGTTATGGGTTTTTTCTGTGTGAAACGCGCCCCACGCGGCCTGTACCGCGACCAGTTCGGCTATGATGGCATGAAGCATGCGCTCGCACAGATCCATCCTGTTGGACAGGCGTGGCTCGGCTACAACGCACAGCTGCGCGAACCCCCGCCGCCATCCGCACCACTCAGGCCCATGGATCCGTTCCTCCAGCCAGACGAATGGCTCGCCCGCTATGGTGGCGACAAACCCGGCACCGAGGCCCACGCGCAGGCGGCCCAGAATGCGCTGGCCGCA
The DNA here is from genome assembly GCF_000613285.1 of Acetobacter papayae JCM 25143. GTDB lineage: Bacteria > Pseudomonadota > Alphaproteobacteria > Acetobacterales > Acetobacteraceae > Acetobacter > Acetobacter papayae. The sequence continues at coordinate 26,754 of NZ_BAIN01000020.1, read as the reverse complement.
CAGCTCGGTACGCCCTGGACAGGCCCACAGGCCCTCAGCCCTGTCGAACAGTGCCTGTTCATGGCCTTCACACTCGTCTGCGCGCGGCGTGGCGACGAGGCCGGGAACCTGCTCAACGCCCTGTCGCGCTCCCTCTCCGGGCAATGGAAACAGGGCGAGATCACCGCCCCGCTCACCATTCCACCCCGGACGGTGGAAGGGTTTCGCAAAACCCTGTCCGCAGGCGACTGGCAGATCGGCATCCAGATCGTCGGCCATCACGCCTGGTCGCGCACCGCTCTGATGACGCTCCTTCAGGTGGCCCGCCAGAAGGCGGGCGTCCTCAACGCCAGCCTGTTCGCCATGATCCAGCTCGTCGATCGCGACCTCTGGCTCATCCTGAGCGCCCTGCCCTACCCCATGCCCGGCCGCCCCATGCACGCGGTCATCACCACGGCCTGCACCGAAGCCGCCGGAGCACTGGAACACTGGCGTGCTGAGTGTCGCACGGGCCAGCCACTCCCCGAGCCGCATGTCAGCGCGACACTCGATACCCTGCTCAGCACCGACCGGAAGCCGTCATGACCACGCCTGATACACAGCTCGGAATCCTCTATCTTGCCGCCCGCAGCACCGCACCAGAACTGCGGAGCTGGGTGCTCAGAACCTACATGCTGCGCGACGGCCTGCTGGATATCGCCATGGCGACCTCCCTTGCACAGCTCGACCAGGTTTACCGGTTCGATCTCTACTACGCTACGACGTGGCCCACGCCCCCGACGCCCTGAGACAGCCCATCACCGCCTATGTCGCGGCTCTGCGACAGGGCTCCAGCGCCCTGCCGGGTGAAGCGCCGTCACACCACCTGTTCAAGGTCCATCACCGGATCGAGACCCTCATACTGGGACCGATCCGCACCCCCCAGACACCTCCTGAAGGAACAGACGCATGAACGACATCGTGGAGCGCCTGCGCGCCCTGCCCCCACACGCCAGTCTCGACACCATCCTGATCGGCTGCGTCGAAATGGGGGCATCTCGTATCCACATGCAGACGGACACCCGCCTCAAGATCCGTGTGCATGGCCGCAATTATACCGTGCCGGGCCTGCGCTGGACCGGCCGTGAAGTCTCCGAAGCCCTGAGGACGATGTATAAATCCGACACAGGCCCGTCACGGCTGAGCAAGGGTGAGGCCATCGACACCAGCTACATTATCTGGCCAGACCGCCGCAAACGACGCTACGGCTTTCGTGTGAACGCTGTCGCCACGACCATCGGCTCAAATGACGGGATCGGTCTTGTCCTGCGCCCACTCCCCGAAAAACCGACCCCGCTTGAAGAACAGCATGTTGAACCGAGCCTGAGCGAAGCACTGGACGGAGAGTCTGGCGGCTATCTGATCTGTGGCGTCACCGGCAGTGGCAAGACAACCCTGATGGGGGGCATCACCCGCCAGCGTCTCGAAGACCCTGACTGCCATTGCGACATCGTCGAGGGGGCCGCTCCTCTGGAACTGTTTTACGACCTGATCGCGCAGAACAACGCCAGTATTCAGCAAACGGAAATTCCCCGCCAGCTCGCCACCTTCCCCGACTTCATCCGGGCCGCCATGCGTCAGGAGCCCACCGATATCAATGTGGGCGAGTGTCGCGATCCCGAAACCATGGAAGCGACCATTCAGGCGATTATCTCGGGTCATCGAACCATGACGTCCGTTCACACCAATGACCCGGCCGCAACAGTTCGCCGTGTCGTCTCGCTGTGTCCGGCGACCGACCGCGACAGTCTGGCCATCGCTCTGGTCGATAACCTCAAACTCATCGTCAACCAGCGTCTGCTCCGCTCCACCGATGGCAGGCGCACCGCCATCCGCTCCTTCCTGCCCTTCAACCGCAAGATCCGCGAAGCCCTGCTCGACGCGCCACAGTCCAGCTGGCCCAACATGGTGCGCGGTTTCGTGGAAGAGCACGGCCAGACCTTCGAACAATCCATCAAGGACGTCCACGCCCAGGGCCGCATCAGCGACGACATCGCAGACCGCGCCATGAAGGAACTGCACTGATGTGGCGACACTCCTCAAGCCCCGTTTACTTCTTCGTCGTCGACTGCCGCTGCCTGCTGGGCATGGTGCTGTGGCTGGCCCACATGCGCCTATGGACCTTCATCACGGCCATCGTCGTCACCCTCCTGTTCGGGTTTCTGGCGTGGATGGGTCTCACCCTGCCTGTCGCATTCCGTATGGCGCGGGTGCTTCTGATCGGCCCGCACCGGCCACGCCTACCCCGTTGGAAACAGAGGGACTACGCATGATCACGCTCGAACGGCTCATCGACGCCCTCGCCAGCCTGCTGGACAACGGACCGTATCGCATCGCCCTGAGTGCGACAGGTGAGGAGGCGTTCACACCACGGCGCCTGCTGGCCCCCGACTGCCTGCTGCCCGTCCTCATGCGGATGGCCGAGGAAACATGGAAAACCCGCGCCGGGCAGGTCAGTTTCGGGCTCGCGATCAGGCCGGACAGCAACGCCCTATGCGGGCAACGCCTGCACGCCGTGCATCACGCCCCCCTCTCTCTGATCATCCTGTGCACCGATCAGACTCTCCAGAAGGTCGCGGATGCACAGGGCACGATCCTGCTCGAAGCCCTTGAGCGACACGCCAACACCCTGTGCGCCGTCCCGGCGTCACAACCCATGCCCGTATGATCACAGCCCCTCATAGGAGCACACCATGGACATTTTTCTCTCACCGGGCGACAGCCCCCTGACCATCACACCGGGTGATACGACGCTGCATATCCGCGTGTCGCCCTGCGCGGATGCCGGCCACCAGAACCCGCCTCCGGCACTGCCTGTCATGGCGGCACCCGCTGATGAGCGGGGAAGCGTCATTCCTGCCCGTCCGCGCTGGACACGGACCGCCATGATGGGGCTGGGTGTTCTGGCCATGCTCGGCGCTGGACTTTACTCACGCATGAGCAGCTCTCCCGCATCGTCGCCCACGCCCCCGCATCTGGCCCTGCTCGCCCCGCCAGAGTTCCCGGCCCACGCGGTTATGCGGCCGCCCGCACAGTCACGCCCCCAACCCGAAGCAGCCCCGGCACAACCCGGCTCCGGCCCCTCTTCCCTCAATCAGGCCTTCGGACTGCACTGATATGGCCACTCTCAGACACCGCATTGACGGCCCGCAGGATCATCACGAACAAAGAGGTGGCATCGCCTATCGTGATACCCGCACCCTCGGCACCCGTATTTTCGAAGCCTCAGCACACCGCTTTCCGCCGCGCCATTCGTCGGGCTCGCGGGGCTGGCAATTGCCTGCCCTGCCCTGACAACCCTGCTTGTGCCGCCCGCACTCGCCTATACGGCCTTCGTGCTGACCCGACCGGTCATCATGCCCCTGCGCCTGCCGGCCAATTCGAAGCGCAAGGACTATGGCAATCCGGTGCCAGACCCCAAACGGGTCGGTGTGGACAAGCCCGACAAGGCCCGGGGCGACTGGCTGCTCGGCTGGGATGAGGTCAGCGGGCAGCAGATCTGGGTATCAGGCAGCGATATGACCACGCACGGTCTGCTGCCCGGAGCCACAGGCTCGGGCAAGACCGAGTCCATCTACAGCCTACTCGCCAGTGCGCTGGCGCAGGGAACCGGTTTCACCATCGTGGACGGCAAGGGGTCCAACAATCTCGTCTTCTCGCTTCAGGCGTTGCAGGAAAACTGGGGCGCTGCCGCGAACATGCGGGTTCTCAACTTCCAGGTGGCAAGTGGCGACAAGAAGTCACACACATGGAGCCCCTTCTCCACCGTCAACGCAGAAGGCATGGCTGAACTGCTCCGCACCCTGTTCCTGCCGGACAACAGCGGGGGTGGCGGTAACTCACAGCACTTCCGCAACCGCGCCGACGATCTGATCGGCGGCATGTCGCCGATCTTTGTCTGGATGCGCGATCATCTGGGTATTCCCGCAACAACCGCCACCATGCGCGTCAATTTCTCGAATATTCAGGTGTTGATCGAACTGGCCGGAAAGGAAGAAGACACGAACGCCAGCAGGAAATTCCAGTACTACAGCATGAGCACGCGCAAAATCGAAAGCGTGGCGCTGCCCGATGACTTCCCCGAAGAGCTGCTCATGCCCATTCGGTTCTACGTCCAGGAAACTGGCGGTTACACGCCTCAAGCCGGGGATGTCAGTTCACAGACCAAGGTTCTCGAACAGCACAGCTATGTTGTAGGCGGCTTCGGCAAGACCTTCACCATGATGACGACAACCTACGGGCACATCTTCAACTGTGATGTGCCAGATGTCGAACTGACCGATGTGATTTTCAACCGGCGCAATCTGATCGTATTGCTGCCCTCTCTGGAAAACGACCCCGCCACCAACGCCGCCATTGGCAAGACCTTCATCACCGCCCAGCGTTACGCGCTGTCCGCGGCTCTCGGGGCGTCGATCGAGGGCAATTATATTGACCTCGTGAAGTACCGGCCGTCTACCGCCCGCACGCCCTATCTGATGCTCTATGATGAGAGCAACTATTTCGCGACGCGCGGACTAGACGTCATAATGGCGCAGGGACGGGAGCTGAACATCTCGGTCTGGCTGTCGTTTCAGGAAGTCGGATCGCTTTATGCGACACTCGGCCGGGACTGGTCGGTCCCGCTGCTTGGCAACCCAAAACTCAAGATATTCATGCAGCTCGAAGATGCCGGCCCCACCCGCGAATGGGTGGAACAGGCCGGGGGCACCATGCAGGTCAGCGTCCTATCCGGCTATGAAAACACCGAGATCATCGGGGACTACACGACACAGGCCCGTGCGGACATCCGGGAAGTGAAACGCATCTCATGGAACGACATTCAGGCCCTCGGAAAGGGTCAGGCCATCATCATGTTCCGCGGCAAGCGTCTCTATACCCGCCTATTCTACGCCGGGGTCGAACCGAAGGGTACGAACCGGCTCTATGCCCCTCTGCCCGTCTCCCGCCGTGGCACCAGCCTGTCGGCCGCCAAAGCACTGTCCAACCCCGAGGATCAGGCCGTAGTCGATGCTCTCATCAAAGGCACGGATATCGTCAATCCCGAAAAGCTACCCGCACTGCCCGGCCCTATGGGAGAGATTTACAACCGCATGGCGGTCGTTCTGCAGAATCCCGACAACACGCACGATAGGGAGCTGCTTTTCGGAGACCCGCTACCACCCAGCGACTATGTGCCGTTCCGCGCCCTGTTTCGGGATATGGCAGAACCCGTCACCAGGCCAGCCACGGCATCGGGTGGGCTCATCAATCCGCATATCGACCGCACGCTGTTCGAAACCATGGTCCGCTTTGAAATGCGGGCCGGTGCGACAGAGGCAGATGCCCGCAAAAGCGTTGCGTCTGCACTCAATCAGGTCGCCGTTTAGGCGGCATGATTAAGGACTATACTAAACCAGCCTGCATCTCGTAGCGCTCACTCTGTTGGGTGCTACGTTAACCGTCTGGCTACAGTGACTTTCTGGAGCCTAATAGCGAATTCGCGGAAATGTCACGGAAAACCATGAAACAACGCCAAACACATCTGTAGGTATTAAAAGAAGCGTGCCAACGATGGGGTGTGCGAAGGCAACAACAATTGCCATAGCACCAAAAAAAAGCATGCCTAAGCCAGTTACAATCGCCAGCATCGGGATCCCTGAATTGTACATGACAGTTTCCATTTTCGAATTGTTAATTGTGAGATATCTTTTTAATTATAATAAAGTAATAAAAAATAAAGAATGATGTTTTGCGTTAAAACATCCGTTGTTTTTGCAGTTTTATCGATGAAACAACGATAAAAAAGAACTTTGGAATGATTTTCATGTTGTTTTTATCGGATGAAAACCACAATAACTAGAATCTGGAAATTTTTTAATCACGAATATTTAATCTCGGGCTGCCTCACATAATCCGAATTGAAAGTTCTTGATACTCGCCCACCGGGCGTATATTCACAATGGATATACAAATATGGAGGATGCCATGCTGACCCGCACAACACTGTTCCTTTCGAACCGCTCTCAGGCCGTTCGTCTCCCCAAAGCTGTCGCCTTCGACAGCACCCTGAAAGACGTGGTGATCATCCCAGACGGTGCACGCAGAATTATCGCCCCGGCCGATGCCACGTGGGATGATTTTTTCACAGCACCTGGCACTGACCTGCCAGAGCGTATCCAGCCCGGCATGCAGGAGCGCGAAAGCTTCTGATGTTACGTTATCTGCTGGATACAAACTTCTGCATTCGTGTTCTACGTGACCGGCCTCAAGGTCTGCGTGAGCAGTTCAATAATCACGCTGAGGCACTCTGCATCTCAGATGTCGTATTATACGAACTGCTCTACGGTGCCGAGAAAGCCCAGAACCCGCCTAAAACCCGCCGTGAAGTCGAGCACTTTGCCGCGCGCCTGTGTGTCCTGCCATTCGATGACGCCGCAGCCGCGCACACCGCCGAGATCAGAGCCGATCTCGAACGGCGCGGCTGCACGATCGGTCCCTATGATCTGATGATCGCCGGCCACGCACGGAGCCGAGGCCTTATTGTCGTAACCGGGAACCTGCGCGAGTTTACCAGAGTGAACGGCCTGCGCTGTGAGGACTGGACGGCCGATTAGGGGGGGAACCGGCTGGTCCGCTTTACAGAACAAAAGCTTCGAGGGCGGACATCTTCGGCAACTCTGGCGCGGTTCAATCTGCCGCCCATGCGCCTGTCTAATGCTCATTCAGAATCTCGATGATCTGATCCTGCGTGAAATGTAATCTCACCATTGCCTGTCTCCGGTTGGACAGACCTTACGCAAAAACGAGGGCAGTCCAGGGACTGGGTCAAGCAGGCTTTCTGCTCCGTCAATCTCCGATCGGAAAGAGATACGCATCGCAGAATGCCGTGTCGCTCTTGGACACGACAAAAGTGCAATCTTCGCACTTGTCATCGGCTGGGTGCCACTGCACTCCGTGCTCCCTGTATGGAGCAACCAGAGGTGCCTTTCTGGTTGCCATTATGGCCGGAGAGAGTGGTCGAAAAATCTTTTTGCGCAGTAGCTCGGCTTCAACGCCATGCTTGCGCGAGAGCCTCAGCACAACCTCATCTACCGGGACTACGAGATTTCTTTGCAAGGCAGCGATGATTCCATCAAAGAGAATTTTCACACATTTGGCGGGATTTTTGGGCGGGGTCGGGCAGGATAGAGCTACGTGGATGCCAAACCGTCCGGGTAGCAAGCCGGTCGAGAGAAGCTCACCGTTGACTGCTGCCCACCAGATATCGAAGACGCTGCGAAAGCCAGGATATGCAAAACGTAGGTGAACCATGCGTTCGCGGGTGGCGTGGGCGTATCGATTAGCATGTATCGCAAGGTATGACTGAAGGCCGTATCTTCGCGATTAGATCTGTCGCGTCGCGCCCTGATGCCGTTGATGGCACATTTGTTGAAGGAGGCCGTCTCGATGTTGTAAATAACTACGTTCTCAACATCGAAATAACCTTCGACGTTCGAAGAGTAGACGCCTTCGATGATCTGATCGCCACGAGGTCTGATCATTTGCAGCGCTCCCCTAAGCGCCTTGCGAGCCTCGTCCATAACGGTGTGTCTTGAGGAATGGGGCATCCGCATTTTGCTGCGGAGCGTCACATGGTCAGAGCAGCTTTCGAGAGCCCATATTTTTAAGCTGTCATGATCATTCAACTGGCTATCTTCCGCCTTCGGTGTGAGCCGCCCCGATATTGACGGAGACCAATCTTCGCGCGGCATGTTGCTACATCCTCTACTGAGAAAAACTATACCGCGTTCTGACGTCTGAAAAAGGCGTATCCCGCTTGTCTGCCTCATATTCCTTGAGCAGATAGGCCGCGCAGGGTGGGAAAGCGAGATGTCCGTTATTCGTGCTTGAACGTAAAATAGCAGACGTTCCTACTCGTCTAAAATATGTGTCGAGCGATGTTAATGCCCTCAACTGCCAGGACTGAGGAAACGATCAACCGGTTTCAGTCATAATTTTAGCGAGTGCCGTTATGCGTTGCGCTTTCCAGCGTTGAAGCAGTCGGGAGCGAGACTCACCTATCTTCTCATCCAGAATTTCTACCGCGTGTATCCGGTCCGTACGAAAGTGACGAAACCCCTGCCTCAACTCGCACCAAGCGATCAACATGCACGTGATGTCCGAATAACCGAGAACGACTGGCCATACTGTACGCTCGGTGAGCTCGCCTTGTTGATCCCGATAATGCAGGCGTAACTTCATTCCTGCACGAATGGCCGCTCGAAGGCTCGCTCTGTCATCTTTGCCTTGTGGTGCATCGAGAGGCAGCTTTGTCACTGTGCTTGGAATGCTGATAAACGGCTGCAAGGCCGGGGGGACAACCGCTGTAACCTTGGTGAGTACGTCCAATGCGGCGCGTGACAGTTCCTTTTCGCCATGGGCCGCCACCCACTGTGCTCCCAGAACGATTGCTTCAAGCTCAGCCGGAAGCAGGGCAAGAGGTGGCATGTCATATCCAGCCCCCAAAATGTACCCAACGCCTGCTTCCCCTGAAATGGGTACGCGCTGCCCGATCAAATGTGCGACGTCGCGATAAATCGTGCGGATGGAGACTTCCAGCTCCTCGGACAGCATCCTCGCCGTAACGGGTCGAGACGACCGGCGCAGGATCTGGATGATCTGAAAAAGGCGATCGGTGCTACGCAAAGGTTCTGCAATCATGCTGACAGGATGCTGTCAGCATGATTGTGCCAAAAGGCGGGGAACACAACCTGCATAGGAACTTACCGATGACATTCGCCTCTATCCGTCTCATTGCCGCCGACATCACTACGATGGTTGCTTTTTATGAGCTGGTGACAGGACACTCTGCCGAATGGCTTGCGTCTCAGTTTGCCGAAATCGTAACCTCTGGTGCGAGAATTGCGATCGGTAGTACCGAGACAGTGGCGCTGTTCATGGAAGGAAGTGCTGAGCCAGGCGCCAATCGTACGGCCATCCTTGAATTCAGGGTCGAGGACGTGGACGCTGAATTCACGCGTCTGAAAGGCAAGGTGGACATTGTGATTGAGCCCAAGACGCTACCTTGGGGTAACCGCACGCTCCAGTTCCGCGACCCCGAGGGGACTATCATTAGCTTGTTCACACCTGTAACCGAAGCCGCCCGCGTCCGTTTCGGGAGCCTGTGAAAAATTACGGTAGACGCTGATGGTAATTCTTTGGAGCTGTACAGCACTGGACACTTGCGGATACCGAGCGACGAAGGCTAAGCGGAATATCGGCTATCTGTTGAAAAACATGATGGTTCAGCCATTACTGTCCTCCATGCGGCGCTGCCCTTCAAATAAATAAGAGCCGCATTATTGAGGTCCAAGCGTAGAGGACGGATAAAGTCTGCGGGCAACCCGCTCCATGGTTAGCCCCTGCACGATGATCGTAAACACCACCACCCCGTAACAGACAGGCAGTAGCAGCTCGCGCAAGTCTCCGGGCGGCAATCCAAGTGCCAGTGAAACCGAGATGCCGCCACGCAGACCGCCCCAGGTCAGGATACCAAGAACACGCCCTCGTTCCCATTGCCTGAGATGAACCGGAAGCGTTGAAAACAGCACGCTTAATGTCCGCACGGCAATGGATAGCGGTATCACGGCCAGGGTCGCCAGCACCGTAAACAGATGCGGCGTGACCTCAAGGATTTCAAAGCCGATCAGCATGAACAGCAGGACGTTTAGTACCTCGTCAATGAGTGTCCATGCGACGTCGAGTTCCTTTCGGGATGCCTCATCAAAAACGGAATGGCTATAATTTGTACCAAAACACAGTCCTGCTACGACGACGGCAATCGCACCCGACATGCCAAGCTGATTGGCAATGCTGAAGGTTCCGGTCGCCAGAGCCAACGACGTCAGCAGATCGATATGCGGATCTCGCTGTCCCTTAAGCACACGGAGCGCAATCCATCCGGTCAGTGCGCCCAGCAGACCGCCACCAATCGCCTCGCGGCAAAAGCTCAGAGCAATCTCGGAGGCGGTCACTCCCAGACTGTCCCCGGTCGCCAGTCCAATCGTGACGCCGAAAATCACCACGCCCACGCCGTCATTGAACAGGCTCTCCCCTGCGAAAACGGCCTGAAGGGGGGCCGGTAGTCCTAGACGTTTCAGCATGCCGACAACCGAAACAGGATCAGTTGGCGCAAGGATGGCCCCAAGGACGATGCACCACGTGAAAGGAACGGCATGACCCAAAAGCGGGAAGACGTACCATGCCGCGATCGCCAGAAAGGCAACAGCTAGAACGGTTCCCAGCACAGACAGAGCAGTCACGGAGGCAAGTTTTGCTCGCAGATGTCCGACATCCACCTGCGTGGCTCCTGCAAACAGAAGCAGGGACAGCGCGCCATTCAGGAGGGCCGTGGGAAGATTGATGGCTCCAAGAACAGATCGTGGGAGAGCCTGAAGGTCATAGGCCGGTATCAACGGATTCAGGATCATGACCAGCAGGGAAGCCAGCAATGAGAAGACCAGCACGCCGATCGTCACAGGCAGGCGAAACGTGTGATGATTGAGAATGCTGAACCCTGCCGAGAGGGTCAGAAGCAGAGCGAGGAGGTTGATGGTATCCATGCCTTCACCGCTGGCTGCTCCTGTCCATTACGTCAAGAAAAACCGGCAATGGTCCGCTTTCCGGAAGCCCAAACGGCTCCGCTTATGACCGAAATGAGAGGCGGGAGCTGACTTTCTACCAGATAGTAAATTCACTCTGTCCGTTTCGATGCTAATTCATAAATCTCATTATCGGCTCTACGGCCAACGGCAATTACATAGATGACGATCCGTTCGTCGATGACCTGATAAACAAGGCGGTAACCATCTTTCAGAAGCTTGATCTTATAAAACCCTGATAGGTCGCGATGTAGTTCATTTCCTGGAGAGTGAGGGTTCCAGATCAGCTTTTCTAGCTTCTTTTCAAATTTCTTACGCACGCTGCCGTCAAGAGCATCCCACTCTCTGAGCGCTCTGTCGTCGAATTCAAGACAATACTCTTTCATTCGCGATGACGGCTCTTAAGCTCCGCAAAAGTCATACGATGCTTTTGGGCAGGGTTTTTGAGACGTTCGCGCACAATCTCAATCAGCTGCGCATCCTCGTCTGTGACAAGCGTGCGCTTGACCGGAGAGCGGCCCGTTTCAGCAATATATGCGAGAGTATCGCGCAGTGCGTCAGACAGTGAAATGCCTTGAGCGGACAGCTTCTCAACAGCAGCTGCCTTCAATGTTTCATCTACGGAATGTGACAGCAGACATACTCAGCCTCCTTACGTGCATGTACATACGTATCACATTCGTTCATACAAAAGAAGTGCAAGATGGCCGATGCTGATGTCTGCATTCGGGAAACCAGATCGGTTACAGAAACGGCAGAAAAGAGGCGTATGCTGCCTGTCTGCTTCATATTCCGTGAGCGGACAGGCAGCATAGGGGGAACGCAGAATGACCGCTCTGGAACTGCAACAGGTGGCAAGCTGCCGTCCTTGTGGCAATAATGACCTATGGCCGATGCTGTAGAATCTGGAGTACCTTTCCCGAGCGATGTCGCAGGGCCCATTGATGAGTGGTCGGAAGCCGTCTACGCGGCCCTTCACACTTGGGATATTGCCCGCGACGGTGAATGGACGCGCTGGGAGCCCGGCTATCTTTTGCTCACGATCAAGCGCGTCGATGGCCGCGAGATAGAACCTGTCGTGCTTTATACTGCTGACGAAGAGTTGACAGTCAGTTTCGGATACTGGGTGACACACGATCCAGCCCCATACGAGCTTTGGGACGCTGAAGCAGATGTTATCGCAGAATATGCCAAGTTGCTCGTCACGCAATGGCTGAATGGAGAGATACGCACAGCCGTTGTTACCGACGCGAACGGCAAATGGTGCGGGACCACTACGATTGAGCAGGGAGAACTTGGGCCTCAGTTGGAGGCCGCTGCGCGATGGGTGCGTGGTTCCCGTCCGGAGCAGGTGGAAGTTCGCACACCAGCAAAAAGCGACTGGAAGATTTACCCTGTGGATCCAAATTGGCTAAAACTGCCTGTGCTCTCGCCCGATCCGCTTCCGGGATAGAAATACGTCATAGTCTGCTTGGAGGCGACTGCCGCTTGTCTGCCCCTGCATCACTGTGCCGTCTGTCTGCCAGGGGGGAAACGGACTGGCCGTTTACAGCACCAGTTTTGCCAAAGCCGCTACAAACAACGTCTGCCTCTAAGGCAGGTAATTGGGTGGAATTTGTATCGCTCCTCGTTGTCTACCCGTCCGCGACCTGCAACAATGTTCGCAGGGGGGCATCTTGAGATCAATAACACCGAAAATAACCGCCGAGTTAAAGGAGCACGTGGGATCGGAGGCAGTGGCGAAAGCACCGCCATTTCCGATCGAGAGCTTTCGCGGCCTTGTAGAGCACATCGCCAGGCTATCTTACCTGAACCCGGACCACCTGCTCTTCTATCGCGGACAGAACTCTGACTTCCTCAACAAAGCAGGTTCTACCACCATCTATCCCGGCCTTTATCGCAGCGAGAACACCTCGAAGGACGAGTTACGACACCGTTTTACCCTTCTGGACCAAGCCGGAAAGGAGTTGGTCAAACGATGGGCCGAGAGCAAGCTCGACGGCCTGCGCGATATCCGGCAGAAAACATATGTTCAATGGAGCATTCTCCAGCACTACAGCGTTCTGGAAACCCCTCTGCTGGATATTACGCACTCCCTGCGAGTTGCTTGCTCTTTTGCCCAGCACGATGCCACCGCGGATCGCAGCATCGTCTATGTCTTGGCCATGCCTCAAGTCACTAACCGCATTTCCATCAATTCCGAAGATGACCTTGTGAATGTCAGGCTTCTCAGCATTTGCCCGCCGTCGGCGCTTCGTCCACATTTCCAAGAGGGGTTCCTCACTGGTACTACCGATGTCACTTGGGACTTCGACAACAAGACCGAGCTTGATTTCAGAAACCGGTTGATCGCAAAATTTTCTATACCTTCCGGCACCAAATTCTGGGGACGCGGATTTAACAGCATTCCCCAAGAATCCCTCTATCCTAACAATGACCGGGTCTCGGCGATTTGCGACGGTCTGAGGGAAAGCCTGAAGACCGAACTCCAAGCCGGTGATCTGGCGAATTCATGAAGGCCTGGACCGACCTAGAGAAGTTTATCCTTTCTGAAGCTAAAGTAGCTTCAAATCGTGGCATCTCCAGTCGAAACCTTTCGCTCAAGGAATCTATAGATTTGTTAGTAAATCTCGGCACGATCAGCGTCGACGTAGCCGAAGAGCTGCAGTCATTGAGGCAGTATCGGAATGTGATCGTCCACTCGCCGTCCCAGGTGGAACCGTCGTCGACCACAAAGTCAATCCTTTTGGCGCGGCAGTTACTGGCACGTTTGCATTCCAGAAGGCCGACGCCGCTATAGACGGCCTGCACGTGTTAGACCTCGTTAAGCGGCAAGCGGACCACATGGGTAGGCCGGAACTCCAGTCAGGAATGTCTGCATTTGGGAAACCAAAATTAGACAGCTAATAGCAACAATGAGGGTGGCAGCAGACCCTTGCGTTGATAAAAACGCGATTGCGTTTTGTAACCTAATTAAGGGCTTTTTTCGTATCAATAAGGAAGATTCGCATAATTAAGGGTATCAATAACGTGCTGAAATGTCAGAATATTGACTAACATAATTAAGGAATTTCGACATCGAAAAATGTCGAAATTCCTTAATTAGGAGAATCCCAGTTTCCGTGCAGATCAACCCCACAAAAGTGTCCTTATTCAGGTTACAAGGGCCCCTTAATTAGGTTAAAACAAGCCCGTTCTCGGCCGGACTTGTTTCATTACGAGAATTCACTCCATGTCCACCTTGTGGGGAAAGCGGAATGTCCGCAATGGAATAGAACGAGGTGAACAGCGGACATAATGGCAGCCCTAGAGGAAAGACCAACCCCTTTCCTGGTCGGATGTCATCACTCTTCCAGCCGATGTTATCGGAAAATGCGATGTGAATAATGCCGCGTTATGTTCGAGAGCATAATTCAAAGCCCATTTGCGCGATATGATGGCTATCTGAGGATCTGCATCAAAAACGGCACTCCACTCCGGAATACACACCTGAATGGGGTGATGCATGACATCACCCGTGAAGAGCGCACGCTCCATACCTGATTTCAGCACAAGAGACGCGTGATGGGGCGTATGCCCAGGTGTGGGGTGAAAGGAAATTCCTTCAAGAACTTCGGATCCGTCTACGTCAATCTGATCCGCAAGATCCGCCGAGATAATCGGATCAACGCTATCAATGCGTGTCATGAAACTGGTTTTATTACGGGCACTATCATGAGCTGGATTGCTGAAAAAATCATATTCGGCTCTAGAAAAGACATATCGGGCATTCGGGAAGGTCGGAACCCAGATGCCATTTTGCAGGCGTGTGTTCCACCCGACATGATCGACATGCAGATGGGTGAGAAGAACAAAATCGATATCTTCTGGCCGGACGCCAGCGCGCATCAGATTTTCAAGCCACACGGTCTGCAAGTGATCGAAATACAGAGCAGCAGGTCGAGCCTTGCTATTCCCGGCCCCCGTATCCACAAGCATGTTCCGACCGCGATCCTTGATGAGCCAGCTATGAACGCTCAAAAGAGCTTTCGTTTCTGAAGCATCCAGCGTTTCAGACAGATCAGGATAGACCTGAAGTGCCGTTGCATCATCCCAGTCAGGAAGCAACTGTTCTGGAGTGAGTGCTGCCAGCGTCAGATCCTGTATTTTTAGTATGCGGGCATCTCCTACAGCATACCACTGAAGATCGTTCATAATCCCAAGGCTCTCTTTTCGTTTTTATTTCTTAAAAAACACAGCGCTGTCGTCATGAAGGGAAAAGAGATTTCAATTCTTGCGGGAGTTTGCCTGTTGCATGGTTTGACAGGCACCCGAATAGTGGGTCCCATTCTTCAATGCGCAGATCACAAATCAAACCTTCGGATGCAAAGGGATCACCGGCAATCATCGCGTCAATCTCTTGCCGATTGGCGCCTTTCATAATCAGAAAGCCGGAGCGCAATGAGGTCCCTTTCAACGGACCGGAGGCCAGCAGGCTGCCTTCCTGAATAAGGCGCCTGAGATACAACACGTGTGCTGCGACATGCTGTCCCCATCCCTCGCCGTCAGGGTGGTCCATGCGCACAAGATAAACAGGCATTTCGAAAGTCTCCACCAGAACTGGACTTGCCAATCACTCGAAGCTTTCAGCATATTCATCTTTTTCGCTGAATAAATTGTCGATATGATACATCAGTCACAACTGAGGATGATGAATGCTTGACCGGTTAACCAGCATGAAGATTTTTATCAAGGTCGTGGAATTAGGGTCCTTTGCTGCGGCCTCCCAGTATCTGACTTTGTCGCCGCAGATGGTCGCCAAGCATATAGAGGCTCTGGAGCATCACCTTGGTGCTCGCCTGTTGCATCGAACGACACGTCGGCAAAGTCTAACTGAAACAGGACGCCTCTATTGCGAGCAATGTCGGCTTGTTCTGCAGGCTGCTGAACGAGCTGACAGTCTGGCAGCCAATACGCTTGGCACACCCCGCGGCACATTATCTGTCAGTGTACCCGTCACTTTCGGGCGAACAGTATTCCTGCCATTTGTTCGTAATTTTCAAAAAAGATACCCAGAAATTCAAGTCCATTTATCACTGACAGACCAACTGATTCACCCCACAATGGACGGTCATGAGGCTGTGATCCGAATTGGTGAACTTGAGACGGACCTTACAGTGGTCAGTCGTCCTTTGACGGCCTATCGTCGGGTCATCTGCGCAGCTCAAACCTATCTGGAAAAACACGGTTTTCCAGGGCAGCCCGAAGATCTGATGCGCCACGAGTGTCTCGTGTATGAAAATTCCGGCGGTCCTGTAACGACCTGGCACTTTTCTCAAGCAGCGTTACGCGGCCAGTCACCGTCTCCGGGCGGATAATCAGTAATGATTCAAGTGTTCTGCATTCTGCAGCACTCGCTGGCGATGGCATTCTGCTGGGTTACGAGCAGGCCCTGCTTACAGATATTAAAAGCAAACGGCTTGTCCGGCTTATGCCGAGGTGGACAGTTCCGGACAGACCCATGCACCTGCTCTATAACGCAGGTCCTGTTATGACACCAAAGCTGCGGGTCTTTGTGACCGAGCTTCAAGAGGCTTTCCAGCCTTAAGCCTCTTTTCGACGGTAGGGTGCCTGCCTCCTAAGCTCAGTTGGCGATCAGTTTCTGTTCACCATCCCTGTTCAGTCGGAAGAACAAACAATTCTGCAACATCCATACGTACAGGTGATTTCAGAGCAAAAAGAATACTGTCTGCTATGTCCTCGCCTTCGAGAAAGGTTATGGACGCTGCAAGATCATCCATCTGTTTGCGGTAATCAGCATCTGTAATGTGGTCATAAAGCTCTGATTTTACGGCTCCCGGCTGAATGCAGGTAACGCGGATATTATGCTTTGGTCCGATCTCCATTCTGAGGCCGTCTGAAAACGCTGTTACCGCAGCCTTGGTGGCGCAGTAAACGGCGAGACCCGTAAAGACTTTCCGGCCTGCAATCGAGGACATGTTGAAAATATGGCCCGCATGCTGTGCGATCATCTGCGGAAGAACGGCTGCCGTTGCATTAAGAACACCAGATATATTGACGTCCACCATCTGCTGCCATTCGTCCACTTTCAGGCTGTCAACGCTGGATAGGGGCATCAGGCCCGCATTGTTGACCAGAACATCAATCCTTCCAAATTGGGCGATCAAGCTCTTTGCCGCTTCTTGACACGAGACAAGATCAGTAACGTCCGTCACCAGAGGAATGGCTCGACCGCCAGCCTTGGTAATTTCACTAACAAGCGTCTCCAGGCGATCATGACGACGTGCCGCCAGGCCGACTGTCATTCCTTCTGCTGCAAGTTTGCGCGCTGTTGCCGCACCAATGCCACTGGATGCTCCGGTCACCAGAGCAATTTTTCCTGCAATATTCACAATCTTCTCCACACGACGAGCCTTCAATCGGCCTTAATTGTCGAAGGAGGTGTAAATTATGCCAGAAGATATCTCGCATGGCTTCTTGCTGAAACTATTGTAATTTTGCGCTATAGATAGTCGCGCAAAGAATTGAGAGAGTGTAGCAGATGGTTTTGTCCTGCCTTCCTTCTCGGCGTGCTGCCAGTTTGACACTGGAGCAACGTCTCCCCGGGAAGAAAGTCGCGCAAAGTAAAGGGGATGTCTGGAAGGATGTTGACGTCCAGATATTCACTCGCCCGGTACAAAAAGACGAAATTCTTGTACCTGCCGTCGCAGAACCCCTGCTTGTTTGGGTTATCCGCGGAGAAGCAAATGTCGAAGAGCGTGAACTGGCAGGGACTTGGCAGCAGAGCAAGGCAAGAGCAGGAACATTTTACCTCACGCAGACGGACACACCCTATCTGATGCGTTGGCAGGGCAAGGAAGACACTTGTTTTGAGGTGTTGCATCTCTATCTTGGACTTGAGCTTGTCGATCGAGCTGCCATGTCATTAAATCTGAATTCATCCCGTATTCGAATGTGGGATGTTTCGGGCGGGGAAGATGCTTTCATATCAGGAATTTTGAGTGGTCTGATAGCTGAAATGCAATCTTCCGTTATTGCAAATCCCTTATTTGTAAATGGCCTTCTGGAAAGTCTGACAGTTCATCTTTTAAGACAGTATGCTGATACCAAGGCTAAGATAAAGCTACGATCCACTCTCTTGCCCACATGGAAACTGCGTAAAGTTCTTGATCATATGGAAGCACATCTGGCTGAACCATTTGATTTGGATTGTCTCGCTGCTTTGTGTGGCATGAGCCGTTTTCACTTCAGTCGCTCATTCCGTACAACCACGGGACAACCCCCCTCTGGTTGGTTCATGCAGCGCCGCGTCCAGAAAGCATCAAAAATGCTTCGTAAGACCAATCTTTCCATTATCGAGATTGCCTTGGAGATCGGATACAACAATCCAAGTCACTTTGCTCAGGTCTTCCGCAGAGTGACAGGTGTCAGTCCTCGTAATTATAGAAAACTGTAATCACTCTATGAATAAGGTTTCAGAAAAGACCTTGGTAAAAAAGTTCACCTAAATACAGTCCAATTCCGAAGACCGCATGAGCGCTGATACTGAGAAATAGTCCTTTTCCAGGATTGGGAGCCCTAAGCCCAAAAAAACCGCCGCCCAGAGCAGGTTTCATAAACAGAAAAGGGGCTAAAAGGGTAACAAGTCCGAAGAGCAAACCATTTAACAATGTGGGGACTGTCTTTGCTATAACCACCACAACACTGAGGTACAGTGCGGCATAAGCAGCACCAATCAGATAATGAAATGCCCAGCCAACAGGTGCTTCTCCTTTCAGAGAGGGTCTTTTTCCAATCATTGGGTCATAGATTCTGCCGTCGCGCCACCCTATGACCCAGCGCCCCGTGACGGGCCAGTTGGCTGCAGGAATTCCAGTCAATGGTTTCTGGCTTGTTGCCAGATATCGGATACAGCAGTCGCCACGACGCCGACGGTCAGAATTTCGAGCAAATTCATACAGCATGTCCTCGAAGTAAGAGTGTTCGCACACACTTTCATGTCACTTTTCGAGTTTCATGATATACTCACGAAACCGCACTCTAGCAACACATGAAGTTACATGAGACAAGATAACAGATTATCCTGTGTGCTCCACGTACTCCTGCACATGGCAGAAGCAGGTGGCCCCATGACGTCAGAAGCCCTGGCTCGCGCCCTTAACACTAACCCCGTGGTTGTGCGACGTCTTATGGGCGGTCTGCGTGAGCATGGATATGTACACTCCGAAAAAGGACATGGCGGCGGGTGGACGCTTTCATGCCAGTTGGATCAGGTAACGCTGCGGGATATTTATGAGGCTCTTGATGCCCCAAGATTATTCGCCATAGGGAACCGGAGTGTGGAGACTGAGTGCCTTGTCGAAGAAGCCGTTAACCACGCCATGAGTGGCGTCCTGGCCGATGTTAAGGCCCAACTTCTCGCGCGTTTTGGCCAGATTACACTTGCAGCACTTCATGCTGACTTCCATCAGAGGCTAGCAGAACGGCATGCTCCGGCCACGCTCTGCAAGTAAACCAAGGGGCGAATGGCTAGCATTGATGCAGAGCTTGTGTCTCCCGGAATTCAGATGTCGCAAACAGTGAGTGGTTTAAGCTACATGACGTTGCTGGCGTTTTAGCCAGGTCATGACGTCGGTTACTTCAATGCCCTGTAAAGCGTTGAAAGTCTGTTTCTTGTCCCATGCCACGCCAGTATCGCGTGCGAACGCAAGACGATATTTCCGTATTCCGTCATCAGGGTGTGCGGCGACTTCTGCGCGTAGCCTATCCATATCCCACAGTTCCCGAATGACAGGGCGGCCAAGATAGTGCTCCATCTTTTCGGCGAGTTGAGCGTAGGAAAACGTATCCCCGGCAACGTAAACCACCTCATGCTTTCGGGGCGTCTTTCCACTGAAGACCGTTGCGGATCACATAAACTATCCCGCTCAGAACACGCCGGTCATCCACGCATGGCACTCTATGCGCCAGAGAAAAAAACGGCTCAATCCGTTCCATCTGGCTCTCAGACAGCAAAGACATGTCACTCACAGCATCACCGCCGTCGGTAAGCCAGTGAATCACAACGTCTCGCTCAATTCAATGAATTAACAGGTCCTGAGCCTAAGGCTGGCACGCCCGCCCAAGCGATATAAACCCTCGTATCGCGCTTGAGTGCACCGCGTTAGGCTTGCACCGGTGGTGCGGGGCCTTCGTCGACTGGCGCAGCAAAGCACCCAGCAAGTGCGGGGCTACGACTGCCCCAGTCCTCCGGCGGTACTCGCCAGAATCTCGGCCAGGGAACATGGCGTGCCTCCGGTCAAACGCACAATGTCACCGCTGACGATGTCGTAGGCGCCACGTGCCTGCCGCGTCTTCATCGATACCACGGCATCGGCAACAAACTCAGGCAGACCCGTTTTGAGCAACCCGGCTCGCAATACCTCGGGGGGCATCACGTTCAAGGCAAACGGCCGATGAATGTGCTGCGCGACCAGCCTGCACACCGCTTTACCGCGCAGGGTTTCAGGGCCTGTCAGCTGATATATGGCGCCCTCGTGGCCCTCGCTGGTCAATGCGGCGGCGGCAGCTTTGGCCACGTCGCCGCGCGAAACGAAACTGACGCGGCTGTCATCAAGCGCCGCAAGCCCGCCTGCCGTTAAAGACATCCGCACCTCTTCGACCAGCGTCTCGGAAAAATAGCTCATACGCAGTATCGTCCATGCGGGGATCGCGCTCTTAATCAACGCCTGCTCACTGTGCCAATACGCCGCGCCAACGGCGGACTCCCCCTCACGCTGCGTCCCGGTTGCCGACAACAGGAAGACGTGACCGACCTGGGCCTGTGCAGCGGCATCCACGGCTGCCAACATCTGGCGCGAACGAATCCCCGGCCGCAGATCAGCCCCTGGAATCAACAGCAGGCGATCCAAGCCCTGATAGGCCGCCACCAATGTCTCGGATTGGTTGTAGTCGCCCAAGCGACCTGAGTAGGTTCGATCGGTCTTGGGGGTGCGCGAAATCGCCACCATATTTTCGGCCGCAACCGTTTCCGCCAACGCCTGAACAACTGCGTTACCGAGCTGACCGCTGGCACCGCTCACACCTATTTTCATCATCAGATTCCATGGTTATTTATGGTTCTTTAGGTTAAATTTGTTCCTAGTGGCTAACAAGTACGCATGAATTCATGCGTCAAGAACACCCAGGTTCCTGTCGCCCCAAGGAGTAGCAATGGAAAATGTAGAAGCTGAATGTCGCGGCCTAGCAGAGGTGATTGCACGCATTGGCGACAAGTGGACGGTCATGGTCTGTGGCCATCTCTCAGAAGGCACCCATCGTTTCAATGCGTTGAAGAACCGCATCCCCGGCATCTCGCACCGGATGCTGACCATCACCCTGCGCGGGCTCGAACGCGATGGACTGGTGGCTCGCAAAGCCTATGCTACCGTCCCGCCGAAGGTTGAGTACTGTCTGACCCCATTGGGGCAAAGCCTGACAGAACCTCTGGCAGCCCTAGCAAGTTGGGCACGCGAGAACCGGCCCGCCCTTGAACAGGCCCGCGCCGCATTTGATCGTCGTGCCGCGCAGGACTGAACTGGCGTTGAGGTGTGATGAAGCGCCCCGTCAATCAGCGGGGCATGCGGGGCATCATTCCATCAAGTAGCGCCACTTCACCATGCACTCGCCCAACTGTTTATCCCAAGATGACGGTTCATTCTGCTGCAGTATAATTACCAATATGCGCAGCATCGTCAGGCACATGAACGGAAATTAGCTGGCAGACAGGAACAGCGGGGATGGCATACGCGAGTATGTCGGACTTGCCACGAGCATATTTCCGGTTTTGGAAATTCTTTATGGCGCCTTGTATGTCGAGGATGAAGGCAAAAGCCGACAAACAATTGTCGGCTTTTCCAGCTCTTACCCAACCCAGCCATGTACCCCTTTCCATGCCTCATTCAACAGCCTCCCGGCAACAGCCCGGTCTGACGCGGAGCCTTCCAGTGCCGGGTGTCGCAGAACAGCGTAGTAGATCTCGCGCATGTCCTCTGTAGTCGCGTCATCACGCATCCATCCGCAGGCCCGCAGCTGATTGATGACCTGACGGCTCAATTCGGCATGCCTGACCCGGAACGCTTCATAAGCCTCCTGAGTGTCCAGCTGCTCCGCCTCCCGTTCCACATGAATGAGGGGCAGCGCCCGTGCGACGATTTCTTCCACCAGCGGGTTACTCATGACCAACTCCCATATCATTTGAAGGCCTCACCACACGGCCTGTAGACCTGTTTGGCGTCGACGTCTGTGCCCTGCCCTGAAACAGATCCTTTTCAGCGCCCCTCTGCGCGACAAGCCTGTTGGCCCGCTCCGCCGCATCCTGCGCGATCAGCGCCTGACGCCGGAGATTCCGGCCCAGATCGTCCCATCGCTCAGTGGGGATTTTGCGCAGCAACACCGATGTCGCCCGGCTGCGTGCGCGTTCCCCTGGCTGTAGCTCATCCTCCTCAATCTCTTCCCGGTCCCGCTCACGACGGATCCACTCGATCTGGCCCTGCCGGATCTTCATTTCCTCGCCCGTCAGGTCAATGGCGACAGACTTGTAAGGATGCTTACCCATGTCACCCGCGACACGGTTCAGCAGATCCTCATACGTCACAGGCGTCTTGTCGCCCAGCGGTCGGGAAAACGTCTCCGCTTCCCGTACAGATGCTTCTCCCACCATTGTCCATGACGCGTGGACATGCCGACTTTCCGCGACATAGGCCGTAAATCCCGTCATCGACGAACTCCCCCGTGGCAGCGCATTGATATGCTCGTCTGATGTCGCCCCCTGTGCAGCGTCAATCGTCATCGCATGTCCAAAGCCCAGCGCAATGCGGCCCGTCTGCCGATCCGCCAGAGAGTCCCACGGTACCATGCCCTCTGTGCCAGCGCGGTTCCTGAGGATCAGGCCCTTCTCCGTCCAGCCCAGCACATCGACAAAATCACCATTCGATCCCAGTTCCAGCCATCGTGACCCGTAGCTGCGCTGGGCGCGACACCGCACCTTGCTGAAAAGCCTCAGCCGGTCACCAACCGCAATCGGCAGGTCATAGGTCTCACCCCGTTGATCGATGGCCGCACGGACGATCTCCTCTTTCCCGAGTTCCCCGCGTTCACGCAGCCGCTCACGCACGGCCATGCTGAGCGCCATGACGTCCTCATTCGTGGGAGCGGACATCGTAATGCCGCGCTTGCTCCCGGCCGCACGGAGCATGTCGCGGCGCTTGAGATAAAACTCCGCAATCTGTGCGACAACCTGCGCGTGGTCGCCCCCGACCAGGCTGAATGTCCCATCTGCCCGCTTGAGGTCTATCGCCTTACGGGCGCGCTGCGCGTCCTCAGCGTTCTGCTCTTCCTCCGATTTCGTCATGTCGCGGCCCGTTCCACGAAACAGACCCGCGATCATCCGGCCGCGCTCGGTTTTCTGACGGATCGTGCTCAACAGCTCAAACCGCACACCCGCAGGCACCGAACGCATCATCAGCTCCACGCTATCGCCCGCTTCGATGGCCTGCGCCTGCTCACGGTCCGCGATGATCCTCATGGAAAAGCCCACCTCCTTTTGCAACCGCAGGAGCTTGAGCATCTGGATCGGTGCGATCTGACTTCCCTCGTCAATGATGAGAACAGAGTTCGGGGCAATCGCCAGTCGTCCCGCCTCAATCTCGCGCAAAAGCGGGGACAGTGCGACCGTACGCTCCACTCCGGCATCCTTGAGCGCATCCGCCTGTCGCCAGGCCATAGCCGTACCGATAACCTGTCGCCCTTCCTCCTTCCAGGCTGTGACCAGAGGCGACAGGAGCGCCGTCTTCCCTGCCCCCGCCGCTCCAGTCAGAAACCCAAGTCGCCCCGAAAGCCCAAGGCCATAAATGGCCGCAAGCTGGGCGCGGCCGTGATCCGGCTCGCGGTCAAAATCCAGACCAGACGCCTCAATCGCCTTTTGCAGGGCCTCGCGCGACAACGCCCCGTCCGCATCGCGAGCCGCCAGCGCCACCAGTTCAGAGAACTCTTTTTCAACGCTGATCTGGAACTTGGAGGTCACGCGCTCACGCCCATGCAGCGTTTCCACGACAAGCGGGGTCTGTTCCCCTTCCAGCACAACGCCCCGCTGCAGAATCATGTCACGAACATGATCCATGTCGCCAGCCTCTTGGATCCCCGCCGCAATCAGGCCGTGAGCCGCGTGCATCCTGAGCACGTCCAGATCGAGAACCGCACTGCTCTTGAAGTCTTCCGCAACCAGCCGGGCCGCAATCGCGTAGGCTTCCTCAAACCGCTCAGCATCGGTCTTCGTCGCATACACCGTATCCGTCAGCGCGGTCGTGTGCTTCCAGCCCAGTTCTTCAGCCTGCTCCCGCCAGATCTCGCGGTCGTTGCTGCCGGTATATTTCTTCGCCCTGTAGGCCAGATTGGCCTGATGCAGAACCTTGAATTTCTGGTCAGCCGACATCGTCTTCCAGTCGCCACCCTGTCGTGCGACAAACGCCTTGGCCTGTTTTTCGGCCTGCTTGCTCCGCTTGGAAAACGCCTCGCAGACCTCCTTGGGGATGTCGTCAATGACGATCGCCCGGCCTCGGGCATCCATGCTGACCTTGATCCCCAGCTCGCGGAGCAACTGGGCAAGCTGTGCCTGAAAATACGCCCCGAAGATATGGGGCATCGTCTTCGTGATCCGGGCTGAATCCAGAGAGCCGACATGCCCGTCCGCTGTGGCCACCATGTTCAGCAGGATGTTGTGGATATGGGCCTGGGGATCACCCGGCACAGGAATTTCGACCGACGCCGTCGGGCCTGACGCCCCATCCTGAATCTGCATGGCGGGTCGGGCCGCGTAATGTCGGAAGGACACCCAACCGACCTCGCCCTGCTCCTCGACATGCACGCCATTCACCATCCGCCGCGCCCAGCCCAGTTCCGCCGCTATCAGTCTGAGTGCCGATCATTCGCCGTATGGATGGCGTGCCAGATCAGCGCCTGCTCGGCCTTCGTGGACGCGAACTCGGCCGCAAGTGTCACAGACTTGTCCGGCGACGCCGTGAAGTCGAACCCCGAGATCGAGCGCTTGCGGCCACCCGCCTTTCGGCCCGCCTGTCTGGCCGTCTTGTCGCCCTCAATGTCGTGCCATTCCTCGCCAGTATCGGCCCGCTTGGCTTCAAACAGGTTACAGAGGGCCTCATCAGACGGCGGGGCCGTCAGATCAATGCCCAGGGCGCGGGCTGCGAGCGGGCCAATGCCAGGCCCCCAGTCGCCACGCCCTTCGCGGCCGGTGTAGTAGTTGTTAAGGCGTCCGCCCTTCTCCTGGCCGCTATCCGGCGACACCTCTGCTCCCGGCGCTGCATCCATCTGATGCTCACGCAGATAGGCCATGATGAGCTTCCCCGCCCCATCGGCGGAGAGTTTGCGGAACGTCATCATGGCGTGGCGTCCATTTTGGCAACCAGCACCTGAACCACGGATTGCATCTCAACCGTGGCCTGTGTCTGGAGTGCGATCGTCTCCGCCAACGCCTCCAGCGCTTTGGCAAGCCGGTTGCCCTCATCGTCCTCAGGGGGCGTCAGGAGCCCGATGATCGTGGCAATACCCTTTGTCGTCTGCTCCGCCTGCGTCTGCAGAAGCATCAGAATTTTCGTGTGTGCCTGCTGCGTGTCGCGCATCTGCGCCATCTCGGACATCTGTCTTCTCTCCGTGGTTAAACGGAGAACAGACTCGCACAGATGGTTGTGACGCCTGTTCGCGCCGCCTCACCGGCGCGCGCTACTGCCCGGGCGGGCAGCCGTCGCGCAATGCCGACGACAACACCGCCACGACCTGCATGACCGCCTCCCGATATGCGGCTGGCAGAGTGCCGATCCTCTGGGCATCGGCGGCTTCGATCGTCGCGATTTTCGCCGTGCGAACCATCGACGGAGAGGGAAGACCGGCCGCCCTGAAATCGGTGATGTCGATATCGAGCGCCCACCGCCTGTGGGCGGACGACGTGACCATCAGCACCCAGAGCAGATCGGGAGCCCCGGCAGACTGCACCACCCGCACGACAAGGGCCGGTCGATGCTGACGGACAGGACGGTTTGTATAGGGGAACGGAACCTTGATCAGGTCCCAGACCTCAAAGCCCGGCATAGGCCTGCTGATCCGCGACAGAGTTCCATTCGCTGAATGTCGCGAAGGGATCATCCTGCTCCGGTGTCGCCGAAACCCGGGTCAGGACGACCTGCCCGTTCTCCACGACATAACCAATCTCGTCACCGGGCTGCAGGCCCAATGCCTTACGGACAGACTGCGGAATGGTCGTCTGCGACTTGCTTGTGAGGCGGCTTCTGATCATGCCCGCAATGTAAGGAATTCCCTTACGCTCCGCAAGCATTCTGTCACCAGCACGACATCCATCCTCCCCGTACAACTCCATCAGGTGCAACGGGCAAAGGCACGCGACACGCCTTCAGCCCGATCAGCGACTGCTCTTTAACCGATAGGCTGACGCGCCGCAGGCGCGGCAAACGGGACGTTTGCATTTGTATATGGAGAAAGTTTGTGGTGGTGGTTTTGCTCTGGCGTTTGTCTGGCGGAGCACTGGCGATTAACTGGCGATAGTCAGTCTGTCTAACGGCACTTGTCTGGCGGAATGGCGGGTGCTAAAGAGGACTGGAGAGGAGAAGCGCCGATGACGACACATGCCCTGCCAGTGCCTGATCTGATGCTGTCAGAGATGACTGATGGTTGGTTCCGCTCAGCGGCGTTTCTATGGATGAAGGCCAACCACGACACGCTGGTGCAGGCACTGGGCAAGAAACGTATCTCATGGGAACGGGTCTGCGACTGGTTTGCCCAACTCGGACTAACGGATCGAAGCGGGAAAACACCGACCCAACGGAACGCGCGCGAAACGTGGTACACAGTCAGAAAAGTCGTCGCTCGCGAAAAAGCAGCACAAGAAGCGACACGCCTTGAGACCCTGCGTCTCGAAGCGGAACGCGAGAGCGAAAAAGCGGCCATTCAGGCGGAAATCCGCCAGCGCCGCGAGGCGGAAGCCGCCGAGCAGGCCGCCCTACGCGACAGGATGGAAAAGACCGAACGGGCGGCGGCATGGCGACGC
>NZ_BAIN01000021.1 GCF_000613285.1 Acetobacter papayae JCM 25143 | reverse complement strand
GGCCAAAGCTGCCAGACGCCAGTCAAGCCCCCCGCCCCCCCGCCTGCCGCCGGAATGCTTCGGCCTGTGCGGCCCATGCACTGCCTGCCTGATGCAACACTGACAACGCACCGGGGAACAAAAAACGCCCACTGCCTTCCAGCACGCTCCAGTGCCGCAGCATAGCCCCTGCGCCATAGGCCATGCCGCACCATTCCAGCGCCAGCAGGCTTTCGGCTTCCCCAACACCCAGAATTTCGCCCATGCCCACGCCCAGTGCCCCTGCGCCATCACGCAGCATCTGCTCCCATGTCTCAGGTGTTGCCACGCTGTCCGGACTGGCCTGCCTGTCGAGCTCCATTTCCACTGACTGCACGAGCCTGAGCACTGTTTCCCGGCTGAGACGCTTATCCGCCACGGCCTGAAGCAGCACAGGGGCAAGGCCATGTTCTGGCGGGCGGATGCCTTCCATTACCTCACGCCACCATTGCAGCCGCACCATGCCCGCCAGCGGACCCGCAACCGCACTGGAGCGTGCGGGCTGGAGTGCACGCAAGAGTTCGTTATGGAAAGCCAGCAGGGTGCATGCCAGTTCACGTGCGGGCGGCGGCATGAAAGCCGCACACAGCATCCTGTCCGGATCACTGCCCGCCATGCCCATGATGGACGCCGTATCCGCTGCCTGTATGGGTGCCGTCATGATGTTTTCCGTAATCCCAAATGCGTGGGCCGCGTCCTGCCGGGTTGCAACGCGATCCTTTTTCATGCGTAATACCGCCACAGCATTCCTGACGGAATGCCTGACCACAAGCCCCCACCAGCAGGGCGTATTCCCTGCGCCTGAACCCGGTAAAGCTCCTGCACGCGCCTTTGTCATGGAGCGTTCCCTTGACGCATGGCGCATGTGCCCATAGCTGTTGCCGGATCAGGCGCCCCCTCACGCCCTGCACTTGATACGGAGTTGACCATGGCTTTCGAACTGCCATCCCTTCCCTACACCACCAATGCTCTTGCCGCGCGCGGCATGTGCCAGGAAACGCTTGAGTTCCATCATGGCAAGCACCATCAGGCTTATGTCACCACGCTGAACACCCTGCTGGAAGGCAAGCCGGAACTGGCTGGCAAGTCTCTGGAAGACATCATCCTCGCCGCGCATGGCAAGGCTGACCTGACCGGCCTGTTCAACAATGCTGGCCAGCATTGGAACCACTCCTTCTTCTGGAACAGCCTGTCCGCCACGGGTGGCGCCATGCCCGAAAAGCTGGGAGCCAAGATCACGGCTGATTTCGGCAGCATCGACACCTTCAAGGACGAGTTCCGCAAGGCCGCCATTTCGCAGTTCGGTTCAGGCTGGGCCTGGCTGGTTCTGGGCAAGGACGGCAAGCTGGCCATCGCCAAGACCCCCAACGGCACCAACCCGCTGGCCGAAGGCCAGGGCACCGCGCTGCTGACCGCCGATGTGTGGGAACACTCCTACTACATCGACTTCCGCAACCGTCGTCCTGACTACATCACCAACTTCCTCGACAAGCTGGCGAACTACGAATTTGCGGAAGCACAGCTCAACGCCGCGTAAGCCGCGCTGACAGCAACGCGAAACGGGGCGGAACCTTGCACAAGGTTCCGCCCTTTTTCTTTTTACAGGGGTTATTTGCATCGGCCCCAGCCTGCATGCCTGCTGCCCCCTTGACTGTCCGCCATGGCCTTCCAATCTTATGAAAAGAAACAAAAGACCCTGACCCGTTGCCTTGAACTAGGGACGGCAGCAGGGCCTTCGGTCGCCTCATTCAAAGGGACAAGAGGGCTATTATGGATATTGCAAAATTTACCGAACGTTCACGCGGTTTTCTTCAGGCAGCGCAAACGATCGCTCTGCGTGACTTCAATCAGCAACTCACACCCGAGCACCTGCTCAAAGCCATGCTGGATGACCCCGAAGGGGCTGCATCCTCACTGATCCGTGCCGCGGGCGGCACCCCCGAAGCCGTCAAGGCTGCAACCGAGCAGGCGCTGGCCAAGCTACCCAAGGTACAGGGCGGTGGCGCTGGACAGCCTGCGGCAACCCCTGACCTTGTGCGTGCGCTCGACTTTGCCGAGCAGAGTGCGCAAAAAGCGGGGGACAGCTTTGTAGCACAGGACCGCCTGCTGGCAGCGCTCGCAGCCTCCGACACGGCGGCTGGCAACGCACTGAAAAACAACGGTGCTTCCGTAGAAGCGCTGGAAAAAGCCATCACCACCATTCGCAAGGGCCGTACCGTCACCAGCGAAGGGGCGGAAGCCAATTTCGACGCGCTCAAGAAATATGCCCGTGATGTCACGGAAGTCGCACAGGCGGGCAAGCTTGATCCGGTTATCGGGCGTGATGAGGAAATTCGCCGGGCCATTCAGGTTCTGGCACGGCGCAGCAAGAACAATCCCGTCCTGATCGGTGAGCCGGGCGTGGGCAAGACCGCCATTGTGGAAGGACTGGCCCAGCGTATCGTCAATGGCGATGTGCCCGAAGCCTGCGGAACAAAAAGCTGCTCTCGCTCGATATGGGCGCGCTGGTGGCGGGTGCGAAATATCGCGGTGAGTTCGAAGAACGTCTAAAAGCCGTGCTGAAAGAGATTGAATCCGCCGAAGGGCAGGTCATTCTCTTTATTGATGAAATGCACACGCTGGTTGGCGCAGGCCGGACAGATGGCGCGATGGACGCCTCCAACCTGATCAAGCCCGAACTGGCACGCGGCACGCTGCACTGCATTGGCGCGACCACGCTGGATGAATACCGCAAATACATCGAAAAAGATGCCGCTCTCGCCCGGCGTTTCCAGCCGGTTTTCGTGGGCGAACCCAGTGTTGCGGACACAATTTCGATCCTGCGTGGCATCAAGGAAAAATACGAACTGCACCATGGCGTGCGGATTACCGACGGTGCACTGGTGGCTGCGGCCACGCTGTCCAACCGTTACATCACCGACCGTTTCCTGCCTGATAAAGCCATTGATCTGATTGACGAGGCAGCCAGCCGCCTGCGTATGCAGATCGACAGCAAGCCGGAGGAACTGGACGAACTCGACCGCCGGATCATCCAGCTCAAGATCGAGCGTGAAGCCCTCCGCAAGGAAGATGACACCGCCAGCAAGGACAGGCTGGAGGCGGTGGAAGTCGAGCTGGCGGAACTGGAAGAAAAATCCGATACGCTCAGTGCTGCCTGGCATGCGGAAAAAGACCGCGTGCACGCTACCCAGAAGTTGCAGGAGCAGCTTGATCAGGCCCGTTCTGATGTGGAAGTGGCCCAGCGCCGGGGTGATCTGGGCCGTGCCTCCGAGCTGATGTATGGCGTCATCCCCAATCTGGAAAGCCAGATTGCCCAGACCCGCAAGACGGAAGAAGAATCCGCCAAGCAGAACGATCTGGTGTCAGAAGCCGTAACGGATCAGGGGGTTGCCGCCGTAGTCTCGCGCTGGACCGGTGTTCCGGTTGACCGCATGCTCGAAGGTGAACGCGCCAAACTGCTGCGCATGGAAGACGAACTGCGTCGCTCCGTTGTCGGGCAGGAACCCGCACTCAAGGCCGTGGCCAATGCGGTGCGCCGTGCACGTGCGGGCCTGCAGGACCCCAATCGCCCGATTGGCTCCTTCCTGTTCCTTGGCCCGACGGGTGTTGGCAAAACCGAGCTGACCAAGGCTCTGGCCCGCTTCCTGTTTGATGATGACAAGGCCCTGCTGCGTATCGACATGAGCGAGTTCATGGAAAAGCACGCCGTGGCCCGCCTGATTGGCGCCCCTCCCGGTTATGTGGGGTATGAGGAAGGCGGTGTGCTGACCGAAGCCGTGCGGCGCAGGCCCTATCAGGTAATCCTGTTTGATGAAGTTGAAAAAGCCCATGAGGATGTCTTCAACATTCTTCTACAGGTGCTTGACGATGGCAGGCTGACGGATGGTCAGGGCCGGACGGTGGATTTCCGCAATACGCTCATTATCCTGACCAGCAACCTCGGTTCGGAATATCTGGCTAATCAGCCCGATGGCGAAACAACCGATATGGTGCAGGCACAGGTAATGAAGGTAGTGCGCGAACACTTCCGCCCTGAGTTCCTCAACCGTCTGGATGAAATTATCCTGTTCGCACGGCTGCAGAAAGCCGACATGAGCCAGATCGTGGATATCCAGATCAAGCGCCTGCAAAAACTGCTGGATGACCGCAAGATCACCCTCACGCTGGATCCGCTGGCGGATTCGTGGCTGGCTAATGAAGGCTACGACCCGGTTTATGGCGCACGCCCGCTCAAGAGGGTTATCCAGCGCAACCTGCAGAACCAGTTGGCGGAACTGCTGCTTGAAGGCCGTATCCACGATGGAGAGACCGTAACCGTCTCTGCCAATGGCGATGGTCTGCTGATAAACGGTACAACCACGGCCGAGACCGCGGATGCCAGTCTCTAAACCCGTCTGTCTGATGGGGTGTTTTTGACATAAAACAGAAACGGGAGGGCTAAGGCCTTCCCGTTTTTTGTGACACGCATACGGGAGAACACGCCATGGCAAACCCTGACTGGCTGATCTGGGCACGGGAAATACAGGCCATTGCCCAAACCGGCCTGCATTACGTCAAGGACCCGTTCGACCGCGAACGCTATGAGCAGCTTCAGACACTGGCTGCGCAGATTATGGCGACCGAAAGCCGGGCCGATAGCACCGTTATAGAAAACCTGTTCCGCCAGCAAAGCGGTTACGCCACCCCCAAGCTAGAGGTGCGCGTGGCCGCTTTTGATGAGCAGAACCGGCTCCTGATGGTGCGAGAAGTGCTGGATGAGGATCGCTGGACCCTGCCGGGTGGCTGGGCTGACGTGAACCTGACCCCGGCTGAAAACGCCGCCAAGGAGGTTCTGGAAGAAACTGGTTATATCGTGCGGATTACCAAGCTGGCCATGGCGTTCGACCGTGACCATCAGGGCCATACCCCGCCGGAACCATTTTCCATTACCAAGCTGTTTTTCACTGCCGATGTTATCGGGGGTGAGGCCAGAACCAGTGTGGAGACCAGTGCTGTCAGTTTTTTCGAGAGAAGCGCAATACCAGCTGACCTTTCAACCGGCCGCATACTCCCGCACGAAATAGATCTGCTTTTTGCCCACCGGGCTGACCCGAACCGTCCGGCCGAATTTGACTGACCCCCTCCCCCGGTTGGGGGAAGGGAATCACATCAGCCAGAATGGCCGTTACATGCGTGAACTGGCGTTCAAACCGCGCGCGGTCTTCGGCGGCAAGGCGCACGGTAATATCGGTCTGTTCTTCCTCATCAGCACGGTGCAAGACCTCGCCGTGCTGATAAAGCCAGGCCGAAGCCGCGCCATCTGACAGGGCCAGCCGGTAGCGCACCATTTCCATGCCGGTGGTGATACGCTCATCAATCCGCGCCAGCAGGTTGCCCAGCCCATCGCCGGTTATGGCTGAAATCGCCACAGTATCATCCGTACCGGGCAGGGCATCCGCCCCACCCAGCAGGTCGACCTTGTTCAGCACTTCAACAACACGGCCAGACCAATCTGGCTCCAGCATGTTGTCACGGGCCATGCCCTGCAACACACCCAGCACATCCTTTTTCTGCGCAGCACTATCGGGGTGGGCCACATCGCGCACATGCAAGATGATGTCGGCCTCTGCCACCTCTTCAAGCGTTGCACGGAAAGCGGCAATCAGTTCAGTCGGCAGTTCGCTGATAAACCCCACCGTATCGGACAGGATTACCTGCCGCCCGGATGGCAGGGTAATGGCCCGCATGGTGGGGTCGAGCGTTGCAAAAAGCTGATCCTGCGCATAGACGGTCGCCCCTGTCAGGGCGTTGAACAGGGTGGACTTGCCCGCATTGGTATAGCCAACCAGCGCCACAACCGGAAACGGAACCCGCTTACGGGCCTGACGATGCAGCCCACGGGTACGGCGCACCTGTTCCAGATCCTTCTTGAGCCTGACAATCCGCTCGCTGATCATGCGGCGATCGGCTTCGATCTGGGTTTCACCGGGGCCACCGAGGAAGCCAAACCCGCCGCGCTGGCGTTCAAGATGTGTCCACAGCCTTACAAGGCGCGAGCGCTGGTATTCCAGATGCGCAAGCTCAACCTGCAACGTACCTTCACGCGTGGCGGCACGGGCACCGAAGATATCGAGAATAAGGCCCGTACGGTCTATGACCTTGCAGCCCAGTTCCGTTTCAAGGTTACGCTGCTGAGCGGGTGTCAGGCGGGAATCTACCACAACCACGTCAACCCGATCGGCCTTGACTGCGACTGCCAGCGCATCCACCTGCCCTTTGCCCAGCAAGGTTGCGGAGCGGCGCATACGCAGCAACACAACGGCCTTGCGGACAATAATCAGGCCGATGGAAGCGGTAAGCCCCACGGCTTCTTCCAGCCGGGCTTCGGCAGCGCGTACGTCCTGCCCATGTGCCGCGCGCTCCCACGGCAGGATAACAGCCGCGCGCGTGGCGACGACTTTTTTCTGTTCAGATAAACTCGTCGCCAAGACCGGTTTCCCTGTCGGCTGGCGAAGCAGCCCCTGCATTGTCGGAAAGATTGACGGCGATACTGGGCATCACTGTGCTTATGGCGTGCTTGTAAATAAGCTGGGTCTGATCATCCCGACGCAGCAACATGACCTGATCGTCAAACCAGGTGATAAACCCCTGCAGCTTGACGCCATTGACCAAAAATACGGTCACCGCCGCACGGGAGCGGCGAATCTGGTTTAGAAACGCTTCCTGTACATTCTGGACACTCTCTTTTTCCACAGTGTGAACCCTACTCATTCTCTTTATTGTTCTGCCATGCGCCGTGGTCGCGTATGACCCTTTTCATGTCTGACGCATCAGCCAGCACTTCGTTCCTCTGATGTTACACCAAGCTGCTTGAGTTTACGATGCAAAGCACTGCGTTCCATCCCCACAAACAGTGCGGTGCGGCTGATATTGCCGCCAAAACGCAAAAGCTGAGCTTGCAGATACTGGGTTTCAAACAGGTCACGGGCATCGCGCAGGGGCAGGCTCATGACATCGGTCGAGGCATCGAACTTCAGCAGGGCTGGAGCACTTTCGCCCACGGTGGAGGGCAGCATTTCGGCCCGAATGGGCTCATTGCTGCCACCGGGCTGCATAATCAGCACCCGTTCCATAAGGTTACGCAGTTCGCGCACGTTGCCCGGCCAGTCATAGGCCTGCAATACGGCCACCGCATCCGCCGAGAGTTCACGTGCGGGCAGGCCCGCCATTTCGGCGGCACGGCGCAGGAACAGGGCCGCAAGCCCCGGAATATCGTCACGCCGCTCCTTGAGCGCAGGCATGCGCAACGGCACCACAGCCAGCCGGTAGTACAGATCCTCACGGAACCGCCCGGCCATGATCTCGGCCTGAAGGTCGCGGTTGGTGGTGGCTAGCACGCGGATATCGACCTTCACCCGCGTATCTCCCCCCAGCCGCTCGAAGGTCTGGTCCTGCAGGGCGCGTACGATCTTGCCCTGCGTTTCCATGGGCATGTCGGCCACTTCATCCAGCAGCAGGGTGCCACCATGCGCACGTTCCAGCACACCAGTGCGCCGCCCGGCCCCATCCGGCCCGCCTTCGATCCCGAACAGTTCTTCCTCAAAACGGTTGGGAGCCAGAATGGCGCAGTTGAGGGCCACAAACGGGCCATCTGCCGGCGTGAGCGCGCATGCAGCGTGCGGGCAGCCACTTCCTTGCCCGTACCCGGCCCACCGCTGATCAGGACGCGAGAGCCGTAGGCGCGACCTTGTCGACCTGATTGCGGATGGCGGATATCTGCGCACTGGAGCCGAACAGCTCCATGTCCTGTCCCGCACGCAGGCGCAGCTCCTCATTCTCGCGCGCCAGACGCGAGGCCTCGAGCGCACGCCGCACCACCACAAGCAGGCGATCAGCCTGAAACGGCTTTTCGATAAAATCATATGCGCCGTGATGCAGCGCCGCGACGGCGGTTTCAATCGTGCCATGGCCCGAAATCATGACCACAGGCACGGAGGGTTCCTCCGCCTTCAGGGCCTGAAGAATTTCCAGACCGTCCATGCCTGAGCCCTGTAGCCAGACATCCAGAATGACAAGGGCCGGTCTACGCACCCGAAACGCCGCGAGAGCCGCCTCGGCGCCATCAGCCGCCCGTGTCTCGTATCCCTCGTCGCTCAGAATGCCTTCTATCAGCAGCCTGATATCAGGTTCATCGTCAACAATCAGGATTTCATGCGCCATGATCGTCCTTTACCGGCAAAATCAGAATCGCCATGGTTCCCCTTTCTTCCGCCCGATCGTCCAGACGTAGGGTTCCACCATGATCTTCCATGATTTTTTTCACAATAGCCAATCCCAATCCGGTGCCCTTGACCTTATGCGTCACGTAAGGTTCCGTCAGCCGGTGCCGGTCATCGGCTGGTAGACCCACGCCGTTATCCGCCACGCTCAGCGCGATGGTATGGTCATCCTGTGTGATGCGGA
Source organism: Acetobacter papayae JCM 25143 (assembly GCF_000613285.1). Classification (GTDB taxonomy): domain Bacteria; phylum Pseudomonadota; class Alphaproteobacteria; order Acetobacterales; family Acetobacteraceae; genus Acetobacter; species Acetobacter papayae. The sequence continues at coordinate 30,917 of NZ_BAIN01000021.1, read as the reverse complement.
GCATGACCTCCCCTTTCACCTCTGGTTGACCCTCAGCGCGACTGACCATGCCAATGGCATCTGCCGCGTTCTGCAAAAGATTGATCAGCGCCTGACTGATCAGCCTTCTGTCGCACCGCACAATCGGCCCTTCACCCTCAACCTCGAAATGATAATGAATTTCCGGGTGAGCATTCCGCTGGAGCACCAGCACCTCGCGCACGATACGCGAGAGAACCTCATCCTTCATAACCGGCTGGGGCATGCGCGCAAAGGCCGAAAACTCATCAACCATGCGCCCAATATCCCCCACCTGCCGCACGATCGTATCTGCGCACTGGACAAAGGTTTCGGGGTCGGAGGTGATTTCCTTCAGAAAACGACGCTTCAGCCGCTCCGCAGCAAGCTGGATGGGGGTAAGCGGATTCTTGATCTCATGGGCGATACGCCGCGCCACATCTGCCCATGCGGCTTTGCGCTGAGCCTGCTGCAAGGCTGTTATGTCGTCAAAGGTCATCACATAACCCGCGACCTCACTGCCGCGCAATTCCGCCCCGATACGCACCAGCAGCGTGCGCTGGCTCGTAACCGGGCCTGTCTGGACTTCCTGTGTCAGCACCTGATCAGGCGTTGCACGGGCGGCCATGAGCAGGCTGGCGAATTCCGGCACACGTTGTGCCAGCAACTCGCCCGTAGCATCCAGCAGGCTGGTCTGGAGCAGCACACTGGCCGCCCGGTTGGGCAGTTCGATACGCTGCTCCGCATCAAGCCCGATCACCCCGGCGGAAACGCCAGACAGCACAGCCTCGGTAAAGCGACGGCGCTCATTGATCTGGCTGTACGCCGCCATCAGTTCCGTGCGCTGGCTGGAGAGTTCCTCCGTCATGCTGTTAAAGGCGCGTGAGAGGGTGGCCACTTCGTCATCACGCTTGATGTCTGGCACATGCACATCCAGATCACCCTCGCTGACACGCCGTGCCGCAACACTCAGCAGCCCCAGCGGCCGGGCGATCTGGTTGGCCAGCGCCAGACCGATCAGCACCGCCGCCACCAGAACTAGCAGGGCCACCAACACGAAAATCATGACGAAGGTAAGCTGGATCTTCGCCTTATTGCTGTTCAGGTGCCGGTAATCCGCCACCACATTTTCCGTGCGGTGCATGTGCTCGAGAATACCGGGGTCTACCAGACGCGTGATCACAAGCATGAGAGCGGGGGTCTGGGACAGTTCCACCACCGCGCGCACGGTCCGCTCGTCTGGCGAGTCCAGAATGGCCACATCATTCGAACGGGCCATGACCGTGGCAGCAGGCGGTGGCAGTTCCTGAAGGAAATTACCCGTACGGCTCATCAGCCCGCCCGCCGCCACCACCTTGTTGGTAATGGGGTCATAGACCAGCGCCTCGGTCAGCCCGCGCATGGTGGCCTGACTGTCGAGCATCTGGCTCAGGGCCTCATGGTCCTGAAACAGGTCCATGCCACTGGCGGACAGTTCGTTCTGTGCCCCCATGATGTAGCTGGCCATGGAAAACGCATCGGTACGGATATTGGCGTTATGTTCGGTCAGATACCCGCGTGATGCCTCCAGCGCCTCGTTGAGCGCGGTATTCACCCGGTCGGAAAACCATATCTGGATACCAAAATGAAAAAACAGAGTTGCGAACACGCCCACAACCAGCGTGGGCGCCACCGCCACAATGCCAAACAGCGTCACCAGCCGCACATGTAGCCGGGCGCCAACCAGCCCCTTGCGGTGTTCAACCAGCATGGGCCAGACTCTGATAACGAGCGCCAGCACAAGCAGGAGCAGCACAAGACCGTTCAGAAACAGCACCAAAGGTTCGATCAGCGCATAACGCCCGAACGACATGCCTGCCGACAGCACGACAAAGGTTGCAAAACCCAGACACAGCGCGAGTGTGGCCAACGTTATGGCCACACTGCGCCGCTCCAGCGCGCGCAGAAGCCAGCGTACGCGGGCCTTGGTAAACAAGCCCGGCTTTATGCCTGCACTCACCCTGCACCCCGCACGACCGGAATATCCAGTTCACGAATTTTCTTGCGCAATGTATTGCGGTTCAGGCCCAGCATGGCCGCAGCCTTGATCTGGTTGCCGCGTGTTTCCACCAGCGTCATCTGAATAAGCGGGCGCTCCACCTCGGCCACAAGCTGTGCATGCAGATCGTGCAGGGGCGTGCCTTCGCGGCCCGCGGCCAGATAGCGCGCGATATGGCGTGAGACGGCCTCTGACAGGGGCTCTCCGGCGTCTTCGCCGCTCTCTCCCTCATGCCAGACCACACCGACCGAAGCTGTATCGAACAGTTCAGCCTCGATCAGTTCACGGGTGATCGTCTCCTGCGAATGCAGCGCCACCACACGGCGGATCAGGTTTTCGAGTTCGCGCACATTGCCCGGCCAGCGCCATGCCTGAAGGCTGGTCAGGGCGGCCTCGTCTATCTGGCGCAGGCGTCCATCTTCCTCGCGGCACTGGTTGAGGAAGTGCCGCGCCAGCAGGGGAATATCCTCCACCCTCTCGCGCAGGGGCGGCAGGCGTAAAGGCACCACGTTCAGGCGGTAATACAGGTCCTCGCGAAAAGTCCCGGCCTGAATGGCCTGCCGCAGGTCACGATGCGTAGCCGCGACAATCCGCACATCTGCCCGCAGGGGCTGGTTACCACCCACCGTAGTAAACTCGCCTTCCTGCAGAACGCGCAGCAGACGGGTCTGGGCTTCCTGCGGCATATCCCCGATTTCGTCGAGAAACAGCGTACCGCCTGTGGCCTGCTCGAAGCGGCCCGGCATACGCCCCTGTGCCCCCGTACGTTCGAAGCCGAACAGTTCGCTTTCAATCTGCTCGCGCGGCAAGGCCGCCATATTGACCGCTACAAACGGGCCGTTACGCCTGCGGCCATATTCATGCAGCGCACGGGCCACCAGCTCCTTGCCGGTACCACTTTCCCCCGAGATCATGACCGTCAGGTCCGATGTCGTCAGGCGAGCGATGCTACGATAAATCCCCTGCATGACCACGGACTGCCCGATCAGTGCCAGCCGTTCTTCCGGCAGGCCATCAGGGCTGTCTTTTTCCGCATCGGGGGCCGAGGCCGTAAGGCGCGTGCGACAACCGCCAGCAGCGCCTTGAGGTCAAACGGTTTGGCCAGATATTCAAACGCGCCACGCTGGGTGGCCTTGACCGCCGTGGTCAAGGTGGACTGCGCGCTCATGACGATAATCCGCAGGTCAGGCCGCACCTGCTTGATGCGCGGAATAAGGTCGAGCCCGCTGCCATCGGGCATGATCACATCGGTAATGACCAGATCGCCCTCGCCTTCTTCCACCCACTGCCACAAGGTGGAGGCATACGGCGTGCTACGCACCTGATAGCCCGCGCGCCCCAGTGCCTGCCCCAGCACGGTACGGATGGAGCGGTCATCATCAGCAACAAGAATGGTGGGCGGTGGCGTCATGGCTGGGCGGTCTCCTGTCCGCCTTCGGCCTGCGTTTCCTGTGCTACAGGCAGATACAGGCTGATTTCTGTGCGCCCCGGGCGGCTTTCAACATCAATGGCGCCGCCGTGGTCATCCATGATCTTGCCCACCAGCGCAAGGCCCAGCCCACGGCCATTGGCTTGGTGGAAATAAACGGTTCGAACAGATGTGGCCTGACCGTATCATCAATGCCCGGCCCTGTATCACGCACCGTCACTACCAGTGGCAGGTGCCGCCATTCATCCGTACCCGGAACCGCCACACGAATACCGGGGCGGTAGCGGGTAATCAGGCTGATCTGCCCTTCCCTCCCACTTTCGCGCATGGCTTCGGCGGCGTTTTTCACCAGATTGATCAGAACCTGCACAAGCTGGTCGCGGTCGCCCCACACAGGAGGCAATGACGGATCATAACGCTCGAGAATCTGCAAACCGCGCGCAAAGCCGTTCATGGCCAGCAGGCGGACATGTTCCAGAATCCGGTGGATATTGAAAGGCCGTAGGTTAAGCTGGGCCTCGCCAAACATACCCATGCGCTCCACCAGCGCATCGATCCGGTCAACCTCTTCACAGATCAGCGTTGCCAGTTCGCGGTCTCCGGCTGTCACAGCCTGTTCCAGCAGTTGCGCCGCTCCCTTGATTCCGGAAAGCGGGTTGCGGATTTCATGCGCCAGCATGGCCGCCATGCCCGAAACACTGCGCGCCGCCGAGCGATGTGCCATTTGCTGGTCCAGCGCACGCGGGGCCGCCGTGACATGGAATGTCAGCAGGATAATACCGGGGTGATCAGGCACATCCGCAGCCTGAACACTCACGTTATCATGGTGAAACCGCGCCGAGCTGAACGCCACCCCATGCTCGGTCACGCTACCACCGCGCTGGCGCAGGTGTTCAAGCAGCACAAAAACCGGGTGGTCTGGCGGGGCCAACCCTTTCAGGCCCGCATGCATCAACTGCTGGCGTGATGTAGCGAAAAACTCCTCCGCCGCGACATTGGCCGCCAGCACGCCATCATCCGCCCCGATTTCCAGAAACGGCACAGGCAGAAAGTCCAGCAGGCTTTCCGCCCCTGGCCCGGCTGGCCCGCTCTGTTCCACCCTCTCGCTGCGCAGGGTCACGCAGCGTCCGCCTGAGCGGCGCTGTCGTGTCGGGACTGGCGAGGGTCACGCACCGCGCCATGGGCGATCTGGGTATCGTAAAAAGCGGTAATGGCCGCGACTGCCTCATCCACCGTTTCAATACGGTTGAATGCCGCGCGAAACGCCGCGGATTCCCGCAATCCGGCGGAATACCAGGAGACATGTTTGCGCGCCAGACGCAGGCCCGGCCTTGGGCCGAAATGCTCCTGCATCATGCTGTAATGCTCCAGCACAATGGCTTTTTCGCTCTCAAGGTCCGGGTCAGGCACCTCCGTGCCATGGCATAGAGCCTGCGCCACCTGTGCCAGAAACCACGGTCTGCCGTAACAGCCACGCCCGATCATGACCCCATCAGCCCCGGACTGGCTCAGAGCCATGCGCGCATCCGCCACGGTCAGGATATCGCCATTGACAATCACGGGCAGGTCCACCGCGTCCTTGACGGTTCTGACAAATGCCCAGTCCGCAATGCCATTATAAAACTGCTGGCGGGTGCGGCCATGCACCGTAATCATGCGGATACCCACATCCTGCGCAATACGGGCCAGCACAGGCGCGTTCAGGTGCTGGTGATCCCAACCCATACGCATCTTGAGCGTGACCGGCACAGGCACGGCTTCCACCACCGCCTTGAGCAGACGGGCCGCACCGATTTCATCACGCATGAGGGCGGAACCGGCCATCTGCCCCACAGCGACCTTACGCACCGGGCAGCCGAAATTGATGTCGATCATGTCCGCGCCACGCCGGACGGCTATGCGCGCGGCCTCAGCCATGGCCTCCGGGTCGCACCCGGCAAGCTGAACAGCATTGGGGCCACCGGCATCGGCCACTTCGGCCATGCGTAGGGTGGTGTCGTTTTCACGCACCATGGCCCAGGAGGCAATCATTTCCGAGACAACAAGCCCTGCCCCCAGCCTGCGCGCCAGACGGCGGAAAGGAAGGTCCGTCACCCCCGACATGGGGGCAAGGATCACAGGGGTATCGAGAACGACACCGCCCAGATCAATCGGGCGCAGTGTGGATTGCGGTTGCACGGTCATGTCCATATGCCTACAGATTAGGCAGAAATAGCCACCCCGTGCACCCTGCGCAATCCTTTTAATCCACCCCCGGTTTTCCACCGGGAGTGCAATGGATCAGGGTACGAGCACGGATACGGTCGCGGCGCAGGCAATCCCTTCCTCACGCCCGGTAAAGCCCAGACGCTCGGATGTGGTGGCCTTGACCGAAATCCGCTCCACATCCACTTCCAGCAGAGCAGCTAGACGCTCGCGCATGGCCTGCGCATGCGGGCCAATCTTGGGGCGTTCACAGATCAGGGTCAGGTCGGCATTGACCAGCATACCCCCGCGCTCACGGATACGCTGCCCGGCATGCACCAGAAAGCGCGCACTATCGGCGTCTTTCCACTCGTTCTGGCTGGGGGGGAAATGCCGTCCAATATCCCCTTCCGCCAGCGCGCCGTAAATGGCATCGCACAGGGCGTGGATACCCACATCGGCATCGGAATGACCAGCCAGCCCCAGCGTATGCGGCACCGTAATGCCACACAGGATCAGCGGGCGACCTTCCTCGAAGGCATGCACATCGTATCCGAGCCCCACGCGCGGCAGCAGTGTCGGGCCAATCAGCCTTTCCAGACGCACCAGATCATCCTCGTAAGTCAGCTTGATGTTATCGTCATCACCGGGCACCAGCGCCACGCTGAAACCGGCATCTTCCAGCAGTTTCGCATCATCCGTGGCGGATAGCGATGCACTGGCCCGGTGCAGTTCCAGAAACAGCGGAAAACGGAAGCCCTGCGGTGTCTGCGCGCGGTAAAGATGATCGCGCGACACGGTACCATCGATCACACCATCCTTGCCACGCTTGAGGGTGTCGGCCACAGGCACAGCGGGAATGGCACCGGGGTGAGCGCCCAGAGCCTCCACTACGTTGCGGATCAGGGCAGGTGTCAGGTAAGGGCGCGCGCCATCATGCACCAGCACCAGATCCGGTTTCTGCTCAGGCGGCAGGCGATCAAGCGCCTCCAGCCCGGCACGGACACTGGCCTGACGGGTTTCACCCCCCGCTACTGGAGCCAGAACGGCAAGGCCATCCAGCGCTTCGGACAGGGAGAGGGTATCACCAACCGGCTGAATGCAGGCAACATGGGGCAACAGGGCCTCGGCCGCGTGACGGATCACGGGACGCCCGGCCAACAGCACATACTGCTTGGGAATGGGGGAGCCAGTTGTGGCGGCATAGCGGCTGCCTGTACCGGCAGCCAGAAGAATGGCAGCTACTCGCATGGGCAAGCAATGCGGTGGGGTGCGGGTGCCGTCAAGAGCGAAAATGCACCCCACCTACCGGAACGCCTCCAGCCCTCAGGCCGGAGAGAGCAGACGCCGCACCGTATCAGCCGTCGAGGCCTGCCATTGTGGAAAACGGACACCGTGCAGGGCAGCCAGCTTGTCCGTTACAAGGCGTGAATTCGCCGGGCGGCGGGCGGGTGTGGGATACTCGCTCGCCGGGATATCGGTCACTTCGGCCCACGCCCCACCTAGCACCTTGGACGCGGCAAAAATTTCACGCGCGAACCCCGCCCAACTGGTCTCCCCCGCACCAACGGCGTGGAAAATGCCCCGAAGGGTGGCATCATCCGGCGCGGCCAGCAGGTTAGCGGCTACGCGCAACACCGCATCGGCCAGATCAGCCGCCGATGTCGGGTTACCAACTGATCCCCCACCACACGCAATTTCGGACGATCACCCGCGAGCCGCAGCATGGTTTTGAGGAAATTACCGCCAAAAGGCGAATAAACCCACGCCGTGCGCAAAATCGCATGGTCGGGCGTGGCCGCCGCAACCGCACGCTCCCCTTCCAGCTTGGTGCTACCGTAGACACCAAGCGGGTCAGTCGGGTCTGTTTCCACGTAAGGTGTCGGCTTGGTGCCGTTAAAAACATAATCCGTGGAGATATGAATAACCGGCACACCCAGTTGCGCCGCGCACTGCGCCACAATACCCGGCGCCACACCATTAATGGCCCGAGCCAGTTCAGGCTCGCTCTCCGCCTTGTCCACCGCAGTATAGGCCGCAGCGGACACGATAATATCCGGCTGGGTTGCGGCAAGAGCCGCCATGCCGCTGGCTGCATCGGCCAGATCAAGTTCGGGGCGGCCGACAGGCACGATCTCGACGCCATGACCAGCGCCCCGTTCAATCAGCGCGCTTACCAGTTGCCCGGCGCGCCCGGTCACGGCCATCCGCATTAGACAGCCGCCGCAGGCTGCGCCTGTGTGGGGATAATACCCAGACGCTCGCCGCCATACTGCTTGCGCAGGGGCCGCCACCACCAGTCGTTATCCAGATACCACGCTACGGTTTTTTCAAGACCGCTTTCGAAATTCTCCTGCGCTTTCCAGCCCAGTTCCGTTTCCAGCTTGGTTGCATCGATCGCGTAGCGCGCATCATGCCCGGCCGGTCCGTAACAAAGCGGATCAGTTCATGCCTTGGCTGTTCAACGGGTACCAGCGCATCCAGCACGGTGCAGATACGGCGCACGACATCGATATTGGTGCGCTCATTCCCGCCCCCTACATTGTAGGTCTCTCCAATGCGTCCACGCTCGATAATGGTGTCGAGTGCGCGGGCGTGGTCTTCGACAAACAGCCAGTCACGAATGTTGTCGCCCTTGCCGTAAATCGGCAGGCTGACCCCATCAAGCGCATTGAGAATGGTCAGAGGGATGAGCTTTTCGGGGAAATGGTACGGCCCATAATTGTTGGAGCAGTTGGACACCACCACCGGCAGCCCATAGGTGCGCGCCCATGCCTTGGCAGATGATCCGACGCAGCCTTGGAAGCGGAATAAGGAGAACTGGGGTCATACGCCGTCTGCTCGGTAAACAGGCCGGTATCGCCCAGAGAGCCGTAAACCTCGTCCGTTGAAACATGCAGGAAACGGAAGTCTGCCTGCTCCTCAGGCGTCAGACCCGCATAATAGGCGCGCGCCACTTCCAGCAGGGTGAATGTGCCGATCACATTGGTCTGCACAAAGTCCTCGGCACCGCTGATCGAGCGATCGACATGGCTTTCAGCCGCCAGATGCATGATCCGCTGCGGGCGGAAGCTGGCAAATGCCTCGCTCATGGCTCGGCGGTCGCAGATATCGGCATGCAGAAAACGATGATTGGCAGAATTTTCAACCAGCTTGAGCGATGCCAGATTGCCGGCATAGGTCAGCTTGTCCACGGTCAGCACCTCGTAGCCTTTTTCAAGCACGAGGTAGCGCACCAGCGCCGAACCAATGAAACCTGCTCCGCCCGTTACAAGGACACGCATCTCAACCCCTCCGGTCCATACTCAGAAATAAGCGGGCAAATCCGCCAGTTTTGGCTGCACCTGATCCTTGGCAGACAGGCTTGCCGGATCGGCAATGTCGGGCCACTGGATACCAATCTGCGGATCGTTCCACAGCACGCCCTTGTCACTCGCCTTGTCGTAGTAGTTCGTAACCTTGTACGACACCTGCGTATCGGGCGTAAGCGTGCAAAAGCCGTGCAGAAAGCCTTCAGGAATCCAGAGCTGGTTGCCCTTCTCGGCTGTCAGGGTTGTTGCCACCCATTTGCCAAAGCTGGGGGACTCATGGCGGATATCAACCGCCACATCGAAAATCGCACCGGCCACACACCGCACCAGCTTGCCCTGCGCAAAGGGGGCCGCCTGAAAATGCAGGCCGCGCACCACGCCCACACTGCGGCTGAGCGACTGGTTTTCCTGCACGAAGGGAACATCGGCAACATTGGCCGCGAACCAGTCGCTGCGAAATGTCTCCGCAAAATAGCCGCGCTCATCCTGATGCCGTGTCGGCAGGATTTCGAACACGCCATCAATGGCCAGTTCTGTCAGTTGCATGCTTAAAATCCAGACTTATTGCGCCGTTACCGCATGTTCGCAGCATTACCTGCCGCGATAACACCAACCGCCTGCCAGAGCAATTGAGCGGCTTTGCCTACCCTCCTGCCAGCAGCGTCTTGTAAACTTCTCCACACCGGGAAGGACTGTACTGCGCAATGGTTTGACGGGCCGCGGCAATCTTGGCGGCCCGCATGATAGGATTATCCGCGCATTCCCGCAAAGCACGCGCTGCAATGGCAATATCAGGCTCCATCCAGCGCTGCCCTGAATAAAAAGCATAATCACCAGCAAAGACCGGAACCATGTCTCCGCCCACCAACCAGCTATTCTCTTCCGTCATGAAGTCCATATTGCCGGAATAAGCCGTGGCGATCACCGGTATGCCCAGCCCCATTGCTTCGGCCATCAACCGGCCAAACCCCTCGGCACGGTGCAGCGAAATCACCGCATCACAGGCCTTGAGCAACTCGTAATAACGGGCGCGATCCATGACTTCGTTGCGAATAAGAATACGGGGATCGATCACCGCCTTACGCAGGCATTCATGCCACAACGAATCCGGCAGCGTATTCATGGCCTTGATAACCAACCGGGCCTGCGGATGCTCATGGGCAGGAAAGGCACGCTGGAACGCCAAAATCGCCCCCAGCGGATTCTTGCGCGAAATCGAGGAGGCCCCGTCAAAGCTCGTAAAAACCACGAATCCGTCATCCGGGAGATCGAACTCGGCCCGATCGACCGAGCACACTTCCGGCACGGCAACCGGTAGCGGCACCTTGATAACCGGCTTGTCTGTAGCCTCGCGGAAGGCCCGGGCAGAATGTTCCGAATGGCACCAGATTTCGTCCACCAGTTCCATGGCGACCTTGGCGGGTTCTGGAAAATGCTCCAGTTCCCATTGCCAGAACCCTATCCTGCGCCGTGCTGAAAACGCTCGCACACCCACCTTGGCCAGCAAGGTGGCCGTATCAAACGCAGGCATGACATAGAACATGACATCGGTGCCGAACTCGGCCAGAGCCGCCTCTATCGAAGGCTCATCCGCCCCTTGTCGCGCTATGATCGTCCATGGTGCCCGCACAACGGTGGGATTGATCTCCACACTCTGCATCGAAGCACGCAGCAGGCGGATATCTTCTCCCAGCCCGAACTCCCCACGCGGGTAACCGACCAGCGAAATTGCCAGATCGCTCTCCGCCTCTGCCGAGGCTACCCCGCCCTGCGGAGCAAGAGCGGACTTCTCCCCGACTGGCACGAGAACATCAGCCGGAATCGTACGGTATTTCGCCTTCCCCGCCCTATTCCACCAGGCTTCCTGCGCTGGGGCATCATCCGCCCCCTGCACAACCGGATCTCCAGCGGCACGGGACAGGGCAAACAGCCATCCGATAGCGGGGATATCCAGCGCTGCATGACTACCGGGCATAGGCCGACCAAGTGCTGCGCGTGGGCCAGCCCCCAGCGGGTCAGCCAGATGCGGATACCCCTGAATGGCAAATTGCAGATACCAGTCTATGAGCCCACGCAGGCCATCAGGCTGCGTCAGATCGAAGGCCTGCGCGATATCGGCGCGCACCATGTGAATGATCGCGGCATAATCCGCGAACAGAGGCTCAAAACCCTGCGCAGCCCCGGTTTTCAACCCCGATGCCACCGATGAGTTGAAATATGGCATGCCGTCATCTGGCAAGCCCAATATTGCCGCCTTCTGGATAGTGGCGGCCCACAGATCCGGCACCGAGCCTGCCTCGGCAGGAGAAAGCCCGAGCACAATGTCGGTCACGATATCCATCAGCAAAGTCGGCTGGATTACGCCTGTGCTCCCGAAATCCATGCCCTCACAGCAATGTAGCCATCGGACCTGAGCCACAGACAGCCAGCCTGGGGCACCCAGATAGCATCGCTGCCCCTCAGTCAGCCACCACCACCATACCCGCCTTATGCCTGCGTCACTTCCATCCTCAACCACACTCGCCACATCAGGCCGTGCCTGCAGGACAACCCGCTGCAACGGTGTCAGCCCAAGCCGACCGGCACGGGCCATGGCGGGCAGCCAGTTCAGGTGCAGGGCTTCCGTCAGCGCCAGCCGGGCTCTTTTGGCCACTGCCGGATACAGCCGCCAGCCATCCAGCAGCCACCAGTTGAGCAAACGCCCCCGCCCATCCTGCGTATCTGGATCAGGCAGATGCAAATCCTGCCGCTGCCGTGCAATCAGTACCAGCAGAGGCATGAGCGCGCTGTCGATATCGTCCGGCTGGTCAAACAGGCCTGTCAGTTCCGGCAGAGAGCGCTTCCAAAGCGTTGAGTAAACACAGCCCCCCTGCAACCACCAATGAAGCAGCCCCTCGACGCCTTCCGGCTTCCTGATATCGAAAACACGCCGCAAATCCGCACGGGTGCCGTAAACCAGCAACACCGGGTCGGGAATTTTGGGGTGTTTCAGATTGGGCGTGGACGGCATGCCCGCATAAGGGAGGGAAAGTGCTCCCACTTCAATTGTAAGGAAATGGAGCCAGAGGCTCTCTCTCCCCTGCAGGGTATCAAGTGAGATTCCGGCCCTAAGATCAGCGTTATGTTTCCATATCAGCCGCAATAGCGGAGTAAGGGGCAAGCCGGCTGCAATTTCATCTAACCCCGCAGGGGATTCATGCAGGAGCGCCGTCTGGGCCTGCATGAACCACTCAGGCGCTTTCAGATATTCATGCTGGCCATGCTCAAGCCACCAGCACCAGAGGTCGGACAGACCATCCTGTGTTTTTACATCGAAAAAAGCGCTCAGATCCGCACGGTGCCGCAGCACCAGACGCAGCAGCGGCGTTACGATCAGCCGACCATCGCGCGCTCCGCCACGCATCGGGTTAAGGTGCAGTTGCTCCGCCAGATTACGGTCGATGACATCGGCAAGACCCTCGAACGTACCGCGCCCTGCAGTCAGCCACCAGTAAACAAGGCTGTCCAGCCCTCTGTCACTCTGGATATCGTGCAGAAGCTGAAAGTCAGGACCGCAGGCCAGCCAGACCGCAATAAGGGCCTGAGGGATATCATAGTCAAATTCTTGATTATGACGGTACGCCTCAGCCAGTTTACCCGCGAGGCTTTGCATTATCGTCACATTCCCCTGACATCCGCCACAGGCCATTTTGATCAATGACGCAGTGTGACAGCAAATAAACACTCAAGCACAACTGGAAAATCGTGCTAACATGGGCTCGTTTCAACGTCGAGCCCCGGAAATTATACCTTTTGTAGAAAAACCCTCTCTTGGCCTTTAAACACAGACCGTATACTGTAAGCCGGAAACCGAAGAACTGAGGACACCCGAGCAAAACACCATTGAGCTTTTCATTCAGTGGCTTCAACGGTATCCACCACGCCAGTTCAGCAAATCTTAATTGGTAATTTTTCCCCTTGCACAACAAGAAATCCCCGGCAGCCATAAAGGCAATATTGAAAAACGAAGCGCAGATTGCCCCGTTTTTTGATGAAAATTATTATGCCCTGACCGCTGATGCAAAAAAGCTTGGTCTGTCACCGCTGGAACATTACCTGCAGGTCGGTGAAGCGCAGGGGATCGCACCTTCCAGACTGTTCAACCCCCAGTATTATGCAAGCCGCTATCCTGATGTGGCGACATCCTCGATAGGGCTCCTGCAGCATTTTGCGCTTTATGGTCATGCGGAAGGGCGCGTAGCGCTCCAGTGAAAATTGTTCTGGATTGCCCGACCGACACCCTGCAAGCAGGCAAGGAGAACATCCTGCTGCTGCTGCACGATGCTTCACGCACCGGCGCTCCGATCCTTGGCTGGAACATTTTAAGAAAAATGTCCCGCCAGTATAATGTCATTACAGTTCTGCTCGAAGGCGGTCCGATCGAAGAGGCTATCCGCGAAAACGCCGCAGCCACGATCACACTCTCCACACCTCTGGGGGATGGAGCGCCGGAAACCCGTTCTATCGCCCAAACGCTTATAGACACCTATCGGCCGCTTTATGCCATCGCCAATAGTGCTGCCACCCGCCACCTTGCCGTAGCACTGGAGGAAGCGAATCTTCCTGTCATTGCCCTCGTGCATGAATTTACCTCGACCTTCACACCCCTTGGCACGCTCAACCCACTCTTCATCAAAACCTCGCGGCTGGTCTTTCCCGCAGAAATCGTTTTTGCCGAGTGTCGTAGCAAATACAGCTACCTTCGCGGTCGGGATCATACCATCCTGCGTCAGGGGCCTTCGATCGTCCCCCCTTCCTCCACAGCAGAAGCCTCCGCACCGGCGAAAGCCCCCCCCAAGGATGACAGGTTCACAGTCGTTGGCATGGGCACGATCACCTATCGCAAAGGGGTGGATGCCTTTATCGCGGCCGCGGCAACACTCAAGCGCGATCTGGGACGGGACGATTTTCGGTTTATCTGGGTGGGCGACAGCATTCCCGTAGACTGGCGTTACCATCTCGCCGTAGAGGAGCAGGTCGCAAAATCCGGCCTTGCAGACAATTTCGTATTTTTGGGAGAGGTCAGCGACCTTGATCCCGCCTATGATTGTGCGGATGTCTTTTTCCTAAGCTCGCGCCTGGACCCGCTCCCCAATGTTGCCATCGACGCGGCCCTCAAGGGCCTGCCCATCATCAGCTTCGACGACACCAACGGCATGGGCGAAATTCTGGCAGCCGACCCTGCCACCCGCGACCTCGTTGTGCCTTACATGGACAGCACGGCCGCAGCCCGCCTGATTGCTGAACTGATTGATGACCGGGCAAAACTTGAACAGTTTTCCAGCGTCATCCGTAGCCACGCCACCACGTTGTTCGATATGGACAGCTATGTCGCAAGCATTGATGCATTAGGGCGGCAGGCCATTCAGGAACGGGAGCAAATCCCTACCGACCTTGCTGTAATCACACAGGCTGAGGTGTTCGAGCCCCGTCTGTATTTCGGGCGACTGGCCGCGGACAAAACCCCTGAAGGCGGCATTGTCGAATACCTGAATAATGCTCGTCTGGCGCGCCCGCTCACGCAGCCTGATGCGGGGCTTTTCATTCGCAGGCCTTTCCCTGGCTTCAACCCCCTGATTTACGCACTCAACACACCGGAGGTCGAAACAACAGGCGAAGACCCTCTGGCGCATTTTCTGAATGCAGGCCGCCCAGAAGGTCCATGGCTCCATCCCGTCGTGTTTCCCGGTGTCATCACCAAACCGACGAATGCCCGTGTCGCTATCCATGGGCATTTTTACTATGCTGATCTGGTGCCGGATTTTCTGCACCATCTCGCCGCCAATGCCGGAAAAGCCGATCTCTTCCTCACCACTTCAGGCCCAGCTCAGGAAGAAGAAATTCGCAGCGCCCTTGCTGCCGCAGGCATTACCAATGCCGAGGTCTGGAGCGTCCCGAACAAAGGGCGAGATATTGGCCCCTTCCTTGTAGACATGCCTCAGCGGCTTGCTGGACAATACGATATCGTGGGTCATGTCCACGGCAAACGTAGCCGCCATGTCGATCAGGCCATAGGCGAACGCTGGCGCGAATTTGCCTGGCAGCATCTCATCGGAGACAAATACCCGATGATGGATCTGGCCGTAAGCGCATTTGCTGAAAACCCAACCTTGGGGATGGTCTTCCCCGAAGACCCACATCTTAATGGCTGGGATCAGAACCGGGCAATCGCTGAAGTTCTTGCACCACGCATGGGCCTTGAAGCCCCGCTGCCGGTGCACTTCGATTTCCCCATCGGGACAATGTTCTGGGCACGCCCGGAAGCACTCCAGCCCATGTTTGATCTGGGGCTTGGTTGGGATGACTTCCCCCCCGAACCCCTGCCCATTGACGGCACCATTCTCCACACACTCGAGCGCCTGCTGACTTTTGCTGTCAGAAAAGCAGGTTATACCTATGCCACAACCTATGTCGCGGAGAGTTCACGCTAATGCGGCACGTTGTTCTGGGCGGCAGCGGTTTTCTCGGACGGCATGTCGCCCGGCAGTTGCTGGCAAATGGCAATACCGTGCGTGTTGTCGATCTTTCTCACTATCAAAGTGAAGATCCGGGCCTTGAGCAACCTGAATGCCTCACGCTGGATCTGCTTACAGCCACCGCTGCTGATTTTGATGCCATCGTGGCTGGCGCGGATATCGTCCACCATTATGCTTGGACGACCATCCCGCAAACAGCCAATCTTGACCCGCAGGCCGACCTGCATGCCAATCTGGGCACCACCATCGGCCTGTTGGAAGCCATGCGCCGCAGCGGCGGTGGACGGATGGTTTTCAGTTCATCTGGCGGAACAGTTTACGGCAAACTGCAGACCATTCCAGTGCCTGAAACTCACCCCCTAGCCCCGATCACCGCCTATGGGGCCTCCAAAGTCAGCGCCGAAACCTATCTTAATTTCTACCGTGACCTTTATGGTATCGATACGCGCATTGCGCGGGTTGCCAACCCGTTCGGCGCAGGCCAGCATCCGGCACGCCCTCAGGGGCTGGCAACCACGGTGGTTCATCACGCTTTATCCGGCACCCCTATCGAAATCTGGGGCGATGGTCTGGTTGTGCGTGATTTCATCCATATTAACGATGTAACCGCAGGGCTGATCTGCTTGGCAGAAGCCCCGGCACAAGACCTCCGCACCCGCATGATCTACAATATCGGGAGCGGCAGAGGGGCCAGTGTCAACGAGATCATTACCTCTGTTGAGCGCCATGTCGGCCACGCTCTGACCATTGACCGCAAACCCGGTCGCCCCTTTGATGTGCCAGTAAGCGTGCTAGATATTACCGCTGCCAAAACCGATCTCGACTGGAGCCCAGCCTTAAGTCTGGACGAAGGCGTGTGGCGAATGATCAGCGACCTGCGTGAACGGCCTGAGCGCGCCTTCTCCTCGCTGGGTTAAGGCAGACTACTTGCGGCCCTTACACAGCTCTTCAACAAGTTCGAGCAACTGTTGCGTTGGTTTGGGTTGGACATGCAGCGCCTTCATGCGCTCGACCAGTTCCCCAGCGCCCTTTCCGGCGAGTGCCTGCTTCATGGCAGCACGGATTGCCTGCGGTGTGTCGTTTTCGACATAAACCGGAGCATTACCCAGCACTTCACGCGACCATGGATGATCGTTCAACACCATAGGCCGCCCCGCCAGAGCCACCTCCAGTGACGAAAAGCCCGGATAGTCGAGCCCCAGTTCGATATAGGCATCGCAACTCTGCACGGCTGAGCGCAGTATCTCGGAATTGGGCTGCACATAGGGCAGAAAGCGCACATTTTCCCCGGCAGCGGCTCGGCAGCGATCATAATAAGCCTTGTCACGATGGCCGCCGATAAACACCAGAGGGATATCACCATCCTGCAGGGCCTCAATAGCCCGCAACTGCTGTTTACCCTCCTCAATCTGCCCAACCCACAGGATAAACTGCTCAAGCCCATAGGCTGATTTGAACAGGTTTTCTTCCACAGGCCTGCCGAAAGCAGCCGAAATGCCCGCAGGCACCACGGCAGTACGTTCAGGCGCAATGGCAAAATGCTCAACGCACAGTGCCCGCTCCTGCTCGGTGCGCAGGATAACCAGATCCGCCAGATCGAGGTGCCGCTGCACAACCCCACGCGCGGTGTGCTGAAGATCAAAAAAATTGAAATTGGGCAGCAGAATGACAGGAGTTCCCGCAGCCTTGACCTCGGCCAGCAACTGCTCCCCCCCGCCATGAGCGGAAAAATGGATCACCGCATCGTAAAAGCTCAGCCGCTTTGACGATGGACCATAGATATCGGCCCTGACCCCAAGATCGTTGATAAGTTCGGCCAACTGCCGCAGCTCGGTCTCGCCGCCGCCATGGGTCAGAAACGCCTGATGATAGGTCGTGAGGAGAAGTCGCAAGCGAACACCTATGATTTTACTGCCGCGTCCACACCAGAGGCTAGCACGGGCCCGTTCACCGGGCCAGCGCGATCATGAAAGCGGCAGAGGCCTCAACAGACGGAGTTAGTGACCACTCTGCCGATTATGCAGCAGGCCAAGCAGATATTTACCATAACCGCTTGCAACCAACGGGTGCGCCAGTTGCTCTAGCTGCTCATCGTCAATAAAGCCCATGCGCCAAGCGATCTCTTCAATACACGCGATCTTCTGGCCCTGCCGTTTTTCAATAGTCTGCACGAACTGGCTGGATTCCAGCAGGCTGTCATGGGTTCCGGTGTCAAACCACGCATTGCCGCGGCCAAGCCGTTCAACATTGAGCTTACCTGCCTGTAGGTAAACCTCGTTCACAGTCGTAATTTCAAGCTCACCGCGCGCTGAAGGCTTGATACCCTTGGAAATCTCAATGACATCGTTGTCGTAGAAATACAGCCCGGTTACGGCATAATTGCTTTTGGGGTGCTTGGGCTTTTCCACAATCGATACGGGGTTAACGTCATCGGCGTCGAACTCGACAATACCATAACGCTCTGGGTCGCTAACTGTGCAGGCAAAAACCGTTGCCCCTTCCCTGCGCTCACCCGCACGGCGCACGCTATCGCCAACACCCGTCCCGTAAAAAATATTATCACCCAGCGCCAGAGCGGCATTGGATGAGCCGATGAAGCGCTCACCAATAATGAAGGCTTCCGCCAGCCCACGCGCCTCAGCCTGAATGGCGTATTCAAACCGCATGCCAAGGTCTTCACCAGTGCGGAGCAGCTCCTGATAAAGCGGCAAGGCACTTGGCGTCGAAATGATCAGCACTTCGGTAATACCTGCCAGCATCAGCGTGCTCAGCGGGTAATAGACCATCGGCTTGTCATAAACCGGGAGCAACTGCTTGCTAATGGAAAGGGTCGCAGGGTAAAGGCGCGTCCCGCGTCCACCTGCCAATATTATGCCTTTGTATTTAGACTTGAGCATGTATCTGATAGCATTCCCAAATGCAGTTGCTGGCTGACAAACATCGACTGACGGCAAACAAGCGATTAACCAGTATCCCTCGCCCACGCAAGAAGACCGTGTTTTCCTGACACCTTTTAGGCTCAAATCAAAAACAAGAGCCCCGTTAGGTAGCAACTATGCCATGCACCAGATCGTCCGACAATCCAAGATGCAACAGGCTCAAAATCAAGCATATCCCTCGGTCTTCAAGCTTTACACATTGCAACACAACCGACCGCCATCAGGCACTATCTATCTTGCAAGCACACCTGCCATCAAAACCCAATGAATACTGTCAATTTTGATCAGATTTTTTACGACAACCCAGCATATTCAAGAATGATTTTTCTCGAATTTTTATCTTTTCGAAATAATGTCAGCGATGCGTTTGGCACCAGAACATTCGGAAACATCGACAAGGGTATATTCAATAAATACTGGCTAATGACAGCAATGGGACCGGCATGGCAAACAGCCGCCAGAAGACCGGGGGCATCCAAGCGGGCTAGAAACTCCTGCTCCAGCCAGTCAATGGAACGCGCAGCCAGTTCCAGATGCGATTCACCTTCACTATAGCGATCCGAGAGTTTTTCGCCGAATTGAGGGAATTTTACTTTAAAATCCTCGGCACGCCATGACGCAAATTTTCCGGGATCCGTTTCGCCCAGCCTCGCATCAATCGACCAGTTTTTCTGATCAGAAAAAATAATCTCGGTGGTCTGGAGAGCCCGTTTCCACGGACTGGAATACACAATATCAGGGGCCAATCCGCGCTGCTGCATCAATCCACGCAGGCTTCCCGCTTGCTCCATTCCATACTGCGTAAGTTCATCGTGCACTGTCGCATTCAACAAGCCTGCGACATTCCCATGTGACTGGCCATGGCGGATAAGAAGAAGGTCCATGCTCAGCTTTAACCTTGCGAGATATTTTGCGGCAACGCGCGCAGAAACATTTTGGAAATATGCTCAACCGTAAAACGCTTATGCACATCTTCGAAGGCGTTTTTGCGTATCGTATTGCGCAATTGGGAACTGGTCAGCATTTCATCAAACGCCTGCGCCCATGCCTGTGCATTATTCTGCGCAATATAACCGGTTACGCGGTGCGAAATGGTGCCGCGATATGTCGGACAATCCGAATATATTGCCGGAATCCCTAGGCTCCCATAATCAACATATTTGATGGCCGACTTGCATGAGTTGAAGAAAAACGTGTCCGGATCTTCTTCCGCACCTAGAGGAACAATCCCAAACAAATACCCTTCATCCCGAATGGCCTTCTTATATTCAATATTCGCAAGACTACCGCGATGAACAAGATTGGGAAGATCGTGCATTTCGGGAAAAGCATCGCCCCAAAAATCAATTTTCAGCTGAGGGTTTTTCTCAACAACCTGCGACAAGCCTAAAAAAAACTGAGCTCTGAAATTTATGAGCTTAACACCATCCAGATTGGAAAAAATTATTTTAGGCGGTGTCTTTTCCTGCCAATGCCCCGGCGACAGATCAAACGACTGATGATCAAAACCGTTAGGGACAATGACAACACTGGAGTGACGCAGCTGCCGCATCTTCTCCTCCAGAATATGATTGGAGGCCGTGGCAACGCTCGCCTCGCGGATCATCGATGACACGTTGTCAACGAAGCCCGCGTTCATTTCGAGCACACTCCACGACGGCAGATCCAGCAGCCAATCATCTAAATCGTAGATCGTGTGCAGCCCCAGCTTGTTTGCCAACCTCATGATACTGAGCGACTGGTTAGAGACATGCTTGTTAAACAGCACGGCATCAAAGCGCCTGAGCGAATCGCTATCAATAGCGGTTTCGGAAAGCTGCTCCCACACCAGAAGATTGTGTCTTTGCATATAGGTGAGCAACGGCACAAATCTGGCACCTATAGTGCGAGATTCCATGTGACCGTCCGTCATGGACTGCCGCTGCACGACCAACAAACGTGGAACTTTGGAAGTGTCTGGAATCCGCATCAATCACAATCTTAATCAGGCCATTCGCCGTAACAGCACAGTCATATGTTTCGCCTCACGGAAAATATAGCCACACCGGCGGCCTGCCTCAAGACACGCGCCCTGCCGCCCGTGCATTCCAGATCATAACACAGGCACACCTCTATAGCGGCATCATGCTGCAACCAGAATGGCGTCAGGAATCTTACGAGACGGTATGGAACGCGAACCGCTGGATTATCTGGGGCAAGCAAAAACATCCAGTGAAGGCTGCCCAACAATGTGGACAAAGCCTTAGCTTGGCGCGCCCACATACTCTGCACAGAGAGACAGAACGCCACAACCCATTAATTTTAAAAAGAAAATATGGCGCGCCCTGCTGGATTCGAACCAGCGACCCACAGCTTAGAAGGCTGTTGCTCTATCCAACTGAGCTAAGGGCGCCCTGTTGTTTTCACGCATAAAGGCGAAGGCGCTTAAAATCAATGCGTCCAGTTCTGGATTCGGTCAGAACGGAAGTTATCGGCATAAACCTTGGGCCGCCGCAGACGCTCGGCTGGCGTTTCGACCTCAACGTCAATCCGTTCGCGCTTGGCGTAGGCCAAGGCCTCATCAAGCGTGTCAAACGCGAGTTTGATCTGGGAGCGGGAATCCGTGCTGCCTGTCCAGCCCATAAGGCTGTCCTGCTGTCTGGGGGCACCCTGCCCGTATTCGAGAACCCAGCGGCGCGTACCTGCGAGACCGGACTGACCGGCTGGTTTGGACTGTTTATAAACACGAGCTGGCATATCGGGGCTCCCCGCTTTTGCAGTGGTCGGCGCCCGGACTCGAACCGGGGGCCTCGTGTACCCAAAACACGCGCGCTACCAGGCTGCGCCACGCCCCGAACGAGCCAGAACCTAAGCGCACCGCCGCCCGCTGGCAAGAGCTGTAACATCAAAAAACCGATAAAATTTCAGCCAGCACATCGGGTTAGGCCGCCGTGTCACCATCTCGACCGCCATCAACCAGAGGTGGCACGAAAAGTGGCGCCGTATCCCATGGGAACAACACCCATGTATCCTGCGAGACTTCCGTCACGAAATGGTCGGTCAGCTCGCGCCCCTTGGGTTTGGCATACAGGCAGGCAAACACCGCCTTTGGCAGACGTTCGCGCACAAGCCGCGCGGTCACACCGGAATCCACCAGATCATCTACCACCAGAAAACCTTCGCCATTGCCCGCCGCATCCGGCTGCTTGACGATCACGGGCTCTCCCTGCTGTTCCTCATCGTAAGACACCACGGAAATGGTTTCCATCACGCGGCAGCCGAGTTCACGGGCAATAATAGCCGCAGGAATCATGCCGCCGCGTGTAATGGCCACCACACCTTTAAACGGCATGAGCGGCATAAGCTGGCGCGCCAGCGTGCGGGCATCCCTGTGCAGTTGGTCCCATGTCACGGTTGCGTAGTGCGTGGCCATTCCGTTTTCCATGTCGTGTGTCGTTCCATCAGAGAAACAGACATGCTCCGCAATCGGGCATCATGCAACGCATTAAAGAGGGGATATTCCAACGCATGGCCATGCCAGACTGGGTGTTGTCTTTCCCAATTTGCCTGCTCCATAATGAAACATGGCTTTTTCCCTGACGCTGCACAGCACCCTCGCCCCATGATAACGCCTACTCCCCCCGGCGCGCCCGTAAAGCCGGTCAGGCTGCTGCATACATCGGACTGGCATCTGGGCCATGAACTGTTCGGCCACACGCGCGAGGCCGAGCACGATGCCTTTCTGGCATGGCTGTCGGACACGCTGGAACAGACACAGGCCGATGCCCTTCTGGTCACGGGTGATATCTACGATGTGGCCAATCCATCCGTGCCCGCACAGCAACGGCTCTACCGGTTTATCGCCCAAATCCGCCAGCGCCTGCCGCGACTACAGATCATTATCATCGGCGGCAATCATGATAGCGCGCTGCGGATCGACCTGCCGGGCGCACTGGTCGATACAGATGTGCATTTCATCGGGGGACTACCCCGCCATGAACGCACGCCAGATATGGAGCGTATCTGTATCCCCCTGAAAAACGCTGATGGCATGACTGCTGCATGGCTGGCTGCTGTTCCCTTCTGCCGCCCTTCTGACCTTGAGGCCGATGGGCTTGCTGGGCTGTATGCCCGCATCATAACGGCACTAGCGCAAAAAGCGCATGACCTGCCTATGGTGCTGAGCGGCCATCTGCACGTAGCAGGGGGCGAGGTGTCCGAACTCTCCGAGCGCCGCCTTGTTATCGGGGGGGAGGAAGCCGCTGCCACCGACCTGTTCGACCCCGCGCCGCTTATGTCGCCCTTGGCCACCTGCACCGCCCCCAAACGCTCAACGCCGCCATGCCCATTCGCTACGCAGGCTCCCCTTTCCCGCTTTCCGCCACGGAACGCGCCTATCGCCACTCCGTAACGCTGGCCATCCTGGAGCCGACAGGCACCATACTGGATATCCTGCCCATTCCACGCCCGGTGGCTTTCCTGCGTATTCCCGAGCAAGGCGCGCTCCCGCTTGCGGACGCAGTAAAGGCTATACAAGCACTTGATCTGCCAGACCTGCCCCGCAGACTGCGGCCTTTTATTGAAATTGCCATTCTGGTCGATGGCCCTGAGCCACACCTGCAGGCCCGTATTCTGGCGGCTTTGGAAGACAAGCCCGTGCGCCTGACGCGCATCCGTCGCGTTGCACCCCAAAGTGGGCAGAACGCCGCCCCGAGTGAGCGCGGCCGGGATCTGGCCGACCTGCAGGCGAAAGATGTCTTTATCGCCCTGCATCAGCACAAACACCACAAACCACCGAGCGATGCCTTGAGCCGCGCCTTTGCCGAGCTGGTTCTGGCCGCCTCGCGCGAGGATGATAGCGGCCAGATGGATGAAAACAACTGATGCGGATCCTGTCCATCCATGGCAAGAACCTTGCCAGCCTTGCCGGAGAATTCTCGCTCGATTTCCGTGACGGGCCACTGGCCAATGCAGGTATTTTCGCCATAACCGGGCCAACGGGCGCGGGTAAATCCACCCTGCTGGACGCCATGTGTCTGGCATTGTTCGACAGCCTGCCCCGCCTTGATAGCGCCCCCCGTAGCGGTGAAAGCACACAGGATGGCCTGTCACCCAGCGACCCGCGCGGTATCCTGCGCCATGCCACGGGCGATGGCTATGCCGCACTCGAATTCGTAGGCCGTGATGGGCACAGCTACCGCAGCCAATGGAACGTACAACGCGCACGCAAGCGCCCCGATGGGGCCCTTCAGGCTTCCAGAATGGAGCTGACCTGTCTGGACGCGCATCCGGCGCTGCCAGACAAAAAGAAGGAAATCAAAGAGTATATTCTCAACCAGATCGGGCTGAACGCACAGCAGTTCGGCCGCGCCGTAGTGCTGGCGCAAGGAGAGTTCGAGGCTTTTATCAAGGCACCGGGCGATGAGCGCGCCCTGTTGCTCGAAAAGCTGACCGGCACGGCCCTCTACACCCGTATTGGCCAGCTTGCTTTTGAAAAAGCGAGTGCTGTCAAAAAAGCCTATCAGGCCATAGAGCAGCAGATCGCAGCAAAAAGCTGCCTCGCCCCCACGGCCCGTGCGGAGTTGGAGGCACACCATAAAACCGCGCAAGACAGCCTCACTACTAGTGAAGTCCATCTGAAAAACCTACAAACCCAGCAAGAGTGGCACACAAACCGTATCCAGCACGCCACACGGCTGGAAGAAGCCCACAAGACCCTGACCGCTGCCAAAATCGAGCAGGACAATGCCGCCCCCCGCCGCGATGCGTTGGCCCGTAACCTGAAGGCCCTTGCTCTGGCCGAAATCTGGCGGAATAGCCTTGCCGCGAAACAGACACACGAAGAGGCCAAAACAGCCGTCGAACAAGCCCGCATAGCGGAACAAGCTGCCCGCAACACTGTGCAGGCCGCCCGGCAAACGCTAACCGAGGCCGAAAACCACCTGACACAGGCCCAGCAACGGCAGACAGAAGCGGCCCCCCAACTGGCAGCCGCCCGCACGGTCGATCAGCACTGGCAACCGCCAGACAAGCTAACACCACAGCACGCGAAAAACATACTGCCTGCGAAGCTGAAAGCAGAGACACACACCAGCAGGCCGAACAGGCCACAGCAGCACTCACCAACGCCACGAACCTGAAAGCTGATTTGCAAGCATGGCTGAATGAACATCAGCCCCTTGAACGGCTCACGCATGATGAGCACGATATTACCGACAGGCTGACCGCCCGCCATGAGTTGGAACAGGGCATCCTGACCCTGCAACACACTCTGGCAACACAGGAAAAAGAACTGGACCTTGCGCAGGCGGCCATAAAGACCGCCCAGCAGGACTGCACAGCCGCTCAAACCTCTCTTCAGCAGGCCACCCAAGTCCTGCACGCGGCAAGAGAGTGCGCCCCCACCACGCAGCAAAGTGACGCACTGCAGGCGGAATATAACGCATTATCAAAAATAGAGCAGGATAATGCATCATTACAAAAAGACCTCTCGCTACTCCACCAGAGCAGGCAGGAATATAAGAACATTCTTGCAGACCTTGCCCGCCTGACACAGGAACAACAAACACGCCAGCAAGCCAGAGAAAATGCCGAACAGGCTTTACCTGAACAACGGCTCCGGGCAGAAGAAAAACGTAAGGCAGCCACACGACTTTCCGCCGCGACAGATGGCACGGCACGCCTGCTGCGCGAAGCACTGACACCGGGAGAGCCCTGCCCTGTCTGCGGAGCTACGGAACATCACCTTGCCTCTCTCACAACAGTGCTGGATGAGGCCGTGGAACAAGCGCGTGCGGAGACCACAGCCGCCGAGCAGGCTCTGCGCACCACCGAACAAACACTGACCGACCTGACAGCAGCCGATAAGGCCGCCCAACTGCCACTTGCCCGGCTGGAGCAGCAACAAAAAAGCCTCAAGCAAAAACTGAGTGAATACGAAACCCTCTGCGCACAGGCCACTACCACCCTGCATCAGGCCCTGTGCGCAGAGGGTGAAACACCAGCCCCCGATACCGAGGCGCAGACCCTCCGCCTCCGCACCCGACTGGACAGCCTGACCCAGCAAAAAACGGCCATGGCCCGAGCACAGGAAAAGGCGGAAGAAGCAGACAAAGCCGAACGGCAGGCCCGTATCAGCTATGAGGAACAGCGCAGGCTCTCAGACAACGCCGCTGAACGCCTGCGCATGGCCCAGACTGCCCACAGCACCACGCAAAGCGACCTGACAGCCGCCATACACAAACAGGAAGAGCTGACCCGCTTTCTGGCCAACAGGCTGGATAGAATTGCACCGGACTGGCAAAACCAGCCCAATCCCGGCCAGTGGCTGGCGCACAAAACAGCCGAGTGGCGAGATAAAAACACCCGCCTGCGGGCAAACGAGGCCGCCTTGCCCGAACTAAGTGCGCGGGCGGCTGAGGCCAGACAGGCCGACAAAACCGCACAGCAGCAGCTAGAAGCAGCACAACAGGCCCTGAAACTGGCTGAAACACAGTGTTCAAACCTTGAGCAGGAGCGTGCAACCCTGCTGGACGGGCAATCCGTGCAGGCCGTTGAAACCACGCTGGCTACCACCATACAGACAGCCAGCACACAGGAAAAAATCGCCCGCAATGCGCATGAAAATGCAAACCTATTCGCCGCAAAAGCCAGCACACAGAAGCAGGATTGTGAACACGCGGTTGTAACCACGCAAGAAAAATACACAGAGAGCCAGTGCCGCCTTGATGAACGTCTAGCAGAGGCCTCACTGAGTATCGCGGATGTGGAACGTGCCAACAACCTTGGCGCAACGGCTCTGGCAATTGAAGCCGACGCCCTACGCGCGCTGGAAACAGCCATAGCCACGGCGCAGGCAACTGTTGCCACCCATCAGCACCTATTGAACCAGCACGATACCACGCGCCCGACCGACCCCACGCCGGAAGGGATGTCGCTTGAGCAGACGATAAAGCTTGCGACAGCCGAGATAGAACAGGCAAAAACGACTGTGCAAGACATCTTGTTTCGCCTGCGGCAGGATGATGAGGCCCGCAGCCAGACAGAAAAACTGCATGCCGATCTGGAACAGGCCCAACAGCAAGGCAAAGTCTGGGAAGACCTCAACGATCTTCTGGGCGATGCCAAAGGCAAGGTCTTGCGCGGTTTTGCCCAGAACCTGACCCTTGACCGCCTGCTGGGCTTTGCCAACGAAAAGTTGGCTGACCTCAAACCCCGCTACACGCTCCAGCGCGCCGGGGGTGAAACGGCGGACAGCGCAATGCTGATCGAGGTGGTAGACAACGACATGGCGGGCCAGAGCCGTGGCCTGCACAATCTTTCTGGCGGCGAGCGCTTTCTGGTCAGCCTGTCGCTGGCACTGGGGCTGTCGGAAATGTCATGCGGGCATGGTGTGCGGATTGAAAGCCTGTTCATAGATGAAGCTTCGGCTCACTGGACTCCGCCAGCCTAGGGCAGGCCATTGCCGTGCTGGAGCATCTGCACGCACAAGGCCGCCGGGTTGGGGTGATCAGCCATGTCGAGGAACTGAAGGAACGTATTCCCGTCAAGGTCGAGATTACACCCGGTGCCAGCGGTCGCAGCACGCTCAGCATCATGACTGACTGAACCGACGCGGCCTGTCCGCCCCTTTCCAGCCAACGATTCGCAGCACCACAAAAGCGGCCTCGAAGCAGCATAAAACTG
This sequence comes from Acetobacter papayae JCM 25143, assembly GCF_000613285.1. Lineage (GTDB taxonomy): Bacteria > Pseudomonadota > Alphaproteobacteria > Acetobacterales > Acetobacteraceae > Acetobacter > Acetobacter papayae. The sequence continues at coordinate 3,840 of NZ_BAIN01000021.1, read as the reverse complement.
CCCTTAATATAAGGGACGAACGAGGGAGGCATTTTTATAGCCATTCCTGCATTTTTTTATGCTCTGACTGCATTTGAGGGCTGAAAGTGCTCGCACTGTGGCGTTCTGACCAATACAGAACGAATAGAAGTTGCGGTTAAGAACCTGTCGCAATACACCGAAAGCACGCGAGCCCGCACAGCCCGGTCTGGCATGTTTTTTTGACCCCTTACCCACGGCAGGACCTTGAGCACGGTGAAGGATTCAGAACCCATTCTGAACGTCTATCTCAGCCATCGCCTGCATTTTGTAGACGTGGCGGCAAGCATTGTCGGCTGCCGTGCCCGGGCTGAGGACATCGTGCAGGATGCCTTTATCAAGGCTTCGCTGGTGCATGGAAAAGGCACAGAAATACAAAGCCCAGTGCCTTATCTGCTGCAGGTTATCCGCAGGCTGGCCATCGATTTCCTGCGCTTTGGCCGTGTCCGCAATGAAACCGACATAGCGGATAGCGCCATTCAGAACCTGCTGAGCGACCCGCGTTCACCCGAAACCTATCTGAGCAACTGTGAGGAACTGGCAATTATCGAAACCGCGCTGGCCACCCTGCCTGAACGCATGCGTCTTGCTTTTGAAATGAAGCGCTTCGGCGGCTGTAAACTGCGCGAAATTGCCGTGGCACTGGATATTTCAACCGCGCGGGCCGCACAACTGGTGACAGAAGCCATGACAGCCTGTCAGGCGGCTCTTGATCAAGCCGAACCTAGAAACTGAACTGACTGCCTTTAAAAATGCACGCACGCCCCCTCTCTTTCATAGGACCGCTTTTGGTCTGCCGCCCGGTTGATGGAGCGTGGAGTGTCATGCCGTGCCTATGACAGATAACCCTTCCCCTTCGTACGACCCGCTGGGTAGCGAAGCCAGTCTGTGGATCATCCACCTGACGGAAAACCCGCATGACCCGGCTCTGCGCAGGGAGTTTTCCGTCTGGTTTGCCCGCTCCCCCGCGCATGCCCATGCCTGGGCGCGCGCGCTGCATGTCTGGCGACTGTCCGGTGCTACCGAACCGGTTCTGTTCCCTCACCCCAGTTCAGCCAAGACGCATAACAAGTCTGCCCCTTTCGCTGGCATGTCTGCTGCTTTTGCACGCGCCCCCTCTCCGGCTACCGTGCGGCGGACGGCCATGGCCTGCGCTCTTAGCGTCGCATTCTGTGCGGCGGGAGCACTTGTCCTGCCTGATATCCGTATTGCCCTGCAGGCCGACTACAGGACTTCAACCGGCAAAAACCAGACCATCACCCTCGCGGATGGCAGCATCGTCACGCTCGGCGCACGCTCGGCAATAGCCGTACATTATCGCCCACAGGCACGTGACATTACCCTGCTGGCCGGTGAGGCTTTTTTTCAGGTTCGGCATAATGCGGAGCGGCCTTTCCGCGTTACGGCCGGAGCCACGCAGGCACGTGATATCGGCACCCGCTTTGATATCGGGCTGGATTCAACGGAAGTGCGGATCAGCGTGCAGGAAGGCCTTGTGGGCGTATCCAATACCCCACAAGGGCAGGAACTCGTGCTGGGAGCGGGAGAAGAAATCCGGGTGGACCGCGCAACCGGCGGCATAACGCGCGAAACCGTTGTGCCGGACACCATTGGTTCATGGCAGACAGGCATGCTCGTTGTCAGCAACGATACGGTCGGGCATGTAACCAACACACTCAGGCGCTATTATTCCGGCTATATCGTAAGCTGGAACCCGGCCCTTCTCTCCCGGCATGTTGGGGGGGTGTATGATCTGGGCAACATCCCCGCCGCCCTCAGGGCTGCGGTTGTGCCATCCGGCGGGCGTGTGCGCGAAGTAGCGGATCATATGCTGATTGCAACCGCTGCCGCTCACCCCCGTAAACCCTGACCGCTTCAGGCGCCATGCCCGCACGGTTTTCTGACTCATCCTGCTTTATGAAAATAATTTGACAATCCACCCTATAAAAAGGCCTCAGCTTCCCGTCCCTATTTCAAATGCGATTCATTCTCATAGTTTGACAAGGCGACACATATGGAACCTGAACTTGCACCCCGCATCATGAGCCACCCAAGAAAACCCGGCCTGCGTCAGGCATGGCTCAACCGCCCGGTTATTCTGGCCATTCCAGCTGGCCTGTTTTTTGCCCTGACCAGCCTGAATACACTGCCCGCCCGAGCGGCAGACGCCTCCGTTGTGCAAGCCGCACAAACAGCAGCCCACGCGTATGACATCCCCTCCCAGCCATTAGGGCAGGCTCTGGCGGCTTATGGCAAGCAAACCGGTATTCAGATCACCTATGACCCGGCCCTGCTGGCAGGCAAGACATCCGCGCCGGTTACTGGCTCCATGTCCGCACAGGAGGCCTTGCAAAAACTGCTTTCCCAATCAGGTCTTTCCTATCGTTATGCCGGACGGGATACGATTGTTATCCAGAATGCAGCCACCAGCATCATGCTTGGCCCCGTGCGTGTTGCCGGTTCGGAACTGCCTTCCTCCGCCATGATAGGCAATCTGCCTGCCACCCTGCCCGGCGGGCAGAACGCACGCGGCGGGCAGCTTGGCATATTCGGCAACCGCGATGTCATGGACACACCGTTTAATACCACCATCTATACTGAAGACTTTATAGAAAAACGCCAGATCAGGACTATACGCGATGCCCTGAAGGACGACCCTTCCGTGCGCGCAGGCTTTGCTACCGGCACCGCCGGGGTCGAGCGTATACAGATCCGCGGTTTCAATATCGACAATCAGGATATGGCTCTGGGCGGCATTTACGGCATGCTGCCTTTTAACGGCATTACATCCGAACTGGCCGAGCGGGTTGAAGTGCTGCGTGGCCCCGCCGCCCTGCTGAACGGCATGACACCCGGCGGCAGTGTTGGTGGTGTGGTCAACATCATTCCTAAACGCGCACATGACAAGCCTATCACCAAAATCGAAGCGGATTACACATCCAACACGCAGTTTGGTGGCCATGCGGATCTGGGCAGGCGCTTTGGCAAGGAGAAACAGCTTGGCGTGCGGCTGAACGGCATGATCCGCTCCGGCTCCAGCCCTATTGACTACAACGACATGAAAACCGCTCTGGTCGCCTCAGGCATAGACCTGCGCCTGCATCATGTGCGCTTTTCCACCGATTTTGGCTATCAGGTGCGCGATATCAACGGTGTTCTGCCATATTATGATCTGGCCACCGGCATTGCCGTGCCAGATGCGGGGCGGGTGAAAAGAAACTTCAACCTGCCATGGAGCTACCTGAACGCGCAGGATTTCTTTGGTGTTTTCCGCAGTGAGGTCGATCTTTTCCGTAATTTTACGGCATACGGCACCGTGGGCGTTCATGACTATCAGGTCAAAGGCGCTTACTACCAGCAGATGATCATCAATGATTCACAAGGCAATGCGACAGCCTCCACCCCTGTCGGCATTGCCCAGCATGGGCGCTACCTCAATGCCGAAGTCGGGGTGCGCGGCAAGATCGACAGTGGCCCGATTACGCAGGAACTCGCGTTTTCCGCCAACCGGCTTGATTACATGCTGGGGCGACAGTTCGCCAACAACAACGCGGTCTCACCCGACAAGATCAACATCTATTCCGGTCTGGGCACCTATTATTCGGGCGGCAATATTGCCATTCCGGCCTCTGCCCCCATTGCCAGCACGGTCACTCTGGAAAGCCTCGCTTTTGCAGACACGATTTCCGCACTAGACAAGCGCATACAGGTAACGGGCGGCCTGCGCGTGCAGCGCGTGGAAAGCTCCAACTACGGATCGGATCATGTCGGCGTCAAAACCAGCAGCTACGATCAGACCGCCATCAGCCCCGCCGTTCTACG